>DATDHV010000023.1:0-19838 GCA_036521395.1 Steroidobacteraceae bacterium | reverse complement strand
GCGTCCTCGGCCTGCAGGCGCTGCCAGGTGATGCCGGCGATGCTCGGCATGGTGTGGCGCATCTCATCGAACACGGCGGCCACCGCGGCCTCGCCCGTACCGTAGGACCAGGACAGGCCGAGCTGCTGCGCGAGCTCGATGATGATCTCGAGATCCTGGCGCGCCTTGCCCGGCGGATCGAGCGCGCGGCGGCCAAGCTGCACGTAGCGATCGGTGTTGGTGAACGTGCCGGTCTTCTCCGCGAATGCCGAGGCCGGCAGGATCACGTCGGCCAGATACGCGGTCTCGGTCAGGAAGATGTCCTGGACCACGAGCATCTCGAGCTTGGCGAGCGCCTCGCGGGCGTGCTGGGCGTCAGGATCACTCATGGCGGGATTCTCGCCCATGATGTACATGCCTTTGACGTTGCCGGCCAGGATGCCTTTGATCACCTCGACCACGGTGAGGCCGGTCTTGTCATCGAGCTGTTCGGGCCGCACACCCCAGGCCTTGGCGAAGCGCGCCCGCGCCTCGGGATTTTCCACCTTCTGGTAATCGGGGTACATCATCGGTATGAGGCCGGCGTCCGAGGCGCCCTGCACGTTGTTCTGCCCGCGCAGCGGATGCAGGCCCGTGCCCGGCCTGCCCACCTGTCCGGTCATGAGCGCCAGGGCGATCAGGCAGCGGGCGTTGTCGGTGCCGTGGATGTGCTGGCTAATGCCCATGCCCCAGAGGATCATCGACCCGGCGCTGGTCGCGTACAGCCTGGCGACCTCGCGGATGGTCTCGGCAGGCACGCCGCAGATCGGCGCCATGAGCTCGGGGCTGTAGCCCCGCACGTTCTTGACCACGGCCTCGTAGCCGAGCGTGCGATCGGCGATGAAGCGTGCGTCGACCAGATTCTCCTCGATGATCACGTGCATCATCGCATTGAGCAGCGCGACGTCGGTGTCCGGCTTGAACTGCAGGTAACGGTAGGCGGTGCGCGCCAGATCGCTGCGGCGAGGATCCATGACGATGAGCTTGGTGCCACGGCGCATCGCGTTCTTCAGAAATGTCGCGGCCACCGGGTGGTTCACCGTGGGATTGGCGCCAATCAGGATCACCACCTCGGCGCGGGTCACGTCCATGACCGGGTTGCTCACCGCGCCCGAGCCTATGCCCTCGAGCAGCGCGGCCACGCTCGAGGCGTGACACAGGCGCGTGCAGTGATCGACGTTGTTATTGCCGAAGCCGAGCCGCACGAGCTTCTGGAACAGATAGGCCTCCTCGTTGCTGCCCTTGGCCGAGCCGAAACCGGCGAGCGACTTGGGACCGTGGCTATCGCGCAGGCGCCGCAGCGAGCCGCCAGCCAACGCGATCGCTTCGTCCCAGCTCGCCTCGCGGAACACCTGCATGACATTGTTCGGATCCATCGTGAACTCGCCGCGCTTGGGCGCATCGGCGCGGCGGATCAACGGCACGGTCAGGCGCTGCGGGTGTCGCGTGTAGTCGAACCCGTAGCGGCCCTTGACGCACAGGCGCGAATGATTGGCCGGCCCGTCACGACCTTCCACGAACAGGATCTGATCGTCCTTCACATGGTAGGTGAGCTGACAGCCCACGCCGCAATACGGACAGAGCGAGTGCACGGACCGGTCGGGCACGGTCAGCGCCGCATCGCGCGCCGGCATCAGCGCCCCGGTGGGGCAAGCCTGCACGCATTCGCCGCAGGCCACGCAGGTCGAGGCCCCCATGGGGTCATCCATGTCGAACACGATCTTCGCCTGCTGGCCGCGGAAGGCGAGCCCGATCACGTCATTCACCTGCTCGTCGCGACAGGCGCGCAGGCAGCGCGTGCACTGAATGCAGGCGTCGAGATTGACGGCGATGGCGGCGTGGGACAGGTCGGCGACCACGGGCGGCCGCGGCGCGAAGCGCGGCTTGCCCACGTCGAGCCGCACGGCCCACTCATCGAGCTCGTTGTGGCGCGTGTATTCCCGCTCGGGCATGTCCGATTGCAGCAGCTCGATGACGAGCTGCTGCGCCTTGCGCACGCGCTCGCTCTGGGTCGTGACCTGCATCCCCGCCTTGGGAGTACGGCAGCAGGAGGCTGCCAGCACGCGTTCGCCCTTGATCTCCACCATGCAGGAGCGGCAATTGCCCACCGCGTCCATGCCTGGCTGGTAGCACAGGCGCGGAATCTGGAGGCCTTCCCGGTCGGCGATCTCCAGCAGCGTGTCGGTCTCCGCGGCGGTGACTTCGCGGCCGTCGAGCAGGAACTTGACGGTCGCCGGCTCGAACTGCGCGGGGTCGGCGCGGGGGATGGCGTTCATTCTCGTCCTCGGGTCAATTCGTGCGGGAAGTATTTGATCACGCAGTCGATCGGGTTCGGCGCCGCCTGGCCGAGGCCGCAGATCGAGGCATCGCGCATGACCTGCGAGAGCTCGGCGAGCAGCGGCTGGTCCCAGTCCTCCTTCGCGATCAACATGTTTGCCTTGGCGGTGCCGACGCGGCAGGGAGTGCACTGTCCACACGACTCGTGCTCGAAGAAGCGCATCATGTTGCGCGCCGCCGCCTTGGCAGTGTCCTGCGCCGAGAGCACGATCACCGCGGCGGAGCCGATGAAGCAGCCATATGGCTGCAGGGTATCGAAATCGAGCGGCACGTCACCCATCGATGCGGGCAGGATGCCGCCGGAGGCGCCGCCGGGCAGGTAGCCATAGAAGGTGTGGCCCTGCTGCATGCCGCCGCAGTATTCCTCGATCAGCTCGCGCGCCGTGATGCCCGCCGGGGCAAGCTTCACGCCGGGCTCTCGCACTCGCCCCGAGACCGAAAAGCTGCGCAGTCCCTTGCGGTCGTGGCGGCCCTGGGAGGCGAACCAGGCAGCGCCCTTCTCGAGCAGCTCCCGCACCCAGTACAGGGTCTCGAAGTTGTGCTCCAGGGTCGGTCGGCCGAACAGACCCACCTGTGCCACGTAAGGCGGACGCAGGCGCGGCATGCCGCGCTTGCCCTCGATGGACTCGATCATGGCCGACTCTTCACCGCAGATGTAGGCGCCGGCCCCGCGGCGCAGCTCGATAGTCGGCAGCTCCGCGATGGGCGGCTGGGCCTGCAGTTTCGCCAGCTCGGCCTCGAGGATCGCGCGGCAGCCGTGATACTCATCGCGCAGATAGATGTAGATCGCGGCGATGCCGACCGCCCAGGCGCCGATCAGCATGCCCTCGAGGAACCGGTGCGGGTCGCGCTCGAGAAACCAGCGATCCTTGAAGGTGCCGGGCTCGCCCTCGTCAATATTGACGGCCATGAGGCGCGGCGCGGGCTCCGCGCGCACGATGCGCCATTTGCGGCCGGTCGGAAAGCCCGCGCCGCCGAGGCCGCGCAGCCCCGAATCCTCCATGGTCTTGAGTACGCTTTCGAGCTCGCGGCGGTGCTCCATGCACTCGAGCAGCAGCGCATAGCCACCCCGCGCGCGGTAGGCGTCATAGTCGATGTAGTCTCCGGGCTCGTCGCGGGTGTGCCCGGCACTCACCTCGGCCTGTACCGACTCCTCGGTGGCGCGACCTACCGGCCTCTGATGCACCACGGCCACGGGCGCCTGCTCGCACCGGCCCACGCAGGGCGCGGGTATGACGCGCACATCGGGGCCGAGCAGGTCAGGGAGGCGCTCGAGCAATCGCTTCGCCCCGGCCATCTCGCAACTCAGGCCGTCGCAGACACGCACCGTCAGCGCGGCGGGCGCCTCGATGGTGCCACCCGGCCCTTCCTTCACCACATCGAAGTGATGATAAAAAGTGGCGACTTCGTAGACCTCGGTCTGCGCCAGTCCCAGCAACTTCGCGAGTGCGGCCAGGTGAGGAGCTGCGAGCTGCCCGAAGCGATCGTTGATGCAATGCAGGTACTGGATCAGCAGATCATGCCGGTACGGCGCGGATCCGATGAGCGCCTCGACCTCCGCGACGGCCTCCGGCAGCACCATGCGGCCGCGTGGCGCCTGGCGCTTGCGCTTTCTGGAGGCACCTGCGGGTGCAATGGGCGTAACCAGTTTGTCCACTAGACCACTCTACTTCATGGGCCAACGAGTATGGTGCGCCGGCAGCTGCATGCCAACCGGTTCTGCCAGCGAATACACGGAGTTACAATATGGCATAGCGCGCTTCGCGACAGCGGCGCTATCTTGATCTTCCGCTCGGCCCCCCTGTCAATATAGGCACTTTCCGTCATATCTGGTTCTGCTCCACGACGCCGATGATCCGCCGCTCGGCGTCATGGGGCAATCAGACGGAGGCTTTTCATGCGCACCGTGACCCGCATCATTCAATCCGTTCCGACCTCGGATGGAGCGGGCGTCAAACTGCGGCGCAGCATTGGCAGCGAGCGCGGCCTGTATGTCGATCCGTTCCTGTTGCTCGATGAGTTCTACTCGGACGATCCGCGCGACTACATCGCCGGTTTCCCCTCGCACCCTCATCGCGGATTCGAGACCGTCACCTACATGCTCGATGGGCACATGCGTCACGAAGATCACCTGGGAAACCGCGGCGATCTCGGCCCCGGGGACGTGCAATGGATGACCGCCGCGGGCGGCATCATTCACTCGGAGATGCCGCAGCAGTCCCAAGGACGGCTGCGCGGCTTCCAGCTATGGCTCAACCTGCCGGCGGCCGAGAAGATGAAAGCCGCCCGTTACCGCGACATTCCGACGCACGACATCCCCACACTCGAGCTGCCGGGCGGAGCGAGCGTGCGCGTGATCGCGGGCAGCGTGCGGGTTGGGGCGCAGCAGACGAGCGGCCCGGTCAATGGCACCGGCGAGCCGCGGAGCACCGATCCGCTGTACCTGGATGTGCGCCTTCCGGCCATGGCGCGGCTCGAGATCCCCGTGCCCGGCGGTCATAACGCGCTGCTGTACCTGTACGAGGGCGAGGCCCGCATCGGACCCTATGGCACCGGCAGCGTGTTGCCGTGCGGCGCCGCGGGGCTACTCTCGGATGGTGCGGCCGTGCAGATCGAGGCCGGCGGCAGCGGCGCCCGTGGCCTGTTGCTTGCCGCCCGTGCGTTGCACGAGCCGGTGGTGCAGTACGGGCCGTTCGTGATGAACACCCAGGCGCAGATCGAGCAGGCGCTGCGCGACTATCGCAGCGGGCGGCTCGCGGGCGCAGGCTGACCCGGGGCCTCGATCAGCCGCAGCAGCCCTTCCTGCGCCGTGCTCCCCACCAGCACGCCATCGCGCGTGAACACGCTGGCGCGCGCAAAGCCGCGCGAGCCCGAGGCGCTCGGACTGTCCATGGCGCACAGCAGCCACTCATCGATGCGCACCGGGCGATGAAACCACATGGCATGGTCGATGCTCGCGAGGCGCAGGCGGCCGGCCAGGAACTCCTGCGCATGCGGGCGCACGGCCGTGCCGAGCAGATGGAAATCCGACACGTAGGCGAACAGGCAGCGGTGCAGCACGTCATCGTCCGGCAGCCGATCGATGGCCCGGATCCACAGGTGCTGCAGCGGAGCTGCGGCGCGCGGCGCGGCGGCAACGAGCGGTTCGACCAGCCGGTATTCGAACGGATGCGCCTGGGCGAAGCGCCGCATGCTCACCGGCAGCCGTTCCACGGCCTCGGATGCCGGCGCGGCCGGATCCGGCAGCGCCTCGGGATCGGGCACGTCGGGTTTCGCCATCTGGTGCTCCAGGCCCGGCTGAGGCACCTGGAACGAGGCCGACATGTGGAAGATCTGCTCGCCGTGCTGTATGGCCGTCACGCGTCGGCTGGTGAAGCTGTGGCCGTCGCGGCTGCGATCAACGAAATAGACGATGGGCGCGTTGAAATCGCCGCGCAGCAGGAAATAGGCGTGCATGGAATGGGCCACGCGGTCCGGCTCGACCGTCGCATAGGCCGCCTTGAGCGCCTGGCCGAGCACCTGGCCGCCGTACACCTGGGGGCTGCCGATATCGCGGCTGGCGCCGCGAAACAGATTGACCTCGAGGCGTTCGAGCTCGAGCAGCTGCAGTAGCGCGGCCAGCCGCGGGTCCATCAGGCCGCCGCGACACCGAGGCGTTTCTGCATCGCGGGGCTGGTGGTGGTGTATTGGAGGAACTGCTTCTTGGCCGGATAGAGATAGTGCTGGATGGCGAAGGAGGCCAGCGCCGCCTCGTGAAAGCTCGAGAGGATCAACTTCTTCTTGCCGGGATAGGTGTTGATATCGCCGATGGCGAACACGCCCGGTATGTTGGACTCGAACTTCTCGGTATCCACTCTGATCGCGCGTTTGTCGATGTCCAAGCCCCATTCGGCGATGGGCCCGAGCTTGGGCGCCAGGCCGAAGAACACCAGCAGGTGCTCGGCATCGAGCAGCTGCAGATCACCGCTCGCCGTCTTGATCCGCACGCCCCGCAGCGCGCCCGCGTCGCTGTGCAGCGAGTGCGCCAGGCCCTCGACGAAGCGCAGTTTGCCGGCGACGGCCAGCTCGCGCAGGCGCGCGGCCGAAGCGGGTGCGCCGCGAAACTCCGGACGGCGGTGCACCAGCGCGATGCTCGCCGCCTTGGGCGCAAGGTCCAGAGCCCAATCGAGCGCCGAGTCGCCGCCGCCGAATACCACCAGCCGGCGACCGTGGAAATCGCTCGCGTTCTTGACCCGGTAGTGGATCTGCGTGCCCTCGAAGGCCTCGGCCTGCTCGACGGCCAGCCGGCGCGGCTGGAAGGAGCCCACGCCCGCGGCAATGACCACGGCGCCGGCGTCGAATACGGTGCCGGCGCTGGTGACGACGCGGAAGCGGCCGCCGTCCTGGCGCTGCAGCTCCACGGCTTCCTCGCCGAGATGAAACTCGGCGCCGAAGGGCTTGATCTGCTGCATCAGTCGGTCAACCAGCTCCTGCGCGCCGCAGATCGGCAGCGCCGGAATGTCGTAGATCGGCTTGTCGGGATACAGCTCGGTGCACTGACCGCCCGGCTGGCGCAAGGTATCGAGCACGTGGGCCTTGATGCCCAGCAGGCCGAGCTCGAATACCTGGAACAGGCCGGCCGGGCCGGCGCCGATCACGATCACTTCGGTCACAATACTGGTGTCGTTCAAGGAAATTACCGCTTTGCTGCTGACGAACGGGGCGCCGGATTCTAGCGACGCGGGCACTTGCGGAGCAAACGAATCCGGTTTTTAGCTTATGCCGTTCCGCTTATAGTGGGCAGGGGAGCCGCAGGAGCCATGAAGCATGCAAAATGAGGAGCTGCACCGCCGCCGTGGCGCCGCGGTGGCGCGCGGAGTGGCCAATTCGCTGCCCATCTACGTGCAGCGCGCGCGCAACGCCGAGCTCTGGGACGTCGAGGGGCGTCGCTACATCGATTTCGCGAGCGGCATTGCCGTGCACAACACCGGCCATCTGCATCCGCGCGTGATCGCGGCCGTGCAGGAGCAGCTCACGCGCTTGACCCACAGCTGCTTCCAGATCACCCCCTACGAGGGCTACGTGGCCCTGGCCGAGCGGCTCAATGCGCTCGCGCCCGGCACGACGCCGAAGAAATCCCTGCTGTTCTCGACCGGCGCCGAGGCGATCGAAAACGCGTTGAAGATTGCTCGCTACCACACCGGCCGTTCCGCCGTCATCGCCTTCGGTGGTGCCTTCCACGGTCGCACCATCGCCGCCATGAGCCTCACGGGCAAGGTGCAACCGTACAAGAGCGGGTTTGGCCCGTTGCTGCCCGAGGTGTATCACGTCCCCTTTCCGTCGGCATTTCACGGCGTCACGCCGCAGCATTCGCTCGCCTCGATCGAGCGGCTGTTCAAGACCGCCATCGAGCCCGCGCGGGTCGCGGCGCTGATCGTCGAACCGGTCCAGGGCGAGGGCGGCTTCTACATCGCACCGCCGGATTTTCTCCGCAGCCTGCGCACGCTATGCGACAGCCACGGCATCGTGCTCATCGCCGATGAGATCCAGTCGGGGTTTGCACGCACTGGGCGCATGTTCGCCTGCGAGCACGCCGGCATCGAGCCGGACTTGATGACTGTTGCCAAGAGCATCGCCGGTGGATTACCGCTCGCTGCCGTGATCGGCAAGGCTCCGATCATGGACGCACCTCCTCCCGGAGGCCTCGGCGGCACCTTTGCCGGCTCACCGCTGGGATGCGCAGCCGCGCTCGCCGTGCTCGAGGTGATTGCCGAGGAACGATTGGCCGAGCGCGCCCGCGTGCTCGGCGCGCAGCTCATGACACGACTGAAATCCCTGCAGGTGAAGTACCCGACCATCGGCGAGGTGCGCGGCCTCGGCTTCATGGTTGCGATGGAGCTGGTCAGGAACCGGCGCGAGGACCAGCCCGATCCGGAGCTCACGCGTGCGCTGGTGCTGGCGGCCGCCAGGCGCGGCCTGGTCATTCTCTCGTGCGGCCTCTACGGCAACGTCATCCGCGTGCTTGCACCCCTGACCATCGATGATGCGCTGCTCAATGAGGGGCTCGACCTGCTCGAGGCCGCACTGGCCGAGGTCACTGGCGCAGCAGCAGAGGCGCGACCGGGCGCGGCTCAGGCAGGCACGGCTCAGGCAGGTGCGGCGCGCTAAGCGCGGCCGGCGTTGGCATCGGTGGGAGCGTGAAAGTACTCGCTCTCGGCGGCGAGCTGATCGATGAGACGCTTGATCTCGGCCATGCGCGCCTCAGCGGTGCTGATCGGCACGCAGTCCTCGCAGCGCGGATCTCCGCAGGGCTGGCGCGTGTAGAGCCAGTACTGAATCGCGCCCGCGAGCAATCCGTCGGCGATGTCCCAAAGATCGGCTTCCTTGTCCTTGCCCGCCAGGCGATTGCCCAAATCGACGGCCTTGGAGAATGCTGAGTCGAAGGTATCGGCGGCTTCATCCATATGTCGTGACATTGTACCCGCTCGCACGCCGCAGCGGCGATTCAACGATAGCCGCGCGCCTGCAGCGAGAACAGCTGCGCGTACTGGCCGCCGCGGGCCATGAGCTCCTCGTGGCTGCCCTTCTCGATGATGCGGCCGTGATCGAGCACCGCGATCTGGTCGGCCATGCGCACCGTTGAGAAGCGGTGTGAGATCAGGATGGTGATGCGATCGCGCGCCAGGGTGCGAAAGTGCTCGAACACTTCCGCCTCGGCGCGCGCGTCCATGGCCGCGGTGGGCTCATCGAGCACCAGCACGTCGGCCTGGGTACGCATGAAGGCGCGCGCGAGCGCCACCTTCTGCCATTGACCGCCCGAGAGCTCCTGGCCGTCGCGAAACCACTTGCCGAGCTGTGTGCGGTAGCCGCGCGGCAGCTGCTCGATGAACTCCGCGGCGCGCCCCTTGCCGGCCGCATCGCGCCAACGCTGCTCGTCCTCGAAGTAGCGCTCGTCGCCCGCGCCGACGTTTTCCCCCACCAGCATCTGATAACGCGTGAAATCCTGGAAAATGACACCGATGCGCGCCTTCAGGGCTTCGTCCCGCCACTCCGGCAGCGGCAGACCATCGAGCAGGATGCGACCCGAGTCCGGGCTGTAGAGGCGCGTGAGCAGCTTGATCAGCGTGGTCTTGCCCGAACCGTTCTCGCCCACCAGCGCGAGGCTGCTGCCGGGCGTCAGATGCAGATCGATGTCGATCAGCGCCGGGGCGGTCGCGCCGGGATAAGTAAAAGTCACCTGCTCGAAGCGCACGCCGTCCTCGGGCCGCGGACCGCGCAGCGCGCTGCCCGGAAGCGTCGCCACCGGGGTCTCAAGATACTCATACAGCGTCGATAGATACAGATTGTCCTCGTACATGCCGCCGACGGCGGTGAGTATGGCGGTCACGGCGCTCTGGCCCTGCCGGAACAGCGACACGTACAGTGTCATCTGCCCGAGCGTGATCGCGGCGCGGATCGTGGATAGCGCGATCCAGCCGTAGGCGCCATAGAAGGTCGCGGTCGCCACCAGGCTCAGGGCAAAACCCCAGCCGTCGCGCCGGATCGAGAGCGCCCGGTCCTCGCGGTACAGGCGCGTGAAGATGTCGCGGTAGCGCTGCAGCAGGCGCGGACCGAGCCCGAACAACTTCACCTCCTTGGCATGGTCCTCGCGCGCAAGGACGGTCTCCAGGTAGGTCTGCATGCGCGTTTCGGGTGAGCGCCAGCGGAACAGCCGGAAGGCATCGCCGGAGAATTTGGCCTCGGCGGTGAATGCCGGCAGGCCTGCCGCCAGCAGGATCAATACGGTCCAGGGCGAGAAATGCACCAGCAACGCCGCGAAGCTCAGCAGCGAGATGGCATTCTGGCCCAGGCCGAAGGTACGCATGACCAGGCTCAGCGGCCGGCTCGAGGCCTCGCGCCGCGCGCGCGTGAGCTTGTCGTAGAATTCGGAATCCTCGAAGTGCTGCAGCTCCAGAGTCAGCGCCTTCTCGAGGATCATGACGTTGACGCGCTGGCCGAGCTGAGCGCGCAGCAGCGCCTGGCACAGCGACAGACCGCGCTGCGTGCCGGCCAGCGCCGCCACCAGCACGGCCTCGATCACCACCAAGCGCAGAACGCGCGCAAAGCCCAGCGCTGGGAGGTTGCGCGCCGCCACGACCGCATCGATGATCTTGGCCCCGACCCAGGGCACGCTGGCCGGCAGCAGTCCGGCCACGACGGTCAGCAGGGCCAGCGAAATGAACAGCGCCCGGTTGGTGTGCCAGACCAGGTCGACCGCACGGCGACTGTAGCGGAACACGCCGAAGAATCCGCGCAGCACCTCGGCACCACCCGCACCGGGTCCACCGGCCACGGCCGCGTGCGCGTGTGGGGGCGTCACGCGGTCTGCAATGCGACCCCCTCGGGCTCGTAGCCGAGATTGGGCGCCAGCCAGCGCTCGACCTCTTCGACCGTCATGCCCTTGCGCCGCGCGTAGTCCACGACCTGATCCCGATCGATGCGGCCCACGGCCAGGTAGCGCGCCTCGGGGTGCGAGAAATACCAGCCGCTGACCGCCGCAGTGGGGTACATGGCAAACGAGTCGGTCAACGTGATGCCGGCGCGCTCCTCCACATCCAGCAGCCGCCACAGGATGGCCTTCTCGGTATGGTCGGGACAGGCCGGGTAGCCCGGGGCCGGACGTATGCCGCGATACTCCTCGCGGATGAGCTGTTCGGGGCCGAGCTTCTCGGCCGGCGCGTAACCCCAGAACTCGCGTCGCACGCGCTCGTGCAGTCGCTCGGCGAAGGCCTCGGCCAGCCGGTCGGCCAGCGACTTGAGCATGATGGCCGAGTAATCGTCGTGACCGGCCTGGAAGCGCTGCAGCGGCGCCTCGATGCCCTCGCTCGCGCTGACGGCGAAGGCGCCGAAATAATCGTGCAGTTGCGAATCTCCGGGCGCCACGAAATCTGCCAGCGCCGCGTGCGGCTTACCCTCGGGCAGGTCCTTCTGCTGGCGCAGGAAATGCACCCGCGCGATGACCGCACCGCGGGCATCGTCGGCATAGAGCTCGAGGTCCTCGTCGGCGGAGTTGGCGGCGAACAGGCCGAACACCGCGCGCGGCTTGAGCCAGCACTCGCGGATCAGCGTGCGCAACATCTTGCGGGCATCGGCGTACAGGCTGCTCGCCTGCTCGCCGAACTGCGCATCGCTGAGGATATCGGGGAATCTGCCGCGCAGCTCCCAGGCCTGGAAGAACGGCGTCCAGTCGATGTAGCGCGCGAGCTCCTCCACCGAGTATTCATCGAAGCTCCGCACCCCGAGCATGCGCGGCACCGGCGGCACGTAGCCGCTCCAGTCCAGCCGCGGCCGATTGGCCCGCGCCTGCGCCAGGGTATGCGTGGGCGCCTTGACGCGGCGCGAGCCGTGCTGCACCCGGCGCTGAGCATGATCGGCCTTGGCGCGCGCCGTGAAGATGGCGCGCGAGTCCGGCGCAATGAGCTGCTGGCACACGCCCACCGCGCGCGAGGCATCCTTGACGTACACCACCGCGCCTTCGTACTGCGGGTCGATGCGCACCGAGGTGTGCGCCGGGGAGGTCGTGGCGCCGCCGATCAGCAGCGGCTGGCTGAACCCCTGGCGCTGCATTTCACGCGCCACGTGCACCATCTCGTCGAGCGAGGGAGTGATCAGGCCCGACAAGCCGATCATGTCGGCGTGCTCGCGGCGCGCAGTCTCGAGAATCTTGTCGCACGAGACCATCACGCCCAGATCCACCACTTCGAAGTTGTTGCACTGGAGCACCACGCCGACGATGTTCTTGCCGATGTCGTGCACGTCGCCCTTGACCGTGGCCATGACGATGCGGCCGTTGCTCTGGCGCGTGCCGCCGCCGGCGGCCTTTTCCTTTTCAATGTAGGGAATCAGGTGCGCCACGGCCTTCTTCATCACGCGCGCCGACTTCACCACCTGCGGCAGGAACATCTTGCCGGCACCGAACAGATCGCCGACCACGTTCATGCCGTCCATGAGCGGTCCCTCGATCACCTGCAGCGGGCGCTCGAACTGGCTGCGCGCCTCCTCCGTGTCCTCGACCACGTACTCATCGATGCCGCGCACCAACGCGTGTTCGAGGCGCTTGGCCACCGGCCAGCTGCGCCACGCCAGGTCCTCGACCTTGCGCGCTCCGGCCTCGCCGCGGTAGCGCCCCGCGATCTCCAGCAGCCGCTCGGTGGCATCGCTGCGGCGGTTGAGGATCACATCCTCGCAGCGCTCGCGCAGCTCGGGATCGATCTGTTCGTAGATCGCGAGCTGGCCGGCATTGACGATGCCCATGCTCATGCCGGCGCTGATCGCGTGATACAGGAACACCGAGTGCATGGCCTCGCGCACCGGCTCATTGCCGCGGAACGAGAACGACACGTTGCTGACCCCGCCGCTGATCAGCACGTGCGGGCAGCGCTCACGGATCGCCGCGGTGGCCTCGATGAAGTCGCGCCCGTAGCCGTTGTGCTCCTCCATACCGGTGGCGATCGCGAAGATGTTCGGATCGAAGATGATGTCCTCGGGCGGGAAGCCGACCTGCTCGGTCAGCAGCTTGTAGCAGCGCTCGCAGATCGACACCTTGCGCTCGACCGTGTCGGCCTGGCCGCGCTCGTCGAATGCCATGACCACGACGGCGGCGCCATAGGCGCGCACCAGGCGCGCGTGCGCCAGGAAGATCTCCTCACCTTCCTTGAGGCTGATCGAATTGACGATGCCCTTGCCCTGCAGGCACTTGAGTCCGGCTTCGATCACGCCCCACTTCGAGGAATCGATCATGACCGGCACGCGCGCGATGTCCGGCTCGGAGGCAATCAGGTGCAGGAACCGCACCATGGCGGCCTGCGAGTCGAGCATGCCCTCGTCCATGTTGACGTCGATGATCTGCGCGCCGCTCACGACCTGCGAGCGTGCGATGTCGAGCGCGCCGGCATAGTCGTCGGCCTCGATCAGGCGCCGGAACTTGGCCGAGCCGGTGACGTTGGTGCGCTCGCCGACATTGACGAACAGGCTGTCGGGGCCGATGTCGAGCGCCTCGAGTCCCGAGAGGCGGCAGCGCGGTGGATGGCGCGGCACCACCCGCGTGGGCAGCCGCGCCACGGCCTCGCGCATGTGCGCAATGTGCTCGGCGGTGGTGCCGCAGCAACCGCCGATGATATTCACCAGGCCCTGCTCGGCGAACTCGCGCACCAGCGCCGCGGTCTCGCAGGCCTGCTCGTCGTACTCGCCGAAGGCGTTGGGCAGCCCGGCGTTCGGATAGACGCACACGGCCGCATCCGCCAGGCGCGACAGCTCCTCCACGTATGGCCGCAGCTGGCGCGCGCCCAGGGCGCAGTTCAGGCCCACCACGGTGGGTCGCGCGTGCCGGATCGAGTTCCAGAATGCCTCCACCGTCTGGCCCGAGAGCGTGCGACCCGAGGCATCGGTGATCGTGCCCGACACCATGATGGGCAGCTCGGTGTGCAGTTGCTCGAGCGTGCGGCGCACCGCGAACAGCGCCGCCTTGGCATTGAGCGTGTCGAAGATGGTCTCGATCAGCAGCAGGTCCACGCCGCCCTCGATGAGCGCCGCGACCGCTTCGCTGTAGGTCGCCACGAGTTGATCGAAGGTGATGTTGCGGAACCCGGGATCGTTGACTTGCGGGGAGAGCGAGGCGGTGCGGTTGGTGGGTCCGATGGCCCCGGCCACGAAGCGCGGCTGGCCGGTGCGCTCGGCGTACTGGTCGGCCACGTCGCGCGCCAGGCGCGCGGCGTGCAAGTTCAGCTCCCCGACCAGCCCCTCCATGTGGTAGTCGCCGAGCGAGGGCGCATTGGAATTGAACGTGTTGGTCTCGATGATGTCGGCGCCGGCCGCGAGGTATTTGCCATGGATCTCGCGGATCATGCCCGGCTGTGTCAGCGTCAGCAGATCGTTGTTGCCCTTGACGTCGCTCGGCCAGTCGCGGAAGCGCTGTCCGCGGTAGGCGGCCTCGTCCGGCTTGTATCCCTGGATCATGGTGCCCATGGCGCCGTCGAGCACCAGCACGCGCTGCGTCAGCAGCCGCTGGAACTCCTCGATTCGCTGCGCGCGCGTCATGCGGATTGCTCCAGCAGGGTCGGGGCGTCGACCTGAGGGGCACGAACGCCGAGCGCGTGGCAGATGGCGTAGGTCAGATCGGCGCGATTGAGCGTGTAGAAATGGAATTCATCAACGCCTTCGCGGCTCAGGGTCTCGACCTGGCCGATCGCGAACGCCGCGGCGATCATGCGCCGCGTGTCGGCATCCTCTTCGAGACCGTCGAAGCGGTGACGCAGCCAGTCCGGCACCTGCGCGCCGCAGCGGGCCGCGAAGCGCAGCATCTGCGGGAAGCGCGTAATGGGCAGGATGCCCGGTACCAGGCTGGCGCGGATGCCGGCAGCCGCGCAGCGGTCGCGGAAACGCAGAAATACGTCGCAATCGAAGAAAAACTGCGTGATGGCCCGATCGGCACCGGCCTCGGTCTTGGCCTTGAGGTTATCAAGGTCGAAGGCGGCGCTGGGCGCTTCCGGATGCACCTCGGGGTAGGCCGCCACGGTGATCTCGAAGTCCGCGACGCTCTTGAGCCCGCGGACCAGATCCACGGCGTAGGGAAACCCTCCGGGATGGGGGCGGTAGGCCTCGCCGCCCTGCGGCGCATCCCCGCGCAGCGCCACGACATGGCGCACGCCCGCCTGCCAGTAGCCGCGCGCGATCTCCAGTATGTGCTCGCGATCCGTGCCGATGCAGGTCAGGTGCGGGGCCGGCGTCAGTGCGGTCTCCTGGAGCACGCGCATGACCACGTTGTGGGTGCGCTCGCGCGTGGAGCCGTCGGCGCCGTAGGTCACCGAGACGAAGCGCGGTGTGAGGGGCATGAGGCGCTGTATGGACTGCCACAGCGTCTGCTCCATCTTCTCATCGCCGGGCGGAAAGAATTCGAACGAGACCTGTACCGGCACCGCGCGGCGGCTCGGACGACTGTCGAGGCGATCGGCAAGACCGGGAGCGTTCATGCGGCGTCCGCCCGGGACGAGATGCGACGGGGGTCCGGGCGTGGCGTGCCGCCGATCTCGCCGTGAGGATGCGAGCTAAGCCGTGCCAGCGCGACCAGGAAATGGCGACTCGCCAGATCGCACGGGCGCATGCGGCCGGCCGCAAAACCACCGCCGGCGAGCCAACGACGCAGCTGCGCGAAGGGATTGTCCTCCGCGCACGCGGCGAGCTGCTCGAAGTCCTCGATCACGACCAGACGCCCGCCCGGCCGCAGCGCGCGCGCCGCTTCGGCCAGCGCGGCCGCCGGACGCTCGGCCCGCGCCAGCACGCGGTCGATCGTGATGATGTCGTAGGCCGCATCCTCACAGGGCAGGCGGTACATGTCGCCGCGGTGGAACTCGCAGTGGCTCAGCCCCACGCCATGCACGCGGGTGCGCGCCAGGCGCAGCGCCGGGGCGGAGATGTCGATACCCACCGCGTGCTCGGCCCTTGGACCCAGGATCTCGAGCATGAGGCCCGTGCCGGTGCCGATGTCGAGCAGCTCACCGATGCTCGAGGGGCCGAGTTCCTCGAGCAGTACCGTCGAAAGCTCCTCGCGCGAGGTACTCTCGGCGCCGGACGGGCACAGTTGTTGTGCTGCGATCCCGGCCCGCTCGCGCACCACTCGCGTTGCGAACTCCCGATCGCACTTGAGCAGTGGGGCGTCCGGATCGGCCAGCGACAGGAGTTGGCGCGACCATTCCAGAGCGCGCCCCGTCACGGGAGCGCGGTAATAGACGCACTGCTGCTCGCGGAAGCGCTGCAGGAACCCGGCCTCGGTAAGCAAGCGCAGGTGGCGCGAGATGCGCGGCTGGCTCTGGCCAAGCACCCGACACAGCTCGCTGACCGTGAACTCCCCGTGGCTCAAGAGCACGAGCAGACGCAGGCGCGTGGGTTCGGCGGCGCCCTTGAGAGCACGCACCACCTGTCCGAGATCCGTGCTAGCGACAGAGCCTTTAAACATATAACGATATCTTTATGTACCTCGGATAGTCTAACAGTGCCCGCCCCGTTCTGCTACCCTCGGCGCCCTTTTTCTGTGGCCGTCCCATGCAGCGCCCGATCCGCAACATCGCGATCATCGCCCACGTTGACCATGGCAAGACCACCCTGGTGGACTGCCTGCTCAAGCAGTCCGGCACGTTCGCGGCGCACGAGAAGATCGGCGAGCGCGTCATGGACTCCAACGACATCGAGCGCGAGCGCGGCATCACCATCCTCGCCAAGAACTGCGCCATCGAGTACGGCGGCACGCGCATCAACATCGTCGACACCCCGGGCCACGCCGACTTCGGCGGCGAAGTCGAGCGCGTGCTGTCCATGGTGGATGGCGTGCTGCTGCTGGTCGACGCGGTCGAGGGTCCCATGCCACAGACCCGCTTCGTGACCCGCAAGGCCCTGGCCCTCGGGCTCAAGGCCATCGTGGTCGTGAACAAGATCGATCGGCCGGGCGCACGCGCCGGCTGGGTCGTGGACCGGACCTTCGAGCTGTTCGACAAGCTCGGCGCCACCGACCCCCAGCTCGATTTCCCCGTCATCTATGCCTCGGCGCTGCAGGGCTGGGCCAGCACCGACATGACGCGGCGCGATCCGGACATGGCTGCGCTGTTCGAAGCCATCCTGCAGCACGTGCCCGCTCCGGCCACCGAGATCGATGCGCCGCTGCAGCTCCAGATCTCCACGCTCGACTACAGCTCCTACGTCGGCCGCATCGGTATCGGCCGCATCCTTCGCGGCACGCTGCGCGCCGGTCGCAATGTCGCGCTGCGCTACGGCGAGCAGGACCGGGGCGTGTCGAAGATTGCCCAGGTGCTGAGCTTCCACGGCCTGCAACGCACCGCCGTCGACGAGGCGGCCGCTGGCGACATCGTCGCCGTCACGGGCATCGAGGACGTCAATATCGGATTGACGCTCTGCGATCCCGAACACCCGCAGGGGTTGCCGCCCATCCAGGTCGATGAGCCGACGCTGGCGATGAACTTTCAGGTCAATACCTCGCCGCTCGCGGGCCGCGAAGGCAAGTTCGTGACCAGCCGCCAGATCCGCGAGCGGCTTTACCGCGAGCTGCAGAGCAACGTCGCGCTGCGGGTGGAAGACACCGCGGACGCCGACGTGTTTCGCGTCCTCGGCCGCGGCGAGCTGCACCTGACCATCCTGATCGAGACCATGCGGCGCGAGGGCTACGAACTGGCCGTCGGCAAGCCCCAGGTGCTCAAAAAGACGGTTGATGGCGTCGCGCTCGAGCCCTTCGAGGCACTTACCGTGGACATCGACGAGGCGCATCAGGGCGGTGTCATGGAGGCGCTGGGCCGGCGCCGCGCCGAACTCACCGACATGGCCATCGAGGGCACGGGGCGGGCGCGGCTCGAGTACCGCGTTCCAGCCAGGGGCCTGATCGGCTTTCAGGGCGAGTTCATGACGCTGACGCGCGGCACCGGGCTCATCAGTCACATCTTCGACGGCTTCGCGGCCGTCAAGGGCGACATCCCCGATCGTCACAACGGTGTGCTGATCAGCAACGAGGATGGCGAGGCCGTGGCCTACGCCCTGTTCGCGCTGCAGGAGCGCGGGCGGCTGTTCGTGAGTCCGGGCGACAAGCTCTACGAGGGCATCATCATCGGCATCCACAGCCGCGAGAACGATCTCGTGGTCAATCCCATCAAGACCAAGAAGCTCACCAATATTCGCGCCGCCGGCAAGGACGACGCGATCCTGTTGACTCCGCCGATTCCGCTGACGCTCGAATACGCCGTTGAATTCATCGCCGACGACGAGCTGGTGGAAGTCACACCCTCGAGCATCCGCATCCGCAAGCGCTTTCTCAAGCCACACGAGCGCAAGCGCGCCGCCCGCGAAGAGGTCGTGCCGGTCTGAGCTCGGCGGCTTGACGAACATTGACGCAACTTAACGCCGCAGCCGTCGCGGCCCGTCTACCGTCGTGGCAGTGTCGCGTTCCTGGGTATATCGCCACCAGTAACGGCGTCAACGAGGCCACGGTATGTCAAACAAACTCCACCCCCTGATAGTCGCTCTGGCGCTCGCGGGCTTCGCCGGCAGCGCCTTCGCTCAAAGCGCTCCGGATGCCTCGCAGGACGGCGCCGGTGCCCCGAACGCCCAGGAGACGCAGGGTGGCGCACAGCACATGCATGGTCCGCAGGACATGCGCGAGGGCTGGGACCGGGATCGCGGCCGTCATTGCCATGATCGCTGGCATCACCACCACCGTCACCACGGCAGGTTGCTGCTGGCCGGTTTCCGCGGCCTCGATCTCACCGATGTGCAGCGGCAGCAGATGCGAGACATCCTCGCGCACGCTCGCCAGCAGGCGGCCGGCGCGCGCGCCGGCGCTGCGCCAGGCGCAGCGCCCAGGGCTGCCGGCATGCTGGCGCTGGCCGATCCGGGAGATCCGGGCTACGCAGCGGCCGTGCAGGCGGCCAAGAAGCGTGCCGCCG
Source organism: Steroidobacteraceae bacterium (assembly GCA_036521395.1). Lineage (GTDB taxonomy): Bacteria > Pseudomonadota > Gammaproteobacteria > Steroidobacterales > Steroidobacteraceae > FEN-1191. The sequence goes on along the minus strand of DATDHV010000023.1, from coordinate 1,026 downwards.
ATCGCATTCAGCGGCTCGCCGACCTCAGGCAGCAGCTCTACAACGTGCTGACGCCGGAGCAGAAGAAGCAGCTCTCCAAGCGCGTCACGGACTGGAAGGCGCGGCTGGCGCAGCGCGCGGCGGCCGCCAAAGACGCTAAAGACCGGCCCGCACCAGCAGGTCGATGAACTGACGTACGCTCGCCGCCAGGGTCGGGTGCTCGGACTCGAAACCGACGGCGAGCGCTTCCAGAGGGTGCTCGGCCGCGGCGGCGTGTTGCCGGGCCTCGCGCGCCTCGCGCGCCTCGCGGGCCTCACCGCCTGCCTCCAAACGCCGCTCGATGTCCGCCAGGGCGGTGCGCAGGCGCTGCCTGGCACTCTCATCCAGGCGCGGCGTACGCGCCAGCTCGGCATACAATCGCGTGAGCGATTGTTTCAAGGGGTCTCTGTCCACGTGCGCCATGTCCGGAATCTTACGCGATCACCTCGGACGCGGGTGAGCCTGCGCGCATGAGCACGCGACGCCCGCGCAGGCCCGCCCGTCCCGTGCCATCGGACGGCGCCATCGATGCCCAGTACGGCCTGGAACCGGTGTTCGAGCCGGGGCGGAGTGAAGCTGCGGGCGCGCACGAGGCGCCCCTCGTGCAACTCGAGGTCATCCAATGCCCCTATTGCGGCGAGGGCGTGCAGATGCTGGTGGATCTCTCGGTCGGCGCCGCCAGCTATGTCGAGGACTGTCAGGTGTGCTGCCAGCCGATCGACGTGAGCGTCGAAGTGAATCCCGCCGGCGCATTCTCGCGACTCGCGGTCCGGCGCACCGATTGACTGCCGGGCCGATTGGTGTTGCGCGCCGGCGTGAGCGCGGTTCCGGGCCTCAGTCCTCCGGCAGCGCCTGGCCCGGAAACAGCTCCTCGTTGAATCCGAATCGGCTCATGTCCGTCATGCGCATGGGATAGAGGATGCCGTCGAGATGATCGACTTCATGCTGCACCACGCGGGCATGGAATCCGCTCACGCGCCGATCGATTGGACGACCCAGCTCATCGAC
>DATDHV010000022.1:0-10982 GCA_036521395.1 Steroidobacteraceae bacterium | reverse complement strand
TATACAATAGTGGGGTATAGTATCTACAGTGACACAAACCCTTCATCTGCGCGCTATACCATGGCTCGTAAAAGTTGACGACACCGATGCGCACTTTCACGTCTACCCTGCCCCAGTCGCGGTCCGGTCGCGGTCAGCTGCTGGTGCTTGTGGCCATCTGGGCATTGGGCCCCGTGCAGCGAACGTCGGCGCAGGAGACACCCGCGGGCGCGCCGGAGGAAGTCGCCCTGGGGCCGACTTCGCGCCTGCCACAGCTTTTGGGGGCGCAGGACACATTCATTCTGCAGCACCAGAGCAGCCTGGAATCGCCCTACGCCTCCCGGCTCAGCCTCAGGTCCGATGGTGATACCCAGCCAACGAACACCATGGGGGTGTACCTGGGCTGGGCCCCCGTGGACTGGCTGCAGGCCTACGTGGATGTCGAGCGCTTCACCGGCGCCGGGGTCAGCAATGCCACCGGCCTGGCCGGGCTGACCAATGGCGATGTGGTGCGAGAAGGCGCCGCGGGGTTGAAGAAGGAGTTCTACATCGCCCGGGATTTCCTGCGTTTCATGTGGCCGCTGACCGAGCGCGCGACCGCGGTGGAGCGAGCCAAGGATCAGGTCGGGGGTGGCGAGGCCGGGTCGCGCCTGGAACTCAAGGTTGGTCGCATGGCTGTCACCGATGACTTCGACGAGAACCGCTATGCGGGCGATCCGCGGAGTGAATTCCTCAATTGGTCGCTGTGGGCCAATACCGCCTGGGACTATGCCGCCAATACCCGTGGCTATACGGACGGCGTGGTCGTGGGGTACATCAGTCCTGCGTGGTCACTGAAATACGGTGTTTATCGGATGCCGACCATGGCCAACGGCCAGCAGCTCGTGTCCTCGCTGACGCGCGCCAGCGGACAGAACCTGCAGCTTACCGTCTCGGCTCTGCCCACCGGCACGATCGTGCGGCTGTTCGCCTACCTCAATACCGCCAGCATGGGGGTGTATCGGGAGGCCCTGGCGGTGGCGGCGGCCGATGCCAGCGCGCCGGATATCGTCGCCGACGACCGTCCGGGCCGCCAAAAGCATGGCTATGGGCTCAACCTGGAACAACCGCTGGCCGATGACGGAGAAAGCGGTGTCTTCGTGCGCTGGGGCTGGAACGATGGCAACGAGGAGAGTTTTGCCTTCACGGAGGTCGACCGGGTGCTCAGCGTGGGGGGGCAGCTGTCGGGAGCGCATTGGATGCGCCCCTCGGACCGCCTGGGCGTGGCGGTGGCGAGCCAGGGCCTCGACGCGCCGCATGCGCAGTATCTGGCTGACGGCGGTTCGGGCTTTCTGCTCGGAGACGGCCATTTGAACTACGGCCGTGAGCAGATCCTGGAGAGTTACTACCGCATCGAATACAGCTGGCCCGCGCGGCCCGGTCCGATTCATTGGCAGCTCAGCCCGGACTTCCAGTTCATCGAGAACCCCGGCTACAACCGCGACCGCGGGCCGGTGCGCTTCTGGGGAATCCGCCTGCACGTGGAATACTGACGGGCAGCGCCCGTCGCAGTCCGGCGCAGCCTAGGCGGGGCGGTTGACCTCGACCGTGACGTGAGTGAGCTCTTCGTGCACCGACAGCAACGAGCGGATCTCGTCGGGCGAAACCGGCTCGGCCGATTCGACGCTGAGCACGCATGCGTATTTGCCCTTGCCGACCCGCCACACGTGCAGGTCCTCGATGGTCCGGGCGGCCTCTCCACCGCACACGGCGTTGCGGATGGCCGCCACCATCGGCGCATTCGTCTCGGCATCGAGCAGGACGCGCCCCGTGTCGCGCAGCAGCGTAAAGGCCCATGCCGCGACGATCACACTGCCGACAATGCCCATGACCGGGTCGAGCCAGGTGGCGCCCAGGAACTTGCCGGCCGTCAGCGCCCCGATCGCCAGCACCGAGGTCCCGGCGTCGGCTGCGACGTGCACGTAGGCTGCGCGCAGGTTCAGATCGCGGTGGCGCCTCGTGGCGCTCCCGGGCTTATGCGCCCGGGCCGCGTCAGGGCTGTGGTCATGGTCGCGGTCATGGCCGTGATCATGGCCATGCGCATGATCGTGCGAGTGGCCGTGGCCGGCCCCGCCCGCTCCCGCCAGCAGCCAGGCCGAACACAGATTGACGAGCAGGCCGATGCAGGCAATCGCAATGGCCTCGTCGAACGCAATCGACGCCGGATGGACCAGGCGCGTGGCCGATTCCCAGGCCATGAAGATCACCACGCCCACCAGCAGCACCGCACTGGTGTAGCCGCCGAGGATCTCGATTTTCCAGGTACCGAAAGCGAAGCGCTCGTCGCGCGCCAGGCGGCGCGCGAGCGTATAGGCGGCCGCGGACAGCCCCAGCGCGATCGCATGCGAGCTCATGTGCAGGCCATCGGCCAGCAGCGCCATCGAGCGGAACAACCATCCGGCCGTGATCTCGATGATCATCATGACCACGGTGAGAAGCACGACCAGCCGCATACGCTGCTCGGCCAGCGGATTGACGTCGTTGAATTCGTGGCTGTGGCGCATCGGGTATACTGTACCAGAGTATGGTATCCACGACAGCCGGGGAGCGAATATGCCTCACACTCTGCGAAACAAGGGCCGCCTGCTGGCGCGCGTGCGGCGCATGCGGGGCCAGACCGAGGCGCTGGAGCGGGCGCTGGACGATGATCAGGAATGCACTGCAGTGTTGCAGCAGATTGCTGCGGTGCGGGGCGCGGCCAACGGGCTCATGTCCGATGTGCTCGAGGAGCACCTGCGCGAGCACCTCGGACCGCAGAGCGGCTCGGTGGCGCAGCGCGAGCGCGCCCTGGTCGAGATCGGGCAGATCGTGCGCCGTTACCTGCGCTGAGCCGTCAGCCGACCGGCGTCAGGGCGTGTTGGAGCGCCGTGTGACCGAGCAGCACGCGATGGTCGACGCCTTCCCACGTCGAGCCGTAGCGGCGGGTGAAGTTCAGCTCCGAGTACGCGTCGAGCTCGTCCACTGTGAGCTCCACCGACCAGAGTCCGAAGAGCTGGGGTTCGGCCTCGCGATCGTGGGATTGCTGCCAGCCGTCGTAGCCGAAGTGCAGACAGAAGGGTTCGCGGTCCTCGATGCGCAGCGCCCGTCCCGCTTCGAGCCGCGCGACCGGTACTTCATGGCGCCAATGCCACACGGCAGCCGGATGCGCTACCTCGCCTGCGTAGCGCTGCGCAACGGCCTGCAGCAGCTCGGCCGGCTTGCCGTGCTCGCGCGCAATCAGCAGCTTCAGGAACTCCGCATGTGACCACAGCAGCGGCATGGCACTGCCCGAGGGGCGCCCCGGCTCCAGGCCCAGCGCCGGAATCGGCGCGCTGTCCCAGACCTGCTCGGGCAGCATTCCACCCAGGCTCGCACAGTTCCACATGGTGTTGAGATACTCGATCGGATCCTCGCCGGATTGCAGTGCCAGATGGCCGCGCTCCCCCGCGAGCAGCGGCCACGCGCGGCCGATGCCGTTGCCGTCGAAGGCCCGCCCGTCGGCATGCTCACCGTAGCCGTCCTCGTTGTAGCGATGGTAGAGCGCGCCGGAGGGGGTCTGGACGCGCAGGATACGATCGACGACCTTGATGGTGTCCTGGATGCGCGTATCGGAGGCGCGGCGCAGACCCAGGCGCACCAGGTACGAGAAATCCATGCTGACCAGCGCCGAGCCCATGATGTCCTCGCCGTTGCGATTGCGCAGCGCCACCCAGCCGGCCAGAGCGCCGGATTTGTCCGGCGTGTCGATGCGCACGTAATAGCCGGTAACGCCTAGCTGCGCTGCCAGCGCCGTGCCGCGGACGTAGCACCAGGACTCCAGCCGCTCGTTCCAATCATCGGCGAGCTCCTCGGCGCGCTTGCGCTCGGCCGGCACGAGCCAGGGGGCGGCCGCGATCAGCGCGCTGACCGCTACCGCCAAGGTGAACGGACTGACTCCCGGATTCTCCTCCCAGCGGTCCTGCTCGCTGCTGGGGCCGGTGCGCGCCACGAACGCGGTGGCCGCGCGCACCATCTGCGCCGTGCCCGGCAACTCGGCATCGCCCAGCTCGCGCAGCTTCGCCGCCAGCAATACCGGAAATGCGGCCTCATCGAGCTGCGTACCGGTCCAGAACGCCTGACCGCTCGGGAAATAGTTCTGCGGCCAGCGTCCGTCGCGAACCTGGGTCGCGATCAGGTGCGCCAGGATATGGCGCGCCTCCATGAGCTTGTTGGCCGAAAGCAGCGCAAAGGCCGTGAGCGTCGCATCCCGCGGCCATACCAAGTGGTAGCCGCCGAGCGTATCGGTGGTATTGCCCCAGGGCACGCTCAGGCTCGCTACCACGGCGCCCGGGTAGGTGCGGTCCTCGTGCATCTTCAGGACCGTGGCGGAGAGCAGGCCGGCATTGCCGAGCCGCTCATCGGGCCGCGGCAGCTCAAGCTGTGCGCCCCAGCGCCCCCAGTGGTGCAGGAACTCATCGCGCAGCGCCTCGAAGCCTTCTGCGAGTGCGGTGCGCACCAGCGTATAGGCCCCGCGCGCGGATTCGGAGAAGGCGAGCGCCAGCAGCCCACTCGCCCCCTGCGCTTCGCCGCTCAATGCCACGGTGCCGTGGCTGGCCGTGCCGTAGTCGTACGTCAGCCGGCCGTGACGATTGAGGTCCTGCCATCCATCCGAAGCCCCGACATAGCCACAGCTCAGCTGATTGAGCGGTGCATTGGCCGCGAGGCACAGCGCGCAGTCCGCGCGCTGCGCGTAGCCGACGCCCGCTTCCACCCAGGCGCGGTTGTCGCGCCCGGTGCTGCCCAGGTGCGGTGCCAGGATGACGATCAGACGGTAGGGTCCCTCGAGGCGGTAGCGCACCAGCAGTGCATCGCGGCGCGTATCGGGCAGGATCTCGAGTTCGAGCTCGTAATCATCGCCGTAGTGAATGATGCGCGGCACGGGCAGGAACGGTCCCGGCGTGGACAACCGATAACGGCGCACGCGCTTGAGATCGATGTAGCCGTCCTGGCCGACCAGGTAGAAACCGAAGTCGCGGATCTGGGGTTCCCCGGTGGAAGGCCAGTACACCTCGTCGATGACGCCGTGTCCGATGGTGGCCCAGAGCCGGGAAGGTCCGAGCGCGGTGGTGACGAAATCCTTGTCGCTGGAACACCAGGTGGGCGCCAGGCCGGGGGCGCCGAAGGCCTCGCCGCTCACGGCTCAGGTGCCCGGCCCGGCGCCGTCCTGCGAAGCCTCCGGGTAGGCGCGCGGAAAGCGTACGCGAAAGGTGGCGCCCGCACCCGCGGCCGTCTCGAGCTCGAGCCCCGCATCGAGCAGTTCGCACAGACGCTTGACGATGGAGAGGCCTATCCCTTCGCCCGCCAGCTCGCTCGGTGGTCGATGTCCGGACTGCGAAACGAGCATGGCGGCGGGCTGCGTGCTTGCCGGCGCCTCCCCCGCCGCTTCCGCGCGCGTGTCGATCTCGTGCGATTCCTCGGTGGCGCGCTGCAGCGCGCGCTCGAGCGGCGCGGCCGAGCCGTGCGTGAATCCGGGTCCCGTGTCCTGCACGCTCAGCAGCCAGTGATCCTCGTGCGCCTCCCAGAGCACACGCACGCCGCCCTGCTCGGTGGCCTTGAGGCCGTTGAGCATGAGGTTCTGCGCGATGCGCAGCACCTTGGCCTCATCACCGTCGACCAGCAGCGAGTCCGGGCCCTGCCCGAGCACGAACAGGTTGCGCCCGGCGGCCAGATTGCGCACAGTTTCGCACAGATCGCGCAGGGTTCGAGCGACGTCGAATCGCGCGATGCGCCGCCGCTCCTGCCCGGCTTCGAGCCGCGCGACATCGATCAGATCGCTGAGCAAGGTATGCAGCGAACTCACCCCGCGCTGCAGGATCTGCGAGAACCGCGAGCGCAGCGGCTCGGAGAGGTCGCGATTGAGCAGCGCGCTGGCGTTGCTGATGATGCCCACCGAGCCGCGCAGATCGTGCGCCGCCTGGCGCCAGCCCTCCGCGCGCTGCTGCTCGAGGAGCTGCAACTCGCGCACCGCCTGCTCCAGATCGCGCAGGCGCGCCGCCGCCTCCGCCTGCTGCAATCGCAGGTAGCGCGTGCCGCTCTCGATGAGGCCATCGTTGCAGGCACGAGTGAGCACCCGGCGAGCCACCGCCATGACGCGCCGGTCGAGCTGCGGGCGGGCCGCCGCGAAATCCTCGATCTGATCGAGCAGGCAGACCTGCAGGTGGCCCCACTCGCGCAAGGTCTGGCGCTGATCGAACCCCTGCTGCCAGCGGTGCGAACCGTGCTCGGCGGCACTCTCGCTCTCGAGCGCCGCCGCCCGGCTCTCCTCGGGGGTACCGGCCACGCGCAGGCGATCCTCGATGCCCTGCAAGACCGCGGGAATGTGATCGTTGAACTGGGCGCGAGAGAGGTTGGAGAAGGAGGCCAGCTCAGGATCCGCGTCCAGCGACGCATGCCAGGCACGCAGGATACGCTCGCGATGTTGCGACAGATGCCCCGCCACGTCGTGCAGGGCGGCGTGCGGAGCCGTTTCGTTGCCCATCGGCACAATTTAACACGGGCGCCCGGTCGGCGCAGTTTCCCTCTACACTGCGCGCCGCATGAAAATACCCAAGGGATTGCAGCCGCTGGTGGAGGACGGGCTCGTGGACGCGGTCGTGCGGCGGCTGCAGAGCGGCAAGGAGGCGTCGGTGTACGTCGTACGCTGCGGCGAACGATTGTGTTGCGCCAAGGTCTACAAGGACGCCGACCATCGCGGCTTCCACAAACTCGCCCAGTACCGCGAGGGGCGCAAGGCGCGCGGCAGCCGCGATGCGCGCGCGAGCGGCCGCGGCACGCGCTACGGGCGGCAGCTACAGGAATCGGAATGGCAAAACGCCGAGATCCAGGCCCTCTACCGGTTGGCCCGCGCCGGCGTGCGCGTGCCGCAACCCACCGGCGTCCACGAAGGGGTGTTGCTCATGGAGCTGCTGCTCGATGCCCAGGGCCATCCCGCGCCCCGGCTCAATCAGGTCGAGCTCGCACCGGAACAGGCCCGCGCCTGGCACCGCTTCATGATTGCGCAGATCGTGCTGATGCTGTGCGCCGGCCTGATTCATGGCGACCTGTCGGATTACAACGTGCTGATCGACGCCGGCGGCCCGGTCATCATCGATCTACCGCAGGCGGTGGATGCGGCCGGAAACAACAACGCCTTCGCCATGCTCGAGCGCGACGTGAACAACATGCGCGCGGCCTTCGCGAGCGCCGCGCCGGAGCTGCTGGATACCGACTATGCGCTCGAGATCTGGAGCCTCTACGAGAGCGGTGAATTGAAGCCCGATGGCGCGCTCACCGGCCGCTTCGCGCGCCCCTCGGCCGCGGTCGACGTGGCGGCGGTGCTCGAGCAGATCGAGGCCGAGCGGCGCGAGGCGGAGCTGCGACTGGCGCGGCTGGCCTCTTCCGCATGAGCGCGCGTCAGTGGCTCGCGACGGTCTCGCTCGCCTCGGCGGCGTTCGCGCCGCGCGTGAAAGCCCAGTCCATCCAGCGGCTCAGCACTCCCCCGCCCAGGCTCGCGCCGGTCACGTCCTCGAGCTCGTAGCTCGCGCCGTTCAGGATCGATTCGGCGGCGCGCCGGCCGCTGCGGATGGCAGGGCCGATGCCCTCACACAGATCGCGCGTGGCAAGCCCGGCCGCGTCGCCGGCGAGAAAGGCATTCCCGAGCCGGCCGCTCTGCACCGGGCCGCGCAGATAGTAGCTGTAGCCCGAGGGTGCCTCGGGCACGGTGATACCGAAGCGCCGCAGCAGCTTGTCGGCAAGATGCTGCCAGTGCGTGCGGATGTCCTCCTCGCGCTGCTTGAGACGCCCGGCCATGCCCCCCACACCGACGTTGAGCCAGCCGCGCGCCTTGGGCACGTACCAGCTATAGCCCGGCAAGCCGTTATCGAAGAACCACAGGTGGCAATCCGGATCGCGCCATTCGTAGGGAAATTCCAGCTCCAGCGTGACCGTCTGCAGCGCCCGCACTCGTGCCATCGCCTCGCGAAACAGCGCGCGGTACACCGGACAGGAGGTACCGCCCGCCCCGATCAGATAGCGGCAACGAAAGGCCTCATCGAGCAGGTAATCCTCGCCCTCGCGGCGGATAACCCTGACAGCGTGCTGAACCACCGGAGCACCCGAGCGCTCGAGCAGCCAGGCATCGAATTCGAAGCGACGGATCGAATGCTGCACGCAGGGGATCGGCAGACGCACCCCCTTGAGATGCCACTGCAGGCGGCGGAAGCTCAGAAAACGGTGCGGATAGGCGTCGATGTCCGGCTGCAGCTCCGCCACCACCTCGGGGGTGATCCAGCCTGCACAGAGCTTGAGTCGCGGGAATGCGGCCTTGTCCAGCACCAGCACGTCGGCGCCCGCCTGCTTGAGCCGGTGCGCGGCCGCCGAGCCGGCCGGGCCACCGCCTACCACGATGATGTCTGCGCTGCGCATCGGGCCTGGCGATGTTCGGGTGCCAGTCGGTCAGCGCGGGTAGATGAACTCGCGCGTCAGCGGAATCCGGTTGTTCTCCTGCGTAGTGAACAGCACCTGGAAGAGCTGCAGAGTCCCGGTCTCGAAGGCGGCGATCGAGCCGGCAAGGTACAGCCGCCACATGCGCACGAAGAACTCATCGAACATGGTGCGCACCTTGCCGACCGCGCCCTCATAGCTCGCCAGCCACTGTCGCAGTGTCAGCGCGTAGTGCAGGCGGATGTTCTCCACGTCGAGCACCGAGAGATTCGAGGGCTCGAAGATCTGCATCAGTTCCCCCAGCGAGGGTGCGTACGCGCCCGGGAAGATGCGCCGCTCGATCCAGGGATGCAGCGGCGCCGGGCGATTGCGGCCGATGGAGTGAATCAGCCCGCGGCCCTCGGCGTTCAATGAGCGCCGCGCGACGCGGCCGAGCTCGGTGTAATTCTCGCGGCCGACGTGCTCGAGCATGCCCACCGAGGCAAAGACGTCGTAGCGGCCGGAGATGTTGCGGTAGTCGTCCTCGATGAATTCGACGCGGTCCGCAAGACCCTGCTCGCGTGCCCGCTCGCGGGCATAGAGCAGCTGCTGCCTGGAAATATTGAAGGCTCGCACGCGGGCGCCGTAGCGACTGGCCATGTGCAGCGCGAGGCTGCCCCAGCCGCAGCCGGCCTCCACCACCGAATCGCCGGCCTGCAGCCGCAGCTTGCGGCACACATGGTCCATCTTCGCGACCTGCGCCTGCTCGAGACTGGCCGCCGCGGTGGGGAAGTAGGCGCAGGTGTAGGCCATCGTCTCCCCGAGCCACAGCGAATAGAAATCGTTGCCAAGATCGTAATGGCGGTGGATGTTGGCGCGCGAGCCGCGCAGCGTATTGCGGTTCGGCCGGTTGAGCCAGCCCGATACGCGCCGCGCCAGCGACAGCGCGCTGCCATCGGGCGGCAGACTGCGGTAGACGATTTCCAGCAGTTGTATGAGATCGCCCTCGACCTCGATGCGACCGGCGCTGTAGGCATCGCCGAATTGCAGCCGCGGATTGCGCAGCAGGCTCAGCAGCGTGGCGCGATCGGCGATGCGCAGCTGTGCGACCGGCGCGGCGCCCGGGGTGCCGATGCGCTCCCCGGTCCACGACAGCACGAACTCGAAGGGCGGATTGCCCAGGATCAACAGCAGACGGCGGACCAGCCGCGCGTCCAGTGACACACGTGGCCGTTCCGATGCCATCGGCACCTCACGGTCCGATGTTTCGAGCCCCTCAGGTTCAGAGGCGGCGTCCATAAATTGCTCTCCTTGGCTGCATTCTTCGTGGGAACGCTTGGGCCCGGGGGGCGCCGCGCGCTACCACCGCGCGCCGGTCGGTTCGCAATTATCCGAGCTGCGCCCGTAACCGTCGCATTCGGCGGTATTGTAACTGCAGTCCGTATTCCAGATCCTTCAGCTGCGACTGCAGCGCCGAGCGCTCCCAGCGCTCAATCATCGCGCGCTTGGTCTGCGCCAGCCATTGCTCGCGCAGATGCGTCCAGTCCGTAACGGCCTGGCAGAAAGCCTCGTACTCCTCAGCCACCCGCCGCCGCAGCAGCTCGATGTGCGCGCGCCCCGGCTGATAGCCGGCGAGCTGCCGCTCGGCACGCCTGAACTGCGTGTCCAGCAGCGCCCGCTGGATCTTGAACCAGGGCACGGTCTTGAGGTTGCGTGCGAGCCCCAGCCAGTGCATGGCATTGATGAACCACTTCGAGGGATCCCATTGCCACCAACGCACACCGTTGCGGTAGTCGTGGGCGAACATGTGGTGAAAATTGTGGTATCCCTCGCCGTACGTCAGCAACGCCACCATGCCATTGTCGCGGGCGGTGTTGTCATCGGTGTAGGGCTGCACACCCCACATGTGTGCCAGAGAATTGATAAAAAACGTGGCGTGATGGCTGACGACGAGCCGCAGCACGCCCGCCAGCAGGAACGTCCCGAGCACATCCCCGCTGAGCCAGCCCACCAGCACCGGCAGGCCGAAGTTCATCGCCAGCGCCAGAGGCACGTAGTAGCGATGCTGCAGGCTCACCAGGCGATCGCGCTCCAGATCGCGCACCACGCTGAAATCCGGATCCCCGCTCGGATAATTACGCAGCATCCAGCCGATATGCGAGAACCAGAAGCCGCGGCGGGCGCAGTACGGGTCGCGCTCGAAATCGTCGATGTAGCGATGATGCACCCGATGCGAGGCGCTCCACACCAGTGCGCTGTTCTGCAGCGCCATGGCGCCGAACAGCAGATACAGCACCTTGAGCAGCGGATGCGCCTCGTAGGAGGCATGGGCGAACAGGCGGTGGTAACCGCAGGTGATCGACATGCCGTTGGCGCCCAGGAAGAGCGTGAACCAGATCCAGGCCGCCAGGTGGTAGCCGTGAGCGAAGCCGTACCAGGGCACCACGGTGAGCGCCACCACGAAGGTCAATAGGAACATCAGCGTGGTGGTCCAGTTGCGAGTCACCGAATCCCAGCCTGCGGCACTCATAGCTTCTCCCAGGCGT
>DATDHV010000021.1:0-16895 GCA_036521395.1 Steroidobacteraceae bacterium | reverse complement strand
GCGGCGGCCACCGAGCAGCGCGATCGCACTTTCCTGTTCGAGCACCGCTATGAGCTCAGTGCGGCGATGACGCCGGCGCGCTTCAGCGTGGCCGGGCTGCGCGCGGCCATCCAGGACACTCTCGATCTCATCGCCTCCCCCGGCGGCCTGATCGCCAAGGACCTGCTGCGCGCCGATCCGACCGGCGAGACCGTGCAGGTCATCGACCAGCTCGACCGCGACGGCACCCCCCACACCGAGCAGGGCGTCTGGAGCTCTGCCGACGGCCGGCGGGCGCTGCTGCTGGCCGAGACGCGCGCGCTGGGCTCGGACACCGACGGCCAGGCCGAGGCCATCGGCCTGATTCGCGGCGCATTCGCGCAGGCCGCGGCCGCGGCCGCCTCGCCGGGCACGCTGCGCCTGCTGCTCAGCGGCTCGCCGCTGTTTGCGGTGCAGGCGCGCGCGACTATCGAGCACGAGGCGCTGCGGCTCTCGGCGGTGAGCGGGGCATTGATCGTGACTCTGCTGCTGCTCGTGTATCGCTCGCCGGTCACGCTGGTGCTGGGGCTGTTGCCGGTGGTCTCGGGCGCACTGGCCGGGGTTGCGGCGGTGGCACTCGGCGCCGGCGTCGTACATGGGATCACGCTCGGCTTCGGCATCACCCTGATCGGGGAGTCGGTGGACTATTCCATCTATCTCTTCGTGCAGTCGCGCCGCGACCTCGGCACGCTGACGGCGCCCGTGCGGCTGTGGCCCACGATCGCCCTGGGCGTGGCGACCTCGGTATGCGGTTTCGCCTCGCTGCTGCCTTCGAGCTTTCCGGGCCTTGCACAACTCGGGTTGTACTCGATCACGGGGCTGCTGGCGGCCGCGGCCGTCACGCGCTTGGTGCTGCCGCCGCTGCTGCCCAGACCGCTGCGGCTGCGCGACCTGGCCCCCTACGGGGCCGCCGCCGCCCGCGCACTCTCCCGCGTGCGCGGCTCGGGCGCGACGCTGCTCGTGCTGGCCGCGGTCTGTGTCGCGCTGCTGTTCTGGCACCGCGGTGCACTCTGGAATCGCGATCTGGCCGTCCTCAGTCCCGTGTCCGCCGCCGCGCAGGCGCTCGACGGGCAACTGCGCCGCGAGCTCGGGGCGCCCGACATCAGCAATCTCGTCGTCGTCAGTGGCCCCGACCAGGAAACAGCGCTGCAACGCGCGGAAGCGGTGGCGCAGCGGCTCGATGCGCTCGTCGCCCAGGGCCTCATCGGCGGCTATGACAGCCCCGCGCGCTATCTGCCGAGCCGCGCGACGCAGGCGGCACGGCTGGCCAGCGTGCCCGACGCGCCGACCCTGCGCCGTCGACTCGCCGAGGCCACCGCGAGACTGCCGCTGCGTGCCGCGGCGCTGGAGGAGTTCGTGCGGGCCGTCGAGCGGGCGCGCTCGAGCGTGCCGATCGGGCGCGACGCGCTCGAGCACACCTCGCTGGCGCTCGGGGTCGATGCCCTGCTATGGCAGCACGCCGGGCAATGGTATGGCCTGCTGCCGCTGCGCGCCGGCGACGCCGCTGCGGGCGGCGCCGGGATTGACATCGCTCGCGTGCGCGCGGCGCTCGCCGGCTTTCCGGCCGGATCCGTGCTGGCGCTGAACATGAGGCAGGAGACCGATGAGCTCTACGGCGGCTACCTGCGCGAGGCCGTGCGGCTCTCACTCGCGGGCCTGGGCGCCATCCTCGTACTGCTGGCGTTGGTGCTGCGCAGTGCAGCGCGCGTGGCGCGCGTCATGGCGCCGCTGGCGCTGGCGGTACTGACGGTGTGCGCGGGGCTGATCGCCGGCGGCACGCAACTGACCATCCTGCACCTGATCGGTCTGCTGCTGATTGTGGCCGTGGGCTCGAACTATGCGCTGTTCTTCGATCGGCGCGCGGCCGATCACGCCCCGGCGCAATTGCCGCTCACCCTGGCCTCGCTGCTCGTGGCCAATGCCTGTACCGTGATCGGATTCGGGGTGCTCGCCTTCTCGCGCGTGCCGGTGCTCAGTGCGCTCGGCGCCACGGTGGCCCCCGGTGCGCTGCTCGCGCTGTGGTTCGCGGCACTGCTGGCTCCGCGCGCCCTGTACGCCCCGTTCGCGCGCGCGCCGGCCGCGGGGCCGTGAGCGTGCAGCTGCAGCGCATCGCCCCGCACGCCGGCCAGACGCCCGGGTGCATCGTGCTGCTGCCCGGGGTCGGTCAGCAGCCCGGAGATTTTCTCACGGCCGGATTCGACGCGGCCCTGCGCGAGCGCGCCCTGCCCTGGGAGCTGATATTGGCCGCGCCGGAGCTCGCGCATCTGGCCGATCGCTCCTGGCTCGAGGCGCTGCGCGAGCAGGTCGTGGAGCCGGCCCACGCCGCCGGCAGATCGCTCTGGCTCGGCGGCATATCGATGGGTGCCTTCATGGCATTGCGCTTTGCGGCCCGCCATCCCGCGCTGGTCGATGGCCTGTGCCTGCTGGGGCCCTACCTGGGCAACCGCATCGTCGCGGCCGAAATCGCGCGCTTCGATCCACTGCAGTCCTGGGAGCCGGGCGCGCTGGCCGAGGATGAGGACGAGCGGCAAATCTGGCGCTACGTACGCAACCTGCACGGGCCGCGTCCCCGGATGTTCCTGGGTTTCGGCCGCGACGACCGCTTCGCCGATACCCAGCGGCTGCTCGCCCGCTCGCTACCGTCCGGGAGCGTGGCACAGATCGAGGGCGCCCACGAGTGGCCGGCATGGCGTCAACTCTGGGACAATTTCCTCGACCGACACCTGGCACACACGGCTCGGGTGCGCACACAGCCATGAGCAACGCTCCCTCGACCCTGCGGACCGGCGGCCACTGGCGCGCCTCGGCGCTGCTGCGCGTCTCGCTCTGCTGGCACGTCGCGGCGGTGCTGCTCACGCTGGCGCGGCCACACTGGTGGCCGTGGACGCTGTCGGCGGTGCTGGCCGACCATCTGCTGCTCATGTCCCTGGGGCTGTGGCCGCGCAGCCGCGCGCTGGGCTCGAACTGGAGCTGCCTGCCCGCGAGCGCGCGTGCGCGCCGGGAGGTTGCAATCACCATCGACGACGGTCCGGATCCGGAGATCACGCCGAGGGTGCTCGCGATACTGGCAGAGCATCATGCGCATGCGACTTTTTTCTGCATCGGCGAGCGCGTGGACCGCTATCCGCAGATCGTGCGCGACTGCGTATTGCAGGGCCACGCGATCGAGAATCACAGCCAGCGCCACGCGCACTACTTCTCGCTGCTCGGCATGGGCGCCCTGCATGCCGAGCTGCAGCGCGCGCAGAGCGATATCGAGCGCGTGAGCGGCAGCGCGCCGCAGTTCTTCCGCGCGCCGGCGGGCCTGCGCAGCCCGCTGCTCGATCCGGTGCTGCAGCGGCTGGGGCTGCAGCTCGCGAGCTGGACGCGCCGCGGATTCGATACCGTGACCACCGATGCCCCGGTGGTGCTCGCGCGACTGAGCCGCCGACTGCGCGCCGGGGACATTCTGTTACTGCACGACGGCCACGCGGCACGCACCCGCGCGGGCACGCCCGTGGTACTCGAGGTGTTGCCGGCCCTGCTCAGCGCAATCGAGCGGCAGGGCCTGCGCACCGTCACGCTGCGCGAGGCGCTGGGTCGCCCGGCATGAGCACGGCGTCGCCAGGGGCGCTGCGGCTCAGCCGTTTCACCGCCACGAGCTGTCTCGGCCACGGACTCGAGGCACTGCTCGCGGCGCTCGAGGAGGCGCGCAGCGGCCTCAAGGCCTGCGATTTCGAGACCGTCGAGCTCGACACGCAGATCGGCGAGGTGTCCGGCCTCGACCAGGTGCGGCTGCCGCGACGGCTCGAGGCCTTCGACTGCCGCAACAATCGCCTGGCGCAGCTCGGACTCGAGCAGGACGGATTCTGCGATGCCGTGCGCGCGAGCGCGGCGCGCTGGGGACGCGGACGCCTCGGCGTGTTCCTCGGCACCACCACCGCCGGCATACTCGATACCGAGCTCGCCTATCGCGCGCGCGATCCGGACAGCGGCGCGCTGCCGCCGGGCTTCGATTACCGGCACCGCCAGAACTCCTTTTCCGTCAGCGATTATGTGCGCCAGGCGCTCGAGCTCGAGGGCCCGGCGCTCTCGGTGTGCACGGCCTGCTCCTCGAGCGCCAAGGCATTCGCCGTCGCGCAGCGCATGATCGGCGCGGGCCTGATCGATGCGGCCGTGGTCGGTGGAGTGGACTCCCTGTGCCTGACCACACTCTACGGCTTTCATTCGCTGCAGCTCACGGCGCGCAGGGCCTGCCGCCCGTTCGACCGATGGCGCGAGGGCCTGTCGATCGGCGAGGCGGCGGCCTTCGCGCTGCTCGAGCGCGACGAGCGCCACGAATGCCGCCGGCACGGCGAGCTCGAGCGCGAGGTGCTGCTGCTCGGCGCCGGGGAGAGCAGCGATGCGCATCACATGTCGAGCCCCCATCCCGCGGGCGACGGTGCGCGCATGGCCATGAGCCGCGCACTGGCCGAGGCCCGGCTCGAGAGCACCGATGTGGATTACATCAATCTGCACGGCACCGGCACGCCGGGCAACGACAGCGCCGAATCGCTGGCCGTGAGCGCGTTGTTCGGACCGCACACGCCCTGCAGTTCGACCAAGGCCGCCACCGGCCACACCCTTGGCGCGGCTGGCGCGCTCGAGGCCGTGGTGTGCGCGCTGGCACTGCGCCACGGCCTGCTGCCTGCCGGACTCAACGTGACCGAGCCGGATCCGCAGCTCGCGCTGGAGTACCTGCGCGCAAGTCGCCGTGCGCCGATCGAGATAGCGCTGAGCAATTCCTTCGGCTTCGGCGGTGTCAACTGCGCGCTGCTGTTCGGGCTGGCGGGCGGCCCATGAGCGGGCTCAGCGCCTGCATCGCGGGCGTCGGCGTGCTCGGGCCGGGATTGGCAGACTGGCCCGCCTGCGCCGCGGTGCTCACCGGTGCGCGCCCCTACCGGGGCGCGCCCACCGAGCTGCCGCCGCCCGGCGTGCTGCCGCCGGCCGAGCGGCGGCGCGCGGGACGCGTGGTACGACTTGCGCTTGCCATCGGGGGCGAGGCCGTGACGCATGCGCGCGCCGATGCGCGCAGCCTGCCGAGCGTATTCAGCTCCTCGGGCGGCGACGGCGACAATTGCCACGAGATCTGCCTGGCGCTCGCGGGCCGCGAGCGGCTGATCTCGCCCACGCGCTTCCACAACTCGGTGCACAACGCGGCCGCCGGTTACTGGGGCATCGCCCACGGTTGCGCCGAGGCGTCGATCACCGTGTGCGCCTACGATGCCAGCTTCGCCGCCGGTCTGCTCGAAGCGCTGGCGCAGATCGCGCGCGATGGTCGCGCCGTACTGCTGCTTGCCTATGATGCCGACTATCCGCCGCCGCTGCGCCAGCATCGCGGCATTGCCGATGCCTTCGGTGTCGCACTGGTGCTCGCACCCTCCGGATCACCCGGGGCGCTCGCGCGCCTTGAGGTCGCACCGGCGCAGCAGAGCGCGACGCGGCTCGACGATGCACAGCTCGAGGCGCTGCGGCTGTCCATTCCCGCCGCGCGCAGCCTGCCGCTGCTGCAGTGCCTGGCGCAATCGCGCGGCGGCACCGTCATGCTCGACTACCTCGAGCCGGCGCGGCTGGCAGTGGAGATCCTGCCGTGACGCCCGATCCGGCCGTGGTGCTCGATCGCGAGTGGATCGCGGCCCGCATCCCGCACCAGGGCCGCATGTGCCTGCTCGACCGCGTGCTGTTCTGGGACCCGGGCTGTATCGAGTGCACGACTGCTACGCATCGCGCGCCCGATCATCCGCTGCGCGCGCACGGCCGCCTGGGCGCGGCGTGCCTGATCGAATATGCGGCACAGGCCATGGCGGTCCATGGCGCCCTGTTGCGGCCGCCGCCGCGCGGCGCGAGGCCCATCGGCCTGCTGGCCAGCGCACGCGCGGTGGAGCTGCTCGTGGCGCGAGTGGACGACGTGGCAGGCGAGCTGCTGATCCGTGCCGAGCGCGAGCACGCCGACCAGCGCGGCGCGCTGTACGGCTTTCGCATCAGCGACGGCGTGCGCCTGCTCGCGCGCGGCCGCGCCAGCCTGCTGCTTGGGCCGGCACCATGAGTACCCCGGAAGTCGCGGTACGGCGGGCGCTGGTCACCGGCGCGAGCGGCAGCATCGGCGCGGCGATCTGCCGCCGCCTGGCTCGCTCCGGACACACGCTCTACCTGCACGCGCACCGCGGCGCCGAACAGGCCCGGGCGCTAGCGCAGCAGCTCGTCGCCGGCGGCGCACAGGCGCACGCGCTGTGCTTCGACGTGACCGATCGGGCGGCGACCCACGCGGCGCTGGAGCAGGTGCTGCGCGCCGGGCCCATCCAGGTGCTGGTCAACAATGCCGGCATTCACGATGATGCCGTGTTCCCCGGCATGACGGAGCTGCAGTGGCGGCGCGTGATCGATGTCACCGTGCATGGCTTCTTCCACGTCACGCAGCCGCTGCTGCTGCCCATGATCCGCACGCGCTGGGGCCGGATCGTGAACATCTCCTCCGTCGCCGCCCTCACCGGCAACCGCGGCCAGGTCAACTATGCGGCCGCCAAGGGCGCGCTGATCTCCGCCACGCGCGCCCTGGCCCTGGAATTGGCGCGCCGCGGCATCACGGTGAACGCGGTGGCGCCCGGCATCATTGCCACCGACATGAGTGAGGGCCACTTCGACGCCGCGGCCATCGCCAGGCTCGTCCCCATGCAGCGCGCGGGCGATGCCGATGAGGTCGCACAGCTGGTTGATTTCCTGTCGGGCGATGCGGCCGGCTACATTACCGGGCAGGTACTCTCGATCAACGGCGGCATGATCTGACGCACGCGACGGCGGCCCGGTTGGGTTTATAGTGCGCCCCGGAGGATCGCAGATGCGGTTGAGAGCGCGAACGATGGCCTATGCAGCCGCAGGGATGTTGCTGCTCGCCGCGTTGGCACCCGCGGCATCCGCATCGCCCACCGCCATGCTATGGCCGCGCAGCGACAGCGCCGCCCGGCACAACCACCCGGGCCGGATCATCCATTCGGCGGTGCAGCGCCCCGTGCGTCCGCTGGGCAGCTCGATTCATCGGACGATCAAGCCCCTGGGCGGCACCCGCCCCATCGGCAAGACCATCCTCGCCAAGCACCCGCCCTGAAGGAGCGCTACGGGGAAGCGGCCTGTTCCTGCGCGGCAAGTGGCACCGGCGGCACCAGCTTCCAGCGCCGATGGGTCCACATCCAGTCGGACGGTTCGGCGCGAATCTGTGTTTCGAGAATGCTGGCATAACGCGCCGTGAAAATCGCCGGGTCGAGGCACTCGCCGGCTGCCGCCATCGGATGGAAGGTCATCTCGTAGTAGCCGCGGGCCGTACGGCGCATGGAAGTGAAGAACGTGGCGTAGCCGGTCAGGCGCGCGATCTCCCCCGGACCCGGATAGAAAGCGGTATCGCTGCCAAGGAAGGTCAGCCAGTGGCGGCCGCCGCTGGAGGCCGGGATCTGGTCGGCCATGAGCGCGATGGCATGCAATTCACTGCGCCGGCGCGCCACCATGCGCAGCAGCTTCTTGGCCATGATCATGCGGGCGCCGAAACGGCCCCGCAGTTTCAGCAGTACACGATCGGCGCCGGGCGAATGCAGCGGCTTGTAGGCCGCATCCACCGGCACGTTCAACTCCAGCGCCACGGCCTGCAGCGACCACTCCCAGTTGGCCAGATGAGCGGCGACCAGCACCACCGAGCGGCCGGCGGCGAACTCCGATCGCACGAGCTCGGAGTTGGTGAAGTGCACGCGTCGACGCATCTCCGCGGCCGAGATGGTGGCGAGCTTGATGGATTCGACCACGACCTGGCCGATATGACGGTAGTAGCCGCCCAGGATGGATTCGATCTCCCCGGGGCGGTAGGCGGGAAAGCAGCGGCGCAGGTTCGAGCGGGCGACGGTGACGCGATAGCGCAGCACATGACGGACCAGGAACGCGGCCAGGGCTCCCAGCGGGTAGAGCACCGCGAACGGCAGCCGTGCCATCGCCCTTATCCATAATATGGCCGGTTCGGGCGCTGACAATGAAATGGTTCGACTCAAAGGCAATCCGTAACTCCACGCGGCGCCGCGCAGTGTAGGCCGTCTGCGCGCAGCGCGCAGCGCTGCAGCGCACACTGCCGACCCGATACCGCCATGGTATTTCCCGCGGCGGCCGCGCTAAGCTGCCGGTGCGTCGCAACAACTGCGTCATTGCTCATAGGTCAGCCCATGCTGTGGGTCAAAGCGCTGCATCTGCTCGCCGTGATTGCCTGGCTCGCAGGCCTGTTCTACCTGCCCCGGATCTTCGTGCACCATGTCGAAGGCGCATCGCATGGCGAGGACGTGCGCCGGCTCGCGATTATGGCACGCCGGCTGTTCGCCTTCACGAGCGCGTTGGCCGCCCTGGCCGTGCTGCTGGGTCTGTGGCTCATGCTCGGCTTTCACGACGACGGCCGCTGGCTCTTGGTCAAGCTCGTATTCGTCGTGGCATTGATCGGCTACCACATCGTCTGCCGCGTGCTGCTCATGCGCATGTTACGCGGCGCACCCATGCCATCCCCCCTGGCGCTGCGGCTGTTCAACGAGGCCGCCCTGCTCATCGTGGTGCCCATCGTCATGCTGGCGGTGGTCAAGCCGTTCTGAGCCTCGCTACACGGTGCGGCTGAAGAGCGCCTTCTGCGGCATGCGGCGCGACAGGCGCGCATCGAACGCCATGCAGATATTGCGCAGATGGACACGCCCGCTCTCGGTCACGCGGCAACCGGTGCCATCGAGCTCCACGAGCTGATCGGCCGCCGGCTCGGACAGGAGCTGCACGGCCGTGGCCAGATAGGCGGTCTGGTCGGCGGGCGCGTCCCAATGCGTCTCCAGGCGCGTCATGAGACGCAGGATATGACGGCGCAGGACCAGGTCTTCGGCATCGAGCACGTGGCCCCGATGGATGGGCAGCTCGCCGCGCTCGATGCGCTCCTGATAGCGGCGCAGGTCCTTCTCGTTCTGCGCGAAGGCATCGCCGGCATCCCCGATCGAGGACACCCCGAGCCCGATCAGCGGCCGGGTGAACGCCTCGGTGTAGCCCATGAAATTGCGGTGCATGGTGCCGGCCTGACGCGCCTTCCACAGGCTGTCGGATTCCAGCGCGAAGTGATCGAGGCCGATTTGACGATAACCCTCGCGCTCGAGGCGATCGCGCCCGAGCCTCTGCAGGCACCGCTTGTGCTCGCCCTGCGGCACGTCTGCCTCGGTGAAGCGGCGCTGACCCGGCTTGATCCATGGCACGTGCGCGTAGCCATAGAGGGCGATGCGATCGGGGCGCAGGCGGCAGACCGCATCCATGGTGAGTTCGATGCTGGCCGGGGTCTGCAGCGGCAGCCCGTAGATCAAGTCGAAATTGACGCTGTCGAATCCCAGTGCGCGTGCGGCACGCGTGACCTGCTCGACCTGGGCCGGGCTCTGCACGCGATTGACGATGTCCTGCACGCGCGGATCGAAGTCCTGCACGCCGAGGCTGATGCGACGGAAGCCGTGGCGCGCGAGCACGGCGAGCTGCTCGGCGTCGGTGACGCGCGGGTCGACCTCCACCGAGCCGCCCGCGCCGGCGCGCAGCCGCGTGCGGGCGAGCAGCCCGGCCAGCAGCGCATCGAGCTCCGCGGCGTCGAGGAAGGTCGGCGTTCCCCCGCCCAGATGCAGCTCGCCGAGCTCGAGCCGCTCGCGCCGCAGCGGCCGCAGATACAGATCCAGCTCGCTGTGCACGCTGCGCACATAGGGCATCACGAAGCCGTGGCTGCGCGTGATGCGCGTGTTGCAGCCGCAGAAAGTGCACAGGCTGCGGCAGAAAGGCACGTGCACGTAGAGCGCCGCGCCGTGTGCGCCGGAGTCCTGCAGCGCGCGCTCGATGTGCGCGAGCCACTGCGCCTCATCGGGCGTGCTGTCCCAGTACGGCACGGTCGGGTAGCTCGTGTAGCGCGGACCCGGGACGTCGTACTTGGCGATCAGCGCATCGGCGGCGGCGCCACTCACGCGAACATCTCCCGCTGCACTTGCAGCGCGAGCCGTACGTTCGACTCCGGTGTGGTCTGCAGCACGCCGTGTCCGAGTCCGCACACCCAGCCGGTCCGCAGCGCCGCGGGCTGCTCGAGCAGCCGCGTGAAGCAGGCGCGCAGCCGCCGCTCCAGTTCCGCCGCCGGCAGCAGCAGCCACTGCGGATCGATGTTGCCCTGCACGCTCCAGCGGCTGCCGTGCGAGCGCAGCACCTCGATGAGATCGTGCCGCCAGTCGATGCCCAGGCACTGCAGGTCGATGGCCCGCAGCGCCGCCCAATGTCCCGGGCCGGTATCGCGCGAATAGTAAATTACCGGCGTATGCGGACAGCGTGCGCGGAACTCCTGCATGACCGCCGCCAGCGGCGCGGCCGCGTAGCGCGCGAATTGCGCCTCCCGCAGGCTCCCGGCCGCGGTGTCGAAGATGGCCACGCAGTCCGCGCCGGCTTCGGCCTGCAATGCCATGTTGGCTGCCAGCAGCGCGCAGAGGCGCTCATTGAAGCCGCGGTAGAGCCCGTCCTCGAGCCCGGCGAGCGGACCGCGCTCCAGCCCCTCGTGCGATCCGGCCACCGCGTAGGCATAAAGGGTGAATGGGCCGCCGACGAAACCGATCAGACACACCTCGGGCGCCAGGCGCGCGCGCAGCAGCTCCAGCGCCCGTGCCTGAAACGCCAGGTGCGCGGCGCGCTCGGCACCGCCGTGCAGCTTCACCAGATCGGCCGTGTCGCGCAGGTACCAGTCGAGCTGCGGACCCGGCGCGTAGCGCAACCCCATGCCCATGGCCTCGAGCGGAAACAGCAGATCGGAGAACAGAATGGCCGCATCGAAGCCGAACTCCTCGATGGGGCCGAGCGTAACCGCGGCCGCGAGCGCCGGCTGCTTGCACAGATCGATGAACTCGTGCCGCGTGCGCAGGGCCTGGTAGTGGCGGTGGTAGCGGCCGGCCTGACGCATGAACCATACCGGCGGCCGGCCGGGATTGCGGCACGAGAGTGCCTGCAGCAGCAGCGGCTCACTCACGCTGGATCTCGGTGAGCAGATAACCCACGCCGCGGATGCTGCGGATCACGCGCGGATCGGCGGCGTCGACCTCGACCAGCTTGCGCAGCCGTACGATAAAGTTGTCGACCGTACGCGAGGTCGGAAACTCATCGGACGACCACGCGCGATCGAGGATCTCGTCGCGACTCACGGCCTTGCCGGCGCGTTCGGCCAGCAGCCGCAGCACCGCGCACTCCTTGTGCGTGAGCGACTGGCTGTGGCCGTCGACACTGGCCACGAAGCGCTCGAAGTCCACGGTCGCACGGCCGATGCGAACCTGCCCGCGCATCTCCCCGGGGACCTGCGCCAGGTCCTGGGCCCGCTTGAGGCAGTTCTGGATGCGCAACAGCAGCTCGCGGAAATGAAACGGCTTGGCCACGTAGTCGTCGGCGCCGAGCTCGAGGCCGCGGATGCGCTCCTCGGCATTGGCATGCGCGGTCAGGAACACGATGGCCGTGGCCGGTGCGCGCTCGCGCAGCACCCGGGCGAGCTCGAATCCGCTGCCGTCGGGCAGTCCCACATCGAGCAATGCAAGCTGGAAGCTGTCCTCGCCGATGGCGCGACGAGCGCTGGCCAGCGAATCCGCGCGCGTGGTGGCGAAGCCGGCGGCGTTGAGCCGCTCGATGAGGGTCTCGGCGACGTTGCGCTCGTCTTCGACCACCAGCAGGCGCGTGAGCGCACTCATGGGCGGCAGTCCCTCAGGTCCCGACCGGGAACCAGAGCTCGGCGCGAAAGCCCTCGCCGGGCGCGGTATCGAAGCGGGCCCGCCCGCCCATGCGCTGCATGAGCCGGCGCACGAGGTACAGACCCACCCCGGCGCCGGTGGAGCTGGGGCCGCGCCCGAACAACCGTCCGAGCCGCCCGGTGCCGGCGGGCACGCCGCGACCGTTGTCCTGGTATTCGAGCACCACCTCGGCGCCGCGCACGCTCGCCGTGAGGCGCACGCTGACCGGATCGGTGCGCGCGTGGCGCACGGAATTCTCCACCAGGTTGCGCAGTATCATCTGCAGGCCGCCGGCGTCGGCCTGTATGGGCGGCAGCGCCGCATCCACGTGTGCCAGCAAATCGAGCGCCGCCCCGTGGGCGCGTGCGAGATCTTCGAGCACGCGCGCCAGCCAGGCCTGCAACGGAATGGATTGCTCGCTGAGCGGACCGCCGCCCTCGATGCGCGCCAGCTCGAGGGTCTTGTCGACCTGCGATTCCAAGCGGTGCGAGTCCTCGAGCAGCCGGCGCACCAGCTCGGCGGGCCGCTCGCCCTCGGCGATCGCCTCGGCCTGCAGGCGGATGCTCGTGAGCGGCGTGCGCAGCTCGTGCGTCACCGAGGCGAAGAAGGCCTGCATGCTGCGCGCACGACGGTGCTCGCGCCAGTACAGCCACGCCAGCAGCAGCGTCACGGCCAGCAACAGCGCCAGCGAGGTGCTGGATTCGCCGACCAGCATGAGACGGGTGCGGGCCCAGTGCGCGGCGGCCTGCCCGGCACCGCCCCCCTGCAGCGCCTCGAGCGCCGCGATCTGCCGCGCCTGGCGCTCGATCACCGTGGCCCACCACACCACCAGCACGAGCTGCAGCGACAGCCACAGCGCCGCGGCGATGGCCAGAAGCATCGTGCGCCGCATGGGCGCGGTGCTCAGACCGCCCTTGCCGGCACTCGCTCTCACAGGGCGAGCCACGTACGCCATTGCGCCGCCGAGGGGAACATGCGCAGATTCTGCACCCGCGCGCGACTCAAGTGCTGATAGGTCTTGCCCGGCCCGCAGGCGTGCTGCGCCTGGCTGCCGACACGCTCGCCCCAGCGCTCGAACTGCGCGCTGCTGTGCCAGTACACGTGCGTGGCATCACCCGGCGGCGCGGCCGCCGCAGAATTCTCGGATCCGAGCCGATGACGGTAGCTGGCGATGACCTGGGCCGCGGCCCAACCGTCGGCGGCCTGCGCGTGGGTCAGTACCGTCCATTGCGCCAGCGGCGGCAGTTGCAGCAGCGGCTGGCGCAGCAGCGGCTCGAGCCAGGTTACTCCCAAGCCATCGGCGCAGCCCTGAACCCACAGCCCGCGCGCTGCCAGGGCCTGCCAGGTCGCAGGCCCCGGCACCCACAGAGGCGTCGACGATGGGATACACGTCAGCGCCGCCTCGGGTAGCGCGCGCTCGTGGGCGATAAACAGCGCCGCGGTATGAGGCAGCCGGGCCAGGCTGGCCGCGATGCCGCCCGCAAGCGGCTCGATGCCGGCGCGGGGCGCGCGGCTGCCATCCCAGGCGCGCACCGGCCCCGCCGGCGCCTCGAGCGGCAGCATCGGTGTCCAGCGCAGCTCAGGCTCGGCGCCCTGCTCGCGCACGTACAGCAACGTGCCCAGCTCGGACACCTCGATCTGCGTGGCGCCGAAGCGCTGATGGCAACCGCCACCGCGCTCGGCCAGCAGCGCCCGTTCCGCCTCGACCGCGCGTCGCGTCGGCGCGTGATCG
Source organism: Steroidobacteraceae bacterium (assembly GCA_036521395.1). Lineage (GTDB taxonomy): Bacteria > Pseudomonadota > Gammaproteobacteria > Steroidobacterales > Steroidobacteraceae > FEN-1191. Next base: position 3,356 of record DATDHV010000021.1, on the reverse strand, counting down.
AGCGCGGCGAGCAGCCGCACGGTGTCCTCATCCGCGGCTCGGCATTCGATGCCCAGTGCGCCCTGGGCGGGCGCCGCGGGACAGGCCGACAGCGGCAGCAACATGCGCGGCAGCGGCACGAACAGTTCCTCGAGCAGCGCACGGCCGCCCGGATCGGCCCACAAGCGCGCCAGGCCGGCAAAGGCCAGCACGATGCCATCGAGCTGGCGTGCTGCGCCACGCGGCTCGTGCAGCCGCCGCAGTCGGGAATCGACATTGCCGCGCAGTTCCACCACACGCAGGGCCGGGGCAGGCGCGGTCGCGTTGGCACGCGGCAGCAGCCGGACCAGCGTATCGGGCACGAAGCTCATGCGCCGCGGCGAGGAAGTGCCGATCCTCAGCTCGCATCCGGCGGCCAGCCGCTGCGGCACGTCGGCGGCAAACACCACGACGTCCTGCGGGGGTTCACGGCGCGGTACGGCCGCGAGCCGCAGTCGCGCCGTGCGCTCGAGACTCAGATCTTTATAGGAGTGCACCGATAGATCCACGGCACCCTCGAGCAGTGCGGTATCGATCTCGGCGGTGAAGAACTCTTTGCCCTCGACGGCAGAGAGCGCTCGGTCGGGAATGCGGTCGCCGCGGGTATCGATGCCCACCAGCTCCACCGTGATCCCGGGATGCAGCGCGGTGAGTTCGCGCGCCACCGCACCGCTTTGGGCGCGTGCGAGCACCGAGCGGCGCGTGCCGAGCTTCAAGACGCGCGGCCGCATGAGTCAAACGGCGTTGAAGGCCGCCAGATCTTCCCAGCTGTGCGGATGGGTGCTCGCGCCCAGCGAGCGCAGCAGCGCCTTCTCGAGGCAGGCCCGGCGAGCGCGCTCGAGCTGCCGCCGCCGCACTTCGGACTGTGCCTGCAGCATCTCGAAGAGTGCCCCGAGGCTCACGAACTCGGGCAGCGCGTGCCAAGCTGCCGCCTCGGCGGCGCCCGCGCCCAGGTGAATCACGCGCCCGCCGCCGGCCGTGCGTTCGCGCCAGGCGGCGATGCGGTTCCGGTCGGCTTGCGGGTCCGGCGGCACGCAGATCACGATCTGGCGCGCCATGCGCCAGGCGGCGAGCTCGGCCTCGGCGCCGCCCTCGAGCACCCGCATGGGCAGCTCCGGATTGCGCTTGCGAAGCTCCACCGCCAGCTCACGCGCCCGCTCGGGTGTGCGATTCCAGAGCCACAGCTCGGATCCCGTCAGCCACGGCGCCACGGCCTGCGCCAGTTGACCCGCCCCCACGAGCAATGTCGGCCCCGACCCGGCCTGCTCGCCCAGCAGGCGGCGCACCTGCGAGCCATAGGAGACGCTGCCCAGGCTGCCAAGGTACTGCGCGCGAATTTCCTTCGCATCCTGGAACAGGTGCTGTATGCAGGGCGAGAGCTGCCGTGCGAGCGCCGAGCCGCGTCCGGAAAACTCGCGCCAGGACTGCTTGATTTGGCCGAAGATCTCGGTCTCGGCCACCAGCTTGCTCTCCAGGCCGCAACAGAACCGCAGCAGAAAGGCGTAGGCGGCGCTGCCCTCGAACTGCTCGAGGGCCCCGTCGGCCGGAAATTGCGCGCGGGCCGCCTCGACCTGCCCGTCGGCCAGGATGGCGACACGGCGCTGGCAGGTATCGATCAGGAACAGGTCCTCACCGCCGGGCGCATCGGGGGTGCCGGCCACGTGCGCCGCCCGCCAATGGAGGACGTTGAGAGCGCGCAATTCCATGGCAGGGAAGGCTAGCGCCGCCGATGGCGTTTGTGTCATGGCCGTGTCATGGAAGGACTCGCAAATGCAGGCGAAAATCGCATTTTCCACACTCCGGCGGGGGATGCCCGGCGGCGCTTGATATGACATGATCCGCGCCTATGAACGAGCCGGCCGAGGACGATCGGGGTAGCCACGCTGCACTGCAGTACCTCAACTCGGTGCTGACCGCCGATGAGAAACTCGAGGCCTGGGCCATCCAGCGCCGCCTGTTCGCGCTCAAGCACCGGCGTGTGGCCGTGGGCGCCACCACGGGGCGCTTCCTGGCGGTCACGCGCAGCCTGTTCGGCGGCTTCGATCTGACTGACATTCGCTGGCAGGATCTCAAGGAAGTTCATCTGCATGTGGGGTTGTTTGCCGCGACCCTCACGCTCACCGCCTACATCAGCCCCGACCTCTCTTCGGCCTCGGGGCCCACGCGCCAGCTCACCTATGAAGGCCTGGCCAAGGAGCAGGCACAGGCGCTCTACCGCATCTGCCAGGCTCACGACCAGGCCTGGCGCGAGAAGCGCCGCGTGCGCGACCTCGAGGAGCTGCGCGCCCGTTCGGGCGGCATTCAGCTCGGCGCCGCCACCGCCGCCCCCGACGGTGATGCCGCCGCCCGCTTGCGCAGTGCCAAGTCCATGCTCGATTCGGGCCTGATCAGCGATGCCGAGTACGAGGCACTCAAGGCCAAGATCATCAGCAATGTCTGAGAGCGGGGCCGCAGCGCATTGCGCCATTGTCTGATCGACCTGACGGTGGGTCCGGGCGTACCCTAGGACCGCCTGAAACGCTCGCGATCCTATCGCCCTCGGGCTTTGCGGAGGTCACCGCCATGACACACACCCAGCTTCTGATTACTGCCGCGACGGCCGCCTTCTCGGTGGGCGGCGGTGCGGTCCTGGCCGCCACGACCGCGGAGTCTGCCCCCGCAGCTCAAGCCACGACGTGGCAGCACCAGCACGTGAACTTCGAGTATCACGGATTCACGACGCTCTATAGCTGCGATGGTCTCGAGGACAAGGTGCGCTCGATCCTGCTGTTCATGGGCGCTCGCCCGGGAGTGCGGGTTCGGGCGGACGGCTGCCCCCGCGGCCCCCAGTCCCCTTCGCATATGGCGAACGTGACCGCGGACTTCGATACCCTGGCGGCGACCAGCGACGCCGCTGCGGGCAGCGCAGTGGAGGCGCAGTGGACGGCTTTCAAGCTCGATGCACAGCGGCCGTTCTTCATGGGCGCCGGGGACTGCGAGCTCATGGAGAGCATGCGTTCGGTGCTGACCAAGAGCTTCACCTTGCGCAACCTGGCGTACGAAACGCACTGCACGCCGCATGAGCTCTCGTTTGCGGACTACAGCGTGACGGGACAGGTACTCAAGACTGCGGCTGCGCACAGCGGCTGACGGCCCGCAGCTGCGGTTCTGCGCAAGGTTCATGCCGGAGATAGGAATCGAACCTACGACCCGCGCATTACGAATGCGCTGCTCTACCAACTGAGCTACTCCGGCGCCGGAAACAAAGCATTGATAATAAAGTATAGCAGCAGCGTGATCTGACGCGGCGCTCGGGTCCGGCCGTAGCCGGGCGATGTTCAATCGAGCTTGGTGAGGCG
>DATDHV010000020.1:0-6996 GCA_036521395.1 Steroidobacteraceae bacterium | reverse complement strand
AAAAAAAAGCCCCGCATAGCGGGGCTTTAAGGTATTGCGCGGAAACGGGGGGGTCTTGTTCCGCGACTTTCAGGGTTACTCGGACTGGCGTCCGCCTCACCCTGAAGACAACTATACCGAAGAATTTTGGTTTGTAAAGTTAACCATTCGTTACATGTACATTACCGCAGGGCAAGTTAGCGGGGCCGCAACGTCGAGCGCCCCGTCGGGGTGCATCTGGGGGATCGCGTTGCGCTCTGACGATGCAAAACGGGCGGCCGGACGGATATGAAAAAAAGGGCCGGACTTGCGTCCGGCCCTTTTATGGCCCGTGGCCCGTGGACTGGCGCCTGCGCGTCACATGTCCATGCCGCCCATGCCGCCCGGTGGCCCGTGGGCGTGCTCTGACTCCTCCTTCGGGGCCTCGGCGATCATGACTTCGGTGGTCAGCAGCAGACCCGCGACCGAAGCCGAGTTCTGCAGCGCCAGGCGCGTCACCTTGGTGGGATCCAGGATGCCGGCCTCGATCAGGTCACCGAACTCGCCCGTGGCAGCGTTGTAGCCGTAGCTACCCTTGCCGGCCCTGACATTGTTCAGCACCACCGCGGCATCTTCACCGGCGTTCTCGACGATCTGACGCAGCGGCTCCTCGATGGCGCGAGCCAGGATGCGGATGCCGATGGTCTGGTCCTCGTTGGCCCCCTCGAGCTTGTCGAGCGCCTTGAGGGCACGGATCAGCGCTACGCCGCCGCCGGGCACCACGCCTTCCTCGACCGCGGCACGTGTGGCGTGCAGCGCATCTTCGACGCGCGCCTTCTTTTCCTTCATCTCGATCTCGGTGGCAGCGCCGACCTTGATTACGGCAACGCCGCCGGAGAGCTTGGCAACGCGCTCCTGCAGTTTTTCCTTGTCGTAGTCCGAGGTGGCCTCCTCGATCTGCTGACGGATCGACTCGACCCGCGCCTTGATGTCGGTCGCCTTGCCGGCGCCGTCGATGATGGTGGTGTTTTCCTTCTCCACCAGGATCTTCTTGGCTTCACCCAGATCGTTCAGCGAGACCTTCTCGAGCGACAGGCCGACTTCGTCTGAAATCACCGTGCCGCCGGTCAGTACCGCGATGTCGGCCAGCATGGCCTTGCGGCGATCGCCGAAGCCCGGGGCCTTCACCGCTGCGACCTTGAGAATGCCGCGGATGTTGTTCACGACCAGCGTCGCCAGGGCCTCGCCCTCGACGTCCTCGGCCACCACGAGCAGCGGGCGGCCCGCCTTCGCAATGCCTTCGAGAACCGGGAGCAGTTCGCGGATGTTGCTGATCTTCTTGTCGACCAGCAGCACGTAGGGCTTTTCGAGCTCAGTGCTCTGGCTGGCCTGGTTGTTGATGAAATACGGCGACAGATAGCCGCGGTCGAACTGCATGCCCTCGACCACGTCGAGCTCATTGTCCAGACCCGATCCCTCTTCGACCGTGATCACACCCTCTTTGCCGACCTTCTCCATGGCATCGGCAATGGTCTTGCCTATGCTCTCATCGGAATTGGCCGAGATGGTGCCCACCTGCGCGATGGCCTTGCTGTCCTTGCAGGGTTTGCTGAGCTTGCGCAGCTCCTCGGTCGCCGCGATGACTGCCTTGTCGATGCCGCGTTTGACGTCCATCGGGTTGCGGCCCGAGGCCACGGCCTTGAGACCTTCGCGGATGATCGCCTGTGCGAGCACGGTGGCGGTCGTGGTGCCGTCGCCGGCTTCATCCGAGGTATTGGACGCGACTTCCTTCACCATCTGCGCGCCCATATTCTCGAACTTGTCCTTGAGCTCAATTTCCTTCGCGACCGAGACGCCGTCCTTCGTAACGGTCGGGGCACCGAAGCTCTTCTCGAGCACCGCGTTGCGTCCCTTGGGGCCGAGCGTCGCCTTGACGGCGTTCGCCAGGATGTTGACGCCCCGGAACATTCTGCTCCGGGCATCGTCGCTGAAACGTACTTCTTTGGCTGCCATTGATGTGTTCCTCAGATGGAATTACTTGCCTTCGATGACGGCCATGACGTCTTCTTCGCGCATGACCACGAGGTCTTCGCCTTCGACCTTCACTTCAGTGCCGCTGTATTTGCCGAACAGGATCTTGTCGCCGACTTTGACGTCGAGCGGACGCACCTGCCCGTCTTCGAGAATCTTGCCCTTGCCCACCGCCACGATCTTGCCCTGCACGGGCTTCTCGGCTGCGGTGTCCGGAATTACGATACCGCCGGGTGACGTGCGCTCCTCTTCGAGGCGCTTGACGATCACACGGTCATGAAGAGGACGAATCTTCATGGATGCCACTCCTTATTTAACTGTTGGGGTTGAATTGACCTGCAGCGCGCCTGCCATACAGATCCCGCTGCCGAGGGGTGTTAGCACTCTCCCTCGTTGGCTGCTAATCATATGGATCAATTTCGGAATATCAAGCCCCGTAGCGCCACCGCCCTGCCTCCGCCCGTCGCGCCGGCTGCGCCCGGATGCATCCAACCGCTTGATAAGGCTAGACGTATTCGCATCTCGCCGGCGCCGGGCGGGGCACTGCAAAGATTGCGGCCAGAGCACGGCCCCTACGCCGGCAACTCTGCGAGGATGGCACTTAAGATGGGGCACCGGAGTCAAGAGGTTATGACACGCCTTCGCTCGCGAATCGGCCACTTTGCCGCGCCGCTTCTTCTGGCCGTAGCCTGTGTGTCCCCGCTCGCGGGCCTCGCCGCCACGGCGCCGGGAACAGGCAATGCCGGCCTCGATGCGCTGCTCGATGAGGCCCATAAGAGCGCCGGTGCCGAGAATTTCCTGCCCCCCGAGAAGGCTTTCCGTCTCAGCGCCACTGCCGGCAGCGAGGCTGTGCGGCTCGACTGGCTCATCGCGCCGGGCTACTATTTATATCGCGATCGCATCAAGATCGTGGACGATAGCGGCCGGATCGGCACGCCGCAGTTCCCCGCGGGCCAGGTCAAATCGGACGAGTATTTTGGCAAGCAGGTGGTCTATCACAACGAGTTGATCGCCACCGTGCCCCTGCTGCATGCGCCTGCGGCCCGCTCCCCGCTGGTCCTGCGCGTCACCTACCAGGGATGCGCGGAAGCCGGTCTGTGCTATCCGCCCATCACGCGCTCGCTCACCATCGGATTGCCGCCCGCGGCCGCAACGCCGTCCGGGACGGGTCTCAGCGCGAACACCGCCGCCGCCGGGGGTGCCGCTCTGGCAATGCCTGCGGGCGCCGCTGCGACCGGCCAGGCAGCGGCATCGACGGGGTACGTATCGGAGCAGGACCACCTCGCCGCACTGATTCGATCGGGCAACATGCTGGCGGTGCTCGGGGTGTTCTTCGCGATCGGTCTCGGCCTCGCCTTCACCCCCTGCGTGCTGCCGATGGTACCGATTCTCTCGGGCCTGATCGTGGGACAGGGGCCTCGCATCACTACCGCGCGTGCTTTCTGGCTGTCGCTGACCTACGTGCTCGGTATGGCCGTGACCTATACGGCCACGGGGGCCGCGTTCGCGGCCGCCGGCCGGCAGGTTCAGGCCGTGTTTCAGCAGCCGTGGATCATCGTGCTGTTTGCCGCGCTGTTCGTGGCCATGGCAGCAGCCATGTTCGGCTTCTACACCGTGCAGATGCCAGCCTTCCTGCAGACCCGGCTGGCTGCGACCAGCAATCGCCAGCGTGCCGGCACGTTCGGCGGGGTTGCCATCATGGGAATGCTCTCGGCGCTCATCGTGACCACCTGCATTGCCCCGGCGCTGGTGGCCACTCTGGTGGTCATCGGGCAGAGCGGCAATGTGCCGCGCGGCGCCGGCGCGCTGTTTGCGATGAGCCTCGGAATGGGCGCACCCTTGCTCGTGGTCGGCAGCTCGGCCGGCCGCTGGCTGCCGCGCGCCGGGGCATGGATGGAGGGCGTAAAGCGGCTGTTCGGCGTGCTGATGCTGGGGATGGCGGCCTGGATGCTCGCTCGCATCGTGCCGCCCGGCGCCGCGCTGCTGCTGTATGCGCTTCCGGCCTTTGCGGCCGTGCTCGTACTGTGGGGTTTTCGAGGCCGTTCGACGCGCCCGAGCGGCGGCCTGTGGCTGGCGCGCGGCGCCGCCGTGGTGGCTGCCGTGTACGGTGTGGCGCTCATCGTCGGGGCCGCGCGCGGCGGAAGCGATCCGCTGCATCCGCTGCTAGCCGGCGCCCACGAACAGGCGCTGCCCTTCCAGAGCATCGGCTCGGTGGCCGACCTGCAGCGCGAAGTCAGCGCCGCGGCCGCCGCCCACCAGGCCGTCATGCTGGACATCGATGCCGACTGGTGCACCTCGTGCAAGGAGATGCAGCGCTACACCTTCACCGATTTGCGCGTACGGCACGCCCTGCAATCGGTACGGCTGCTGCGCGCCAACGTCACGGCCAATACACCCGCTGACCAGGCGCTGCTGCGTGAATTCCAGATCTACGGACCGCCGACCATCGCCTTCTATGATGCCGAGGGCCACGAGCAGCAGCGCTACCGTGTCGTGGGCTACATGAAGGCGGACGACTTCGCGGCCCTCCTGCGTCAGGCGCTCGCGACGGGCTAGTGCGGCCCCGAGTGAATGTCCGGCAACGCATCCTGGCGATCACCCTGGTGGTTTGCGCCGGCGTCGCGGCCGGCTTCCTCTCGTACCGGCTGCAGCAGCGGGCATCGTTGCGCCCGATCGACGGGTTGGCCGTGTCCGCGGGACGGGGCGCTGCTGCGGGCAGCGTCGCGGACGGCGCTGCGGCTGCGGATGCGGAGAACGCAGCGACCCCGCCCGCGCCACGCCCCGTGCCGGCGACGCTGCCGGATGTGTCCCTGCCGGACCTCTCCGGAACGGTGCGCTCGCTGCGCTCCTTCAGCGGCCATCCGCTGATCATCAACTTCTGGGCTACGTGGTGCGCCCCCTGCCGGCGTGAGATCCCGCTGCTGCTGGCACTGCGCCAGCAGCACCGGGCCGAGAAGCTCGAGATCGTGGGCGTGGCCGTGGACTTCCGCTCAGCCGTGGAGCAGTACCTGCGGCACACACCCATCACCTACCCCCTGCTGGTGGGCGAGGAGCAGGGGCTGGCCGCGGCCGAGCAGTTCGGCATGGAGGCCGTTCTGCCGTTCTCGGTATTCGCCGATTCCCGCGGCCGCATCGTGGCCGTCAAGATCGGGGAGCTACACCGCGACGAGGCGCAGTTCATCATCGGCGAGCTGCATGCCGTGGACCTGGGGAGCATCGAGGTGGCCCAGGCCCGGGAGCACATCGAGGCGCGCCTCAAGGAGCTGGCCGTGGAGCGGGCTAAGGCGCAACAAAACAGCGGCTGAGCCGGGTTCAGCGGCCACAAAACTGTGGCTCCCAGCCCAACGGCGGAGCGCGTGGAAGCCTCGATCGCTTTTGGCACGATACGCGCAGGATCCCGCGACTTTGCGCGAAAATTAGGCAAATCGACGCAAATTGGGTACATTCTTGCCGCGGACAAAGGGGCGAGAAGTTCCCATCCCGGGCATTCTCTAGAGAACCGCAGCCTAGCGACTTGAAGATCGCTGTCGTGACCTAAGCGCCAAACGGCCCGACCCACCGCGCCGAGGCGATCGCGGCCTTGAGCGGCGAACGCCACCAGACCGGAGTCATGAGTCATGGATATTCGGAAAATAAAAAAGATGATCGAGCTGCTCGAGGAATCGGGGATCGCCGAGATCGAGATCAAGGAGGGCGAGGAGACGCTGCGCATAGCGCGCGTGCTGCCCGGACAGCAGGCCGCATTCGCCCCGGCCCACCCGGCACCGGCCGCCGCAATGCCGGCGGCCAGCCCCGCGCCCGAGGCACGCGCGCCCGCGCCCGTGGCGGCACCGGCACCCGCGCGCGCCGCCGGCGAGCACATCGTCACCGCCCCCATGGTGGGCACTTATTATGCGGCGCCTTCCCCGGGGGCCAAGAATTTCGTCGAGATCGGTGATGAGGTGGAGCTCGGCCAGGTGATGTGCATCATCGAGGCGATGAAAATGATGAACCAGATCGAATCGGAGAAGGCCGGCACCGTCCAGGCCATTCTGGTCAAGAACGGCGAGCCGGTTGAATTCGGCCAGCCGCTGTTCATCATTCAATAGCGTTTCCGATGCTGGAAAAAATCGTCATCGCCAATCGCGGCGAAATCGCGTTGCGCATTCTGCGCGCCTGCCGCGAGCTGGGCATCAAGACCGTGGCGGTGCATTCCACCGCCGACGCCAGCCTCAAGCACGTGCTGCTGGCCGACGAGTCGGTGTGCATCGGGCCGCCGCCTTCGGCCCTGAGCTACCTCAACATGCCCGCCATCATCAGCGCCGCGGAGGTCACCGACTCGGTGGCCATCCATCCTGGCTACGGCTTCCTGTCCGAGAATGCCGACTTCGCCGAGCGCGTGGAGAAGAGCGGCTTCACCTTCATCGGCCCCAAAGCCGAGACGATCCGCCTCATGGGCGACAAGGTCTCGGCCATCAACGTCATGCGCGGTCAGAAGGTGCCCTGCGTACCGGGTTCGGACGGCGCGCTGAGCGGCAATTCGGAGCAGAACCTGCGCATCGCGCGCGATCTGGGCTATCCGGTCATCATCAAGGCCTCGGGCGGGGGCGGGGGCCGCGGCATGCGCGTCGTGCACGCCGAAGGAGCGCTGCTGAGCTCGATCGCGGTCACCAAGTCCGAGGCCCTGGCCGCTTTCGGCAATGACTCGGTGTACATGGAGAAATTCCTCGAGCGCCCGCGGCACATCGAATTCCAGGTACTGGCCGACCATTACGGCAACGTGATCAGCCTGGGAGAGCGCGACTGCTCGATGCAGCGCCGGCACCAGAAAGTGATCGAGGAGGCTCCCGCGCCGGGCATCACGGCCAAGCAGCGCCGCCAGATGGGCGAGCGTTGCGTCGAGGCCTGCCGTGCCGTGGGTTACCGCGGCGCCGGCACGCTCGAGTTCCTGTACCAGGATGGCGAGTTCTATTTCATCGAGATGAATACCCGCATCCAGGTCGAGCACCCCGTCACCGAGCTGATCAC
>DATDHV010000019.1:0-34194 GCA_036521395.1 Steroidobacteraceae bacterium | reverse complement strand
TAGTGCCGCTATGTTGGCGCGCCGGGGCAGCTCCACGCTACTATCGAGTACGGGTCAGGGACTGCCGCCTCAGAGGACCAGGCAGTGAGCGCGCTCCGTTCCATGCCGATTCGATGGCTTCCGCCGGTCCGGCGGTGCCGCATCGCGCAGTGGCTTGCGCCGGCCCTGCTGCTGGGTATCCCCGCCTGGGTCCACGCCGAGGCGCCCGCGGCCAAGCCTGCGTCCGCGGGAACGGCCACGCTGGTCGAGCTCGACGGTGCCATCGGGCCAGCCATGAGCCGCTACATCGACGCCGCGCTGCTCGAGGCGGCGCAGCGGCACAGCGCGGTAATCATCCTGCAGATGGACACGCCCGGCGGCCTGGACACCGCCATGCGCGACGTCATCAAATCCATCCTGGCCTCGCCCGTGCCGGTCGTGACCTATGTGGCTCCAAGCGGCGCGCGCGCTGCCAGCGCCGGCACCTATATTCTCTATGCCAGCCAGGTGGCTGCAATGGCCCCGGCGACCAATCTCGGCGCTGCGACGCCCATCTCGATCGGCAACGAGCCCGCGCCGAGCACCGCGCCGCCTTCGCCCAGCGAGCGCAAGGCGGTCAATGACGCCGTCGCTTACATCCGCAGCCTGGCACAACTGCGCGGCCGCAACGCGGACTGGGGCGAAAGCGCGGTGCGCGGCGCCGCCAGCCTCTCGGCGCAGGAGGCGCTCGCGCAGCATGTGGTCGAGATCATCGCCCCGGACGTGCCGGATCTGTTACGGCAGCTCGACGGTCGCACGATCCGGCTCGCCGAGCACGAGGTGGTGCTGCATACCGAGGGCCTGGCTGTGACACGGGTGGCACCCGACTGGCGCACCCGTTTGCTCATGGTCTTGACCCACCCCACGATCGCCTACGGTCTGCTGCTGATCGGCATCTACGGCCTGCTGCTCGAGGGTTACAACCCCGGATCGGTTCTGCCCGGTGTCGTGGGCGCGCTATCGCTGATCCTGGCGCTCTACGCCTTCGAGCTGCTCGCGGTGAATTACGCCGGCGTCGCATTGATCGTGCTCGGCGCGGGTCTCATCGTCATGGAGTTCTTCATGCCGACCTTCGGCTCCCTCGGCGTCGGCGGCCTGGCGGCATTCGTCATCGGATCGATTATCCTGTTCGATAGCAGCGATGAGGGACAAGGGGTAGCCTTACCGGTGGTTGCGGGAATTGCGATTGCGGGGGCGGTCTTGATCGCGGCCATAGCCTGGCTCGCGGCCCGTGCGCGGCGCCGGCCCGTGGCGACCGGAACCGAGGCCATGATTGGCGGCGTGGTGGACGTGGTCGCCGATGACGGCGAGCGATGCGTGGTGCGCTACGGCGGCGAGCTGTGGAATGCCCACTCGGCCGGTCCCGTGCATGCCGGACAACAGGCCCGCATAGTCAGGATCGACGGTCTCACGCTCTGGATCGAGCCGCAACGAACATTGCAGGAGTAGCCCATGGACATCACCGTGCCGATCATCGTCGTCGTGCTGTTGCTGGTCGTGGCGAGCTCGATCCGCATTCTCAAGGAGTACGAGCGCGGGGTCATGTTCACGCTCGGGCGCTTCACGGGTGTCAAGGGGCCGGGGGTGCGGCTGGTGCTGCCCGTGATCCAGCAGCTTCGGACCCTCGAGCTGCGCACGGTGGTGCTGAATGTGCCCAAGCAGGACGTGATCTCGCGGGACAACGTCTCGGTGAAGGTCAGCGCAGTGGTCTACTTTCGCGTCGTTGATCCGGAGAAGGCCATCCTGCAGGTCGTGAACCCGTACGAGGCCACCAGCCAGCTTGCGCAGACCACGTTGCGATCCGTGGCCGGACAGCATGAGATGGACGAGCTTCTGTCACAGCGCGACAGGCTCAATGCCGCCATCCAGCACGTGCTCGATCAGAACACTGCCGCCTGGGGCGTCAAGGTCACCAATGTCGAGATCAAGGACATCGATTTGGACGAGACCATGATACGGGCCATGGCCCGCCAGGCCGAAGCCGAGCGCGCCCGGCGCGCCAAGGTCATCCACGCCGAGGGCGAGAAGCAGGCGGCGCAGGCGCTGGCAGAGGCCGCACAGCTGCTGTCGAATCAGCCCGCGTCGCTGCAGCTACGCTATCTGCAGACCCTTGCCGACATCTCCAACGAGAAGAGTTCGACCATCGTATTCCCGCTGCCGCTGGACCTGATCGCGCCGCTGCTCAAGCGCTGAGACCCCGGCGGGGACGGCCCCGGCGGGGCCACGGCGGCCGGTCCTGAGTGCGGGCGGCAGCCCCGGGGCAGAGAAAAAGAACAACAGTATCGGGCTGTTACGCACGGATCACCGCGCGCTGCGCCCCACGACGCCGAGCCTTTAAGGTTTTGATCGACCCGACCGATAACCTCCGGGCCATGACCCGAAGACCCTCAGACGGCGCCAAACCCGACCGCAAGTCGCTGCGCAGCGCAGTGGACTACCATTTGGAAGTCACGCTCGCCAAGACCGCGCAGAGCGCCGAGCCCGAGGATTATCACTTCGCGCTGGCGCTGGCCATCCGCGAGCCGCTCATTCGCGCCATGAACGCCACCGAGGCGCGCGTGCGCCAGGTCGGCGCCAAGCAGATCCATTACCTGTCGATGGAATTCCTGATTGGGCGGCTGCTGGCGAACAACCTGCGCAATCTCGGCCTCTACGACACCTGCGCCGAAGTCGCGGCGGACATGGGAGTGAATCTTGCCGACGTGCTCGAGACCGAGTGCGATCCGGCGCTGGGCAATGGCGGCCTGGGTCGGCTGGCGGCGTGCTTTCTGGATTCGCTGGCCAGTCTTTCGTATCCGGGCTACGGCTACGGCATCAATTACCAGTTTGGTCTGTTCCGGCAGACCTTCATGAACGGCTTCCAGCGCGAGCAACCCGACAACTGGGCTGCGCACGGTACCCCGTGGCACATCGAGCGGCGCGAGCAAAGCTCGATGATCCCCATCTACGGACGCGTCGAGGGCGATCTCGATGACGGCGGCAACTACAATCCGCACTGGCTCGACTGGAGCTCGTTGATCGGTGTCCCGGCGGACATTCCCGTGGTCGGATACGGTGGCCGCTGCGTCAACTTCCTGCGGCTATACACGGCACGCGCGCCGGCGGAATTCGACATGGCCATCTTCAACGAGGGCGACTACCTGCATGCCATGGAGCGCCAGGTGGCGGTCGAAACCGTGTCCAAGGTGCTCTATCCGTCCGACTCCGCGGAAGCGGGCCGGGAGCTGCGCTTCATACAGGAGTATTTCTTCGTCGCCTGCGCCATGCGCGATATTTTTCGGCGCCACCAAGGCGCGGGACACCGGATCGATGAGTTCGGCCACTTCAACGCCATCCAGCTCAACGACACGCATCCGGCGCTCGCGGTGGTCGAGCTCATGCGCACGCTGGTGGATGAGCACTCGATGGGGTGGGACGCAGCCTGGGCGATTACCCAGCAGACCACAGCCTATACCAATCACACTCTGCTGCCCGAGGCGCTCGAACGCTGGCCGGCGGCGCTGTTCGAGCGCGTGCTGCCGCGGCACCTCGAGATCGTCTACGAGATCAATCGCCGGTTCCTCGGCGAGGTCGCGCTGCGCCATCCCGGCGACGGCGCGCGCATCGAGCGCATGTCCATCGTCCAGGAATCGCCGCGCAAGGAAATCCGCATGGCTCACCTGGCCATCGTCGGCAGCCATTCGGTCAACGGCGTGGCGGAAATGCACTCGGAGCTGGTCAAGAGCCAGCTGGTGCCGGATTTCTACGAGCTGTGGCCCGACCGCTTCAACAACAAGACCAATGGCGTGACGCCGCGCCGCTGGCTGCTGAATTGCAACCACCGTCTGGCCGCCCTGATCAGCCAGGCACTGGGCGACGGCTGGATCGCCGATCTCGAGCAGCTCGGCCGTCTCGAACCGCTGGCGGCGGATGCATCGTTCAGGCGCGCCTTTCGTGACGTCAAGCGCGCCAACAAGGCCGATCTGGCCAAACGCATCCGCGCGGTCACGGGCGTGGCGGCCGACCCGGACACCCTGTTCGATGTGCAGATCAAGCGCATCCACGAGTACAAGCGCCAGCTCCTCAACGCGCTGCACATCATTCATCTGTATTGCAGGATCACGGAGGACAATTGCCCGCCGCCCTCGCCGGTGACGTTTATCTTCAGCGGTAAGGCCGCACCTGGCTACGCTCTGGCCAAGCTCATCATCAAGCTGATCAACAACATCGCGCGCACCGTCAATGCCGATCCGCACGTCAGCCGCTGGCTGCGGGTGGTCTTCTATCCGGATTACAAGGTGTCGGTGGCCGAGCTCATCGTGCCGGCCGCCGATCTGTCGGAGCAGATTTCCACGGCCGGGTACGAGGCCTCCGGCACCGGCAACATGAAGCTGGCGATGAACGGCGCGCTGACCATAGGAACGCTCGACGGCGCCAATGTCGAGATCGCGCGCGACGTCGGCGCCGAGAACATCTACATCTTCGGGCTTACCGCGGGGCAGGTCGTGCAGCGTCGTCTGGTCGGACACGCGGCGCAGGAGATCTATGAGTCCAGTCACGAGGTGCGCCGGATCATGGCACGGCTGCAGGACGGCACATTCAGCCCGGAGGATCACGGCTTGTTCGCTCCGATCGTCTGTTCATTGCTCGAGCAAGGCGATTACTACATGCACCTGAGCGACTTTGCCGACTACGCACTCAAGCACGAGAGCGCGGCGCGGGATTATCGGGATGTGGAGCGCTGGAGTGCCCGCGCCATCGCCAACGTGGCACGCAGCGCGCGTTTCTCGAGCGACCGCACCATCCGCGAGTACGCCGCGGACATCTGGCATCTGCAACAGGTGGTCTGACACCGGATAGGGAGAAGCTCGTGCTGCTGGAAGATGAAACCGAAGGCGACAGCCTGGTCGTTTCTCTCAAGGAGAAACGGCTCGATGCCGTGATTGCGTCAAGTTTCCGGGAGGCGTTGTTCGAGCGCATTGACCGCGGCTGCCGCCACGTCGTGCTCGACCTCACCGAGGTCAACTTCCTGGATAGCAGCGGGCTGGGAGCGGTCGTGGCAATCGTGAAGCACCTGAGCGGCAACGGCTGGCTGCATCTATATGGGGTCACCCCCGCCGTCATGGCGGTGCTGAAGCTCACTCGCATGGACCGGGTGCTCAAGACCTTCGATTCCCGCCAGGCCGCCGTCGCGGCGTAGTGCGTGGACACCTGCGAGCCGCTGCATATGATCGTTCCGGCGACGCTGCGCGATGCGCGCGCGGCCACCGAGCAGATCGTGAGTCTTTGCGGACGCTTCGACACCGAAGACCGCGCCCGCTACGGCACTGCCGTCATGGAATGGCTCGTGAACGTCGTCAAGCATAGCTACGGGCATGCCCTGGGCGCGCGCATCACGATCGACGCGGTCGCGGGCCCCGAGGCCATCGAGCTGCGCATCGAGGATACGGGGGCCGGCATGGCGCCCGGTAAATTCGAAGCCGCGCCTTCCGAACTGGTGTTCGAGCATTCGGATACCGCTGCCCTTCCCGAGGGCGGCATGGGGCTGGCCATCATCAAATCGGTCATGGACCGCGTCGAATATCACCGCGAGAACGGCGTCAACCGGCTCACGGCCACGAGGCGGTGGGCACGATGAGCCCCGCGGACGACAAGGCGCTGCTCGAGCGCTTGCGCAAGGATCTGGAGCTCAAGGGCGAGATCCTCAAGGCCCTGCGCGCCGAGCACGAACGCGACAGCGAGAGCGTGCGCGATCAGGCGGCGCTGCTGGCTGCTGTCAGCGCCGGTCTGCACAACGGCGCGGCGGCGCTGGTGTTGCTGCTGGCCGAGCGCGATCTCCCCGGCGCGCAGCGCGCCGCGGAGCAGCTCGCGGCGGGCAGTGCCGACCTGGCGGACTACACGGGCGCGAAGGTTGGTGAGCTGGCCCTGGCGCGCGAGCCCGTGCACCTGCGTCAATTGCTGTCGCGCCTCGCCGTTCGATGCGCCGTCACGCTTCGCGTGGGCGATTCGGTACCCGAGCGCGTGCTGGCCGATCCGGCGCGACTGGCGAAGCTGTTGTCCGGTTTCATCGGCGATGGCCTCGAGGCGGCCGGATCCGGCAGCGTATCGCTCGAGGCGGCTTCCAATCGCGCCGATCCCGGCGCCGTGTCGCACGAGGTGACTTTGACTCTGCACCGAGCGGGCGGCACGGGCGGGTCTGGCGGCGGCGGCGGCGGCCAGCCCGGTCCGCGCTCGCCCTCGCCCATGACGCGGCTGCGCGCGATGCTTGCGCAGTGCGTGTATGAGCTCATGGGCGCGACATTGACGCGCGCACCAAACGGCATACCCGCCGCTCTGGCGACGTTGCGCATTCCCTTTCAAAGCGCCGCCGATCAGGGGCACACGGGCATCTTCCGCCTCGCCGTGGCCGAGGCGCCGGGAACCAGTGCGACGGCTGCAGTGCGCGCCCTGCCCGACTTGTCGCCTCCGGCAGAGGCCGATGCGGCCATCGACCTCATGTTCCTCGACCGCCAGCTCGGCTCGCTCGCCTCGGTGATCCTGGCGCGCGCCGCGCCAGCATTCATCGCCCAGGCGCAGCGTCGCATGACCGATCTTCACGTCGCGCACGATATCGAGGACCTGAAGCGGCTGCGCACGCTGGCCCATGCATGGAAGGGCTCCGCGCTGTGCGTTGGAGCGCGCGGGCTGGCAGCTCTGCTCGACGCCATGGAGAAGCAGGCGGCTGCAGGTCGGCTGCCGGGACCGGGAGCGGTTTGGCAGCTTCGGGGCGAACTCGACCACGTGGTGCGCGCGCTCGGCGACCGCGCTCCGAGGCGTAGGCCGACATGATCGCACCGGAGCCAAAATCTGCGGCCGAGGCCGAAGCTGCAATCGCGGGCGCCGGCGCCACCGTCGGACACATCCCTGCGAGCCGCCGCAGGGTGCTGCTCGTGGAGAGTGAGGAGGATCAGGCCATCTATTGGGGTGCGGTGCTCGCATCGCTGGGGTTCGAGGTGCTCGCAGCCCCCACATTGAGCGCTGCCGAGACGCTGCTCGCCGCCGGCCCCAGCATTGTCGCCTGTGGCGCGAGCATGGCCGACGGCCTTGGCATCGAGTTTCTCGCGCAGTTGCGCCAACGTGAGGAGCTGGCACTCGTGTACCTGCTGTTGCTCACCTGCAGCGCGGGCGATGAGGAGGCCATTGCCTCGTTGCGCGGCGGCGCCAACGACTGCATCGACATGAGCGCGTCCTATGGCGAGATCCGCGCGCGTCTGGAGCTAGCCGAGCGCGTGATTTCTCTCAATGAAGCGCTGCACCGGAAGAACTCCGCACTCGGCGATGCGCTGACCGTGATCAAGACCGAATTGCAATCCGCCGCGCGCCTGCAGGTGGCCATGCTGCCAAGACCGCTCGACTACCACAGCTTCCAGATCCGGACGCTGTACCGGCCCAGTGATCTGCTCGGCGGCGACATGGTCGGACTGACGCCGCCCGGCGGTGAGCGCATCGCCTTCGGTCTCATAGACGTCGCCGGCCACGGCACGGCCTCCGCGCTGATGTCGTGCAGCCTGATTCGCGAAATGATGGATCGCATGGCCGCGCTGCTGCAGGGCGCGGACGATGACGTCTGGCAGCACTGCGGCCGATTGGTGATCGAGGAACTCAACGGCCGCTACTGCCGCCTGGACATCCCCGGCATGTACTTCACCGCCCTGGCCGGTGTGCTCGACGCACGCAGCGGCACCGTGAGCTACTGCCAGGCGGGGCATCCCAGTCTCGCGAGCTTCGATCCGAATTCGGGCTGGACCGAGCTCGAGGACAGCGGGTTCCCCATCGGTCTGTTCGAGCATGCTGAATTTGCCTCGCGCCAGGTTCGCCTCGCGAGCGGGCAGATGCTGCTGGCCGTATCGGATGGGTTTCTGCGGCCGCATGTCGATGATCCGACCGGGAGCCGGGCGATCATGCGCGCCTTGCCGCGCTCCCCCTCCTGCGCCGAGATGGTCATGGAGCGACTCGATGTGCTCGCCGGACAGGTCCACGGCAGCGAGCGCGATGATCAGAGCGCCCTGCTTATCCGCTGCATTCCGTAGCAGCCGGATTATGTCAGCGGTAGCGCTACTCGCGGCGTGTGATGTGCATCACGCCGGGCGCGAATTCACCGCCCCGTTCTGAGGCTGCGTCTCAAGTTTGGCCTGTCAGGGCCGACATCTTCCCCTGGACGCCGGAAAATAAATGCACCGCTCGGCCGTTTCGCAGTGCGACCGGCTTTGTTTCGCCGCAAGGCGGGAGAACGGGAACAATGATCGCGGCACCTGCGCCGACGACTCCGCCGGGCTCATCCGACGTCGCATTCGACGATGCGGCGTGCGGCCCGTCCGAGCGCGCATTGCGCGAGCTGCCCGCTGTAGCCGCGCTGATCTGCGAAGCGGCAGCGGCCGTGCTCAAGACTCCCGGCCTCGAGCTGACATGGACACGCCAGTCCGGGCGCCATGAGGCAACCGTTTCCGCGCATTCGCGCTCGTGGGATGACCATGTGTTGCTCGCTGAAGTCCCACTGCTCGGCGCCGACGGCAGCAGCTTCGGTGCCATCCACGTGTTCGATCCGGCGCCGCGCCAACTCAGCGCGGCCCAGCGCGCCGCGCTGCTGGCCCTGGGCCGCCAGGCCGCGGCGCAGCTGGCGCTGAGCGAGGAGCTTACGGCGGCGCACTCCCTGTTCGACAGCGAACAGATGGTTCCCAGGAACACTTTCGAACAGGCGCCGATCGGCATCGCCTATGCGAACCGCAAGGGCCGCTTCCTGCTCTGCAATCCGGCCTTTTGCCGGATGCTCGGCTACGGCACCGATGAACTGGTGGGCATATCCATCGGCCAGGTCACGCACGCGGAGGACTTCGGCTTGAATGCCGCCGAGATCGAGCGGTTGTGGCTTGGCGAGATCGACGCGTACTCGCTCGAAAAGCGCTACGTGCGCAAGGACGGCAGTCCAATGTGGGTTCGCGTGACCGCATCGCTGGTGCGCAACACGAACGGCGCGCCGCAGTGCTCGGTGGGGTTCCTGGAGGACATCTCCGAGCGCAAGCAGATGGAGTCCGCCCTGCAGCAGAGCAAGAAGCTCCTCGAGACCGTGATCACCGATGCGCCGCTGGCGATTCTGGCCTGCGATGCAGCCGGCCGAATATTCATGAGCAACCCCGTGGCCGTGGACCTGTTCGGCATCGTCGCGGCCGCCGCTTCCGCACCGGACGCATCGGCGCCGTATCCATTTTCGGTCGCAGTGTTTCAGCCCGACGGGGTCACGCCCGTGCCGCACGCGGACCGGCCGCTGGCGCGCGCGTTGCGCGGACAGACCGTCAGCAACGAGGAGTTCATGGTCGCGCCGCGCGCGGGCCGCCTGCAGGCGACGCTGGTGAGCGCGCGCCAGCTCCTCGGCCCGGATGGCTCGTGCCTGGGTGCGGTACTGGTTGCGCAGGACATCACCGAGCGCAAGGAGTCAGAGATCGAGTCCGAGCGCGTCCACAAGCAGCTCCTCGACGCCTCGCGCCTGGCCGGCATGGCCGAAGTGGCGTCAAACGTACTACACAACGTCGGCAACGTGCTGACCAGCGTTACCGTCTCGGCCAGCCTCGTGGCCGAGTGTGTCAAGGACACGAAGCTCGCGGGTCTCGGCCGCGCCGCCGCCCTGCTCAAGGAGCGCGAGGCGGATCTCGCAGCATTCATCACCACCGACGAGCGCGGTCGCAAGCTGCCGGCGTACCTAGCGCAGCTCGCCGAGCAGTTGCAGGGCAGCCAGCGCCTCGCGCTCAAGGAACTCGGTTCGCTGCGCGACAACATAGAGCACATCAAGGAAACGGTGGCCATGCAGCAGGGCTACGCCAAGCTGTGCGGGGTGGCCGAGACCGTCACCGTGGCGTCTCTGGTGGAGGACAGCCTGCGCATGAACGTGGGCGCACTGACGCGCCACGGCGTCACCGTCCGCCGCGAGATCGCCGACGTGCCGCCGATCACCGTCGACAAGCACCGCATCCTGCAGATCCTGGTCAATCTCATCCGCAATGCGAAATACGCCTGCGACGAGTCGGGCCGCCAGGACAAGGTGGTGACCATCCGGGTCGAGGCCGATGAGCGCAGTGTGCGCATTTCCGTGATCGACAACGGCGTCGGAATCCAGCCCGAGAACATGACCCGCCTGTTCCGCCACGGCTTCACCACGCGCAAGACCGGGCATGGCTTCGGACTGCACAGTGGGGCGCTCGCGGCCAAGGAACTGGGCGGCTCGCTCAGCGCATACAGCGACGGCCCGGGTTGCGGCGCGTGCTTCGTGCTGGAGCTGCCACGCGGAGCGGGCGATGACTGAGCGCACGGTTGCAAATGCGATGCGCCTGCTCGTCATCGACGACAACCTTGCCATCCACGAGGACTTTCGCAAAGTGCTCGGTGGCGTGGACCAGAAGTCGGCGGAGGACGAATACCGCGCCGCCGAGGCCGCGCTGTTCGGGGAGATCGGCGAAAAGCGCGATCGGCCCGATTTCTTAATCGATTCCGCGTTCCAAGGCCAGGAGGGCGTCGAGATGGTGCGAGTGGCACTGCAGCAGGGCCGGCCCTACAGCATGGCCTTCGTCGACATGCGGATGCCGCCGGGCTGGGACGGCCTCGAGACCATTCAGCGTCTCTGGGCCGTGGATGCGCACGTGCAGATCGTGATCTGCTCGGCGCACGCGGACTACGACTGGATGGAGGTGGTGCAGCGGCTTGGCCATTGCGACCAGTTGCTCGTGCTGCGCAAACCCTTCGAGCCCATCGAGGTGCTCCAATGTGCCAATGCGCTGTGCAACAAGTGGAGCAACGAGCGCATCATCCGCGCGCAGGTCGCCGCGCTCGAGAACGATGTGTCGACGCGCACCCAGGGGCTCGAGGCGGCCAACCGGCAGCTTCGGCACCTGGCGACACACGATGCGCTGACCGGTCTGCCCAACCGCGTGCTGCTCGAGGACCGCATCGCTCAGGCTCTGACCCATGCGCATCGCGACCAGCAGTCATTTGCGGTGATGGTCTGCGATCTTGATCGCTTCAAGCTGATCAACGATTCACTCGGCCACCACGCCGGCGATCAACTACTGCAGGAAGTTGCGCGCCGTCTCATCAGCGTGGTGCGCGACGTCGACACCGTCGCTCGCCTGGGCGGCGACGAGTTCATCGTCGTGCTGAGCCCGGTGACCAGTCGACAGGACGCCGAGGTGGTCGCGCGCCGGGTGATCGCGACCATGGAGCCGGCCATGGAACTCCAAGGCGTCACCATTCATGCTTCCCCGAGCATCGGCATTGCCCTGTTCCCCGACGACGGCACGACTGTCGAAACCCTGATCGCGCACGCCGATGCGGCGATGTTCGCCGCCAAGCAGCGCGGTCGGAACTGCGTGCAGTGCTACGCCCCCGGCATGCACGCTGGAACTCACGACAAGGTGCGGCTGGAGAGCGAGCTTCACAGTGCGCTGGCGCAGCAGCAGTTCGTGCTGTACTACCAGCCCAAGGTGGACACCATGTCCGGCACCTTCTACAGCGCCGAGGCGCTGATCCGCTGGCAGCATCCCGAGCGGGGCCTGGTCTCGCCCGCGGACTTCATCCCGCTGGCGGAGGAATGCGGACTGATCGGACCGATCGGTGAATGGGTGCTGCGCGAAGCCTGCCGTCAGGGACGGGCCTGGCAGCAACTCGGGCTGTCGCCCATCCGCATTGCGGTGAACGTGGCCGCATCACAGTTTCGCGCCGGCGATCTTGTCGAGACGGTGCGGCGTGCGCTCTCGGACGCGGGACTGGAGGCGCGGTATCTGGAAATCGAGCTCACCGAGAGCGCCGTCATGAGCGATGCGGAAGAGTCTATCAAGACGCTCAAGCGCCTCAGCGACATGGGCGTGCTGGTGTCGGTGGACGATTTCGGGACTGGCTATTCCAGCATGAGCTACCTGCGCCGCTTTCCGATCGATCAGCTCAAGATCGATCGCAGCTTCCTGAGCGAGATGACGGCCCAGTCCGACGATGCCTCTATCGTGGGCGCGATCGTGTCACTGGCGCACAACCTGCGCCTCAAGGTGGTGGCCGAAGGCGTCGAGACCCTCGCGCAGCTGGATTTGCTCAAAACCCTCGGCTGCGATCAGTACCAGGGCTACCAGTTCAGTCCGCCCGTTCCGGCGGCCGAGTTCGAGCTGCTCATGCGCGGTATCTACGCCAATCGCACCGACCTCGCGGACGACGATGAGGCGAGGCGCGCTCACGGCCGGCATGCGGCTCGCAGCCGCCGCTAGGCCCCAACCCGGGAATGCCGGTCATGTGTGAGCGCTATGTGCTGCCGGATCAGATTGCGGCCGAACGAGAATTCGTGCCGGCGACAGCCTGGTGGAAATTCAGCCCCCGGTACAACGTCGCGGCTCAACAGTATGTTCCGGCCATCCAATGGCACGACGGACAGTCCGAGGCCATCATGATGCGCTGGGGCCTGATTCCGTCCTGGGCCGAGGGCGAGCCCGTCGCCGCGCCGCCCCACTCGATCGCCAGTGATCGGATCGAGCGCTCCGATCTGCATCGCATGCCCTGGCTCAACGCCCAGCGCTGCATACTGCCGGTCGCCGGTTTCTATGCCTGGCATCTCACGAGCGCGAAATACCGGCAGCCTTACTTCGTGCGCCTGATCGATCGCCCGGTATTCGCGCTCGCGGCGATCTGGGACCGCTCCGGCGCGGACGAGAATGTGCTCGAGAGCTGCTCGGTGATCACGGTACCCGCCAACGGTCTGGTGGCCAGGATTGCCGACACGGCGCTAGCGATGCCCGCGATCCTGAAGCGCCGGGACTACGCTACGTGGCTGCGCGGCACGGCGGGCGAGGCCAGAGCTGCGCTGCAACCCTATGGCTCGGAGGGCATGGAAGCGTACGCGGTAAGTCCACGCATCAATTCCACGGCCGCGGACGATGCGGGTTTGATCCGACCGGCGCACAGGGTTCGGATCGTCGGCAGCACGGCCGTGCACGCACCGTCCGAAGCGGGCCAATCGAGCGCCGCCTGATTCGCGCGTTCAGTAGGGCGAGCCATCCTTGTGTCAGGCCGCGACGCCGCGGCGACTCGACTTCTCAGGATCGGCCAATCCGGCTAATCTTCCGGGCTGAGACACCCAACCGCGCCCGGGGTGAAGCGTGAAGATCGCGGTGCTGTTCGGCGGAACGAGCGAGGAGCGCGAGGTCTCCATCGCCAGTGCAGCGCAGATCATTCCCGCTCTGCGCGCGCTCGGCCACGAGGTGTTCGGGGTCGATACGGCAGCCGGTCGCCTGACGGCGACCGACGAGCGGCGCCTGCTGTCGAGCGGCGTGGCGGCTGATCCGCCGTCCGACGGCGAGATTGCGCGCGTGCGCGAAGCAGCCGTGCGACTCTCGACGGCCACCTTCGACGCGCGGGATGTCGACGTGGTATTTCTGGCCCTTCATGGCGGCGCCGGCGAAGACGGGCGCATCCAGGCCATGCTCGATCTCGCGGGACTGGCATACACGGGCAGCGATCACTTGGCCAGCGCGGCCGCCATGGACAAGGATCTCAGCAAGCGCTTGTTCCGATCGGTGAATGTGCCAACTCCCGAATGGCTCATGGCCCCGGCGACGAGCGAGACGGCAGGATCGGCGCTCGGTTGGCCGCTGATCGTGAAGCCCAACCGACAGGGCTCGACGGTGGGCCTGAGCCTCGTTCGCACGCCCGGGATGCTTGCAGCGGCCATCGAGCGCGCCAGCCGGTACGACGCGCAGGTCATGCTCGAGACATTCGTGCCCGGCCGCGAGTTCACGGTCGGCATACTCGATGGCATCGCGCTTCCGGTCGGGGAGATTCTCGTCCGCGGCGAAATATTCGACTATCAGTCCAAATATCAGCCCAGCGGGGCGCGCGAGATCTTTCCCGCCGCGATTGTCCAATCGGAGGCGGCGCTGATGCAGGATTATGCGCTGCGCGCGCACCGCGTGCTCAAGCTCGGTTGCTACAGCCGCATCGATTTCAGATGCGATGCGCAGGGCACGATCTGGTGCCTCGAGGCGAATTCACTGCCGGGGATGACTGCACGCAGCCTGCTGCCGCAGGCGGCGAAGGCGGCCGGCATCGAGTTCCCGGAGCTGCTCGACCGCATCTGCCGGGGAGCCGTGCCTAGCCGCTAGGCGCGAACCGTTGCCGCTACAGTGCTTCGGGGGCGACCACCGGTAGAGCCGCGCGCGCGCTCAGAGCGACGGCCGATATGAATATGATCACACCGGCTACGCCGAGCGTCGCGTCGACGTACAGAAACCCATTCGGCCCCCAGGGTGTGCGCGCCCAACCTTCCAGGGCCGTCAGGTAGGCGATGGGAATGTTCGATAGCGATGCGAACATGTTGTACTTGGTCGCCGCTGCGCCCAGCCCGATGGCCTCGAGCGTCACCGCCGAGAATCCGGCATAACACAGCCCGTTCACGAAGGAATAGGCGATCGTGAAGCCGATGTACGCCATCTCGGTGTGAGCGGCGAGCGCCATCGCGAGAGCGCATGCGGCCATGATCAGGCCATAGGTGACGTAGGTGAGTTTTCGATTGAATCGGTCGCACAGGTATCCGCCCACGATACAGCCCGCTGCCGAGATCAGACCGCCCATGGCACCGTTGATCAGGGCCACGGTGTGCGCCGAGGCATGCCAGTCATTGGCGACGGCCGACCAGAGGTTGCTGGCCGCGCCGCTGCCGA
The DNA here is from genome assembly GCA_036521395.1 of Steroidobacteraceae bacterium. GTDB lineage: Bacteria > Pseudomonadota > Gammaproteobacteria > Steroidobacterales > Steroidobacteraceae > FEN-1191. The sequence goes on along the minus strand of DATDHV010000019.1, from coordinate 19,474 downwards.
TGGGCAGAAACACCACCAGCAGTCCCAGGTACCCGAGCCGCGAGCGGCTCACCTGCCACAGATCCTTCACCGTGCCGATCAGTCGGTGCGCGATGCCGCGCGCTCGCTGTTCGATTGGTGGTTCGCCGATGCCCCACAGTGCGGCACAACAGAGCATGAAGCAGGCGCCGAGGGCGGCACCGGTGACCCACGGCATTCCAAGGCGCTGCGTCAGCCACAGCGCCGCGCCGCCGCCGATGCCGCTGCCGCCGAGATTGCCGGCCTGGAACCAGCCTCCGGCGCGTCCCTTCTGGCTCTCGAGCGTCAGATAGGCCATCAGCGACTCGACCGACATGCCGAGAAAGGTCGTGGCCACGCTGGCCAGGAACACGAACACGGACAGCGCCACGATGTCGCCCGGGTGCTCGGAGTACGCCGCCATGGCGATGACGCTGGCCGCGCTCAAAGTCGCGCCGATCACATACCATTGCCTGCGATTGAGCGTGGTGTCCACGATGGGCGCCCACAGGAATTTCCAGGTTTGCGGCATCAGGAACAGCGCAATGAGCAGGCCGATGTGCGCCACGCTCATGCCGCGGTTCGCCAGCACGTACGCCAGCGCCACCGTCAGGTAGCCATTGACCGCGCCGAACGGCACGATCAGGACCAGAAAGACCATGGGATGCGGGAACTGTCGCGGCGGTTCGGCCCGGTGTGGCATGTCAGGCGTCGATGAGTCGTTCGCGGATCGCGATGAGCGTGAGTTCGGACTGGTTGTTGACACGCAGTTTCTGCTTGACGTTGTAGAGATGGGTGCCCACGGTCGAGGGCGACAGGCTCAGATCCTCGGCAATACGCTGCACGGTCGCCCCGCGGGCGAGCCGGATGAAAACGTCGAACTCGCGCTCGGACAGGCGCTCGACTACGGATTTTGCGGCGCCTTCGATTTCCTCGAGAGCAAGCCGCTGGGCCAGTGTCTTGTCGATGTAGCGCTGGCCGCCCGCGACGGCCGCCACGGCCTCGAGCAACGCCTCGGGCGCGCTGCGCTTGGACAGGAAACCGAGCGCGCCCTCGCGCAGTGCGCGCCGGGCGTGCATGGGATCATCGTGCGCGGACAGGGTCAGGATCTTTGCCTCCGGATGATGGGCCAGAATGCGCCGCAATGCCTCCAGGCCACCCATGCCGGGCATGGCCAGATCCATGACCACCACATCGGGGCCCAGCTCGAGAAAGCGCTGGCACGCGCTCTCGCCCGAGTCCGCTTCGGCGATGACCGACATGTCCGCCTGCGACTGCAGCAGCAGTCGGAAGCCCATGCGCACCACGGCGTGATCGTCGACCAGCAGGACGCGGATCATGCGTCGCTCGCCAGCGGAATGTCGGCTGTCAGACACACGCCGTGCGGCTGGCGTGAACTAACCTTGAAAACACCCCCCAGGCGCGCGATGCGTTCGGTCAGGCCGCGCAGTCCGAAATGTCCCGGGCCGCTCTCGGTGGCCGGCATTCCTAAGCCGTCGTCGGCGACGGACACGAGTATGTGGTGCGCATCGCAGTCCACGGCGATGTCGATTTGCGATGCCTGGGCGTGGCGCAATGCGTTGATCAGACCCTCCTGCACCACGCGATAGATCGCCAGCGTGATGCTCGGACCGAGCTGCGCGGCCAGCTCGATTCGCAACGACAGCCGGACCGACGGGTTGCGGCGCTGCCAGTCGCCCACGAGATTCTCGAGCGTGTCGGCGAGCCCCAGGGTGTCCAGAGACAGAGGCATGAGGCGCGGTATGAGTCCATGCATGGCATCGTACAGGCGCGCGGCTTCTTCGGAGATCAGGCGTGCCGCATCGCCGGTGGCCGCATCGCGCGCGCCGCCCTGCGCTGCGATGGCCATGGCGAGACTGCGGATCGCGGTCACCGACTGGCCGAATTCGTCGTGCAGCTCATGCGCGATCAGGCGACGCTCCTCCTCCACCCGTTGTTCCACCAGCAGCGCCATTTCCCGCCGTTCGTCCAGCCGGGCCTCGGCCGCGAGCGCCTTGCGCTCGGCCTGCACCTTCTCCTGGACTGCTTCCGCCATGCGATTGAAGGCCGTGCCGATCGCGCGCGCCTCGAAGCCCTGCAATGGCGGCAGCCGGAAGGCGAGATCACCCTGCTGCACGTGCCTGAAACCATCCGCGATGATGGGGAACGGTGCAAGGGCGCGGTCCACCGACCAGAGCGCGAGACCGTTGACGACGACGAACATGACCACGGCCAGCACGAACAGTTGCCGCAGCTCGTCCCACGCATCCAGCACCGAGCGAGAGGAGTTCGCCTGTACCGTCAACGCGACGGCGCCGGGCAGTTCGAAGGTGTATTGGGACGACTTGGGCGCCATGAGGCGATTGAACCAGGCCGGGGCCACTCGGCCCTCTTTATAGGTGGGCCCCGGTGACCGGTATAGAAGCTCGCCGGCCGTGCTGCGGAGCACAATATCATTGGCGCGGACGTGGCCGGTCTGCTTGAGAAACCTCAGCGCGAGCTCCGGGCCGCCCTCCATGGAATAGATCAGTGCCAGGCGGCCCAGGAGTTGGGCAGCAACGCGATTGGCGGCTTCCATTTCCTCCCGGATCGAGGAGCGCGTCGCCTGTATCTCCGCGAGAATCAGCACCACGACGAAGGCAGCCGTCAGGCCGGCCACCACGAGATTCAGGCGAGTGCGCAGCTTCATCGGTGAATGGATGGTAACAGCGCCGCCGGACGCCGTGGCGGGAGCGCGGACGGGGGCGCAGTCCGGGGCGCCGACGGGGCTCGGCCGGCCGGGACTCATGATAATCATGAGGCGACTTTCATGATGCTCGCCTTCCGGCGAATTACCTCTCCGTGGAAGATATTGGAGCGGTGACGTACCTTCCGGCACCGAGATTCGAAGTTCAGTTCAGGAGTAGATGTATGAAATGGGAAACCCCGCAAGCCGTTGATTTCCGGTTCGGAATGGAAATCACGATGTACATTGCCAATCGCTGAAGCCTCCCGGGTGTCAGCCCGCATGGGCGGGCTGCGCCCGATTTCTCCCTCGATGGATGAGCGACTGCGCGACGCGTAAGCGTTGTAGCCATGGGTACCATCAGCCCTCACGCGCGTCCTGCCATCAGCCGCGGACTGCGACTGCAGTGGGAGCCGGCACAGCAGGCCCACGTGCTGCTCTATCCCGAAGGCATGATCAAGCTCAACGGCAGCGCCGGGGAGATCATGAAACGCTGCGACGGCAATCGCACCCTGGCTGACATCACGACCGATCTCGAACGCACCTTTGCCACTACCGGTCTTACCGGTGACGTCACGGCCTTCATCTCGCTCGCCGTGGACAAGCAGTGGTTGGAGATCCAGCCGTGAGTGTCGCCGTTGACGTGAGTGTCGCCGTTGAAACGATGAATGTTCCGACTGCGGCGCCGCGTCCCGGTGCCACGCGGCCCGGGCCACCGTTGTGGCTGTTGTTCGAGCTCACCTACCGGTGCCCTCTGCACTGCGTGTTCTGCTACAACCCCACCGATTTCTCCCGTACTGGCGCGGAACTGACCACCGACGACTGGCTGCGCGTCCTGCGCGAGGCGCGGGCGCTCGGTTCCGTGCAACTCGGCCTTTCGGGTGGCGAGCCGCTGCTGCGAGACGACCTTGAGCTCATCGTCGCCGAGGCGCACACGCTCGGCTTCTACACCAATCTGATCACGTCCGGCGTTGGCCTCACCGAGACGCGCCTGCAGGCACTCAAGCGCGGTGGCCTCGATCACATCCAGTTGTCGTTCCAGGACAGCACGCGGCAGATGAATGACTTTCTGAGCAGCACCCGCACTTTCGAGCTCAAGTCCAAGGTCGCAAAGCTCATCAAGCAATACGACTATCCCATGGTGCTCAACGTCGTGCTGCACCGTCTCAACATCGACCACGTGGAGGAAATTCTCCAGATGGCCGAGCAGATGGGCGCCGACTATGTGGAGCTTGCCAATACCCAGTATTACGGCTGGGCGGCCCGCAATCGCGATCGTCTGCTGCCAAGCCGCGCGCAACTGCAGCGCGCGGAGGAGACGACGCGGCGCTTTCGGGAGCGGAGCGGGCAGCGCATACGCGTGTTCTTCGTCGTGCCCGATTATTTCGAGCGCCGCCCCAAGCCGTGCATGAACGGTCTGGGCTCGATCTTCCTCACCATCACCCCCGACGGCACCGCGCTGCCCTGCCACGCCGCGCGCATGCTTCCCGGCATCGATTTCCCCAACGTGCGCACCGCGAGCGTCGAGTCGGTGTGGTACGACTCGGCCGGATTCAATCATTTCCGCGGCGACTCATGGATGAAGGAGCCGTGCCGGAGCTGCCCGGAGAAGACGCGGGACTTTGGCGGTTGTCGCTGCCAGGCGTACCTGCTCACCGGCGATGCCGCCAACGCCGATCCCGTGTGCGACCTTTCACCGCACCATCATCTCGTGACCGAGGCCGTGGAACGCGCCGATGGCGCGCGGCCGGTCGTCGAACAGCCCCTCATATTCCGCGACCACCGCTAGCAGCCACGCCGCTAGCGCACACGGCGCCTGTAGGCCCGGGCTGACGTCACGTTGCTGCCTGGCGCGGCTGTCGCAATCAAGCGCCGCCGTTCACACTGGGCCCCAGTCGAGGTTCACACCACACACGTTCGACGCCTGCACATTCAACGCAAGGGAGTGCGTCATGGCCGCCCCATCGATCACAGTCTCATCCCTCACCGCACCCTCCATGGTCGAGACGTCCGTTACCGAGGATTACGGGGTTTCCGCGATCTCCTGGGCGGCAATCTTTGCGGGCGGCATGGCCGCCGCGGCACTCAGCCTGATATTGCTGGCTTTCGGTGCCGGCGTCGGCTTTTCCGCCGTCTCGCCGTGGTCGAGCGGCGGCACGGCGACGGCCTTCAGCATTGCCGCGGGCCTGTACTTCATAGTGACGGCCATGATCGCCTCGAGCGTCGGCGGTTATCTGGCGGGCCGATTGCGGTCACGCTGGCGTGTCGCGCACACGCACGAGATCTTCTTCCGGGATACGGCCCACGGCTTTCTCGCATGGGCCTTTGCGACGCTTCTGAGCGCTGCGGTGCTCAGTTCCGCCGCCGGCTTGCTCGTGGGGGGCAGCACCGCCGCGGTGTCCCGGATCGCCGGACAGGCGCCGGCGGCGCTGAGCCAGTACGTCGGACCCATGTTGCGCGGCGATCCTGGCGCCAGCTCCGATCCCGGCTCGTCCATGAACGCCCGCAACGAGGCCACCGCCATTTTCGCCACGGCTCTTCACCACGGCGGCGACTTCAGCGCCAGCGATCGGACCTATCTGGCGCAGCTCGTAGCGGCGCGCGCCGGCATCGGCCAGCCCGAGGCCCAGCAGCGGGTGTCTGCGGCCATCAACGAGGCCAAGGTGGCCATCGACAAGGCGCGCAAGGCCGCCGCGCAGTTCGCGCTGTGGCTCACCGCCTCGCTGCTGGTCGGGGCCTTCAGCGCCAGCCTCGCCGCGATCGAAGGCGGGGGATTGCGCGAGGGGACCTGGAAGTACCAGGTCTGAGACCGCTGCAACCCCACTCAGTCATCCGGGAGATAGACCATGGGACGCTCAATACTGCTCTGGCTGCTCGGCGTGCCGATTCCAATCATTATCCTTATTGCGCTCATATCGCGTTAGCGCCTACTTACCGTGGTCGTTGACCATGGCGGCTGCGGCGGTGCAGACGACTTCGTCCTGGGAGCCGGTGCCGCCGGAGCAGCCGATCGCGCCGATGACCTTGCCGTTCTCGACCAGCGGGATGCCGCCGCGCGAGGCCACGACGTCATCAAGCGTCATCACGTAGTTGGCGCCGGATTTCTGCACCGCATCCTCGAACGCCTTGGTGGGCCGGCGGTACTTGGCCGCGGTGCGCGCCTTGTGCTCGGCAATCGCAATCGAGGCAAGCTGAGCGCCGTCCATGCGCAGGAATGCCACCAGGTTGGCGCCCGAGTCGACCACAGCGATGTTCAACGGCCAGCCCCGTCTGGTCGCCTCCGCCACTGCGGCCTGGATCAGTGATTGGGCGCGTCGTGCCACAATCGGTGTTCCATATGGAATGTCGAATGGCAGCTTCTCGGGAACGGCATCGAGGCCCGAAGCGGCCGGCGCTGGCGTCGGTTCCGTCGGCTGCTCCGCCTGCAGTGCGCTTCCGGCGAGCAGCATGGCACCGCTGAGCAGGGTGGGCAAAAGACGATTTGGCATTGGTGTTTCCCCCTCTGGTTGTTATGGGCTGATGTATTAGGTCAGAGCCTGCGCGAGATACGGCAGACTCTCGTCCATGCGGTAGTCCACCCCCGAGTGATTATCGGGGAATTCCTCGTATCGATGCGAGATTCCGAGCTGCGCCAGGCGCCTGGCCATCCGCCGCGCACCGTACAGCAGGCGGAATTGGTCCGTGGCGCCGCAGTCAATGTACAGGGCTTTCATGCCTCGCAGGCTATCCGCGTGCGTCTCGAGCATGACCAGAGGATCGTGCCGCAGCCAGTTGTTCCAGCGCTCTGGGATGAGCTCGCAGGTGTCGAGCGTGACCGGTAGCCTGATGCCGAGGAACTGTGACGGATCCGGGTCGTAGCTGGCCGCCATGGCGAGGATATTGAAGACCGTGCTCGCCTCCGCCGGGTGCTTGCGCGCGGCTTCGAGCTCGGTCCACCAGCGCTCGATGGAGTTGTCGGTCTTGGCCAGGCCCTGTAGCACCAGGGGCATGTCGGGCAGATAGCACAGTTCAAATGCCATGTCGCCGGAATGGCAGGCCGCTGCCGTCCACACGTCTGCGTGACGCAATGCGTGGACGATGCTGCCATAGCCGCCGGAGCTCTTGCCGAACACTCCCCGGTGCCCTTGCCCGCCGCAACCGAAGCGCCGCTCGATCGCCGGCAACATCTCTGCCAGCAGGTAATCCTCCCACGGGCCCATGACCGGGGAATTGATGTACTGATTGCCACCCAGGCGCGTGAAGCAGTCCGGAAATGCCACCACCACGGGTGGCATGTTGCCCTCGCCGATGAGCCGATCCAGCCGTTCCGGAACATTTTCCTGAAATGCGGCCCAATTGGTGTGCGACAGTCCGCTGCCGGTAAACCCGACCAGATCTACGAGCAACGGCAGATGGCTGCTCGAATGGCCCGCTGGCACGTAGACGTCCACGAGTCGGTTCGATGGGTCACCCAATAGATTGCCCTCGAGCGCCGCGCTGTGCACGGTGACGCGGTGTACGCTGCCGGCTGCCCCCGAAAATCTTCGCATCCTCATCCCCTCGAAGCTCGATAAAGGTGAGTTCCCTGCGGCGGGGTATTCGAATGGCCCCAGCCAGACTATCTTAGCGACATGGGTGATTGTAATTCGGCCCCGGGGCGGTATGGTCCATCCCGCATGTTGCAGCACTCCCAGGCCGTCTTCATCGGATGCACCGATTGTGCGTTGGTGCAGCGTCTGCCCCCGCTCGCCGGCGGCTCGATGGCCGAGTGCGTGCGCTGCGGGCACGGTCTGGTACGATCGGACGGCGGCGGCGCGGATGTTTCGCTGGCATTCACATTGGCAGCGCTGCTGCTGTTGCTGCCGGCTGTCTTTTTCCCCCTCATGAGTCTGATCTGCTTCGGGGTGCGGCGGCAAAACCTCCTGCCCACCGGGGTGGAGGCGCTGTGGGGCCACGGCTTCGACTCCCTGGCGGTCGTGATATTCATGTTCAGCATCGCGATCCCATTGGCATATCTGGGGCTCATGGTCTGGGTGCTGGGCGCGCTGCGGCTCCGCGCGCCGCCCGCCCTCGGCAGACTCTTCCGATGGGCCGGAGAGTTGCGTCCCTGGGCCATGCTCGAGGTGTACCTGGTGGGTTGCTGCGTGGCGTATACGCGCCTGCAGGACATCGGCACCGTGCGTGTCAATGTCGGCGGCTGGTGCCTGATCGGCGCGACCTTATCGGCTTTGCTCGCCGGGATGAGTCTCAATGAGCACGCGGTATGGCACCGTCTGCCCTGGCGCACGGCACCGGCGCCGGAGCGGCGCTCGCCTGTCGACGACGGCACCGGCGACAACCCTGGTATCGGCGCTCGTACCCTAAGTTGCGGCGCCTGCGATCTGCTGCTCCATACGTTGGATGAGCGGGGCAGGTGTCCGCGCTGTGGTGCCAGGGTGCATCGGCGCAAGCCCGATGCGCTGGCGCGCACCCTGGCTCTGGTCCTGGCCGGCTTCGTGCTCTATCTGCCGGCCAATATGCTGCCGGTCCTGAGCGTCGAGCGCTTCGGTCATGATGAGCCCAATACCATACTGAGCGGGGTGCGCGAGCTTATTTCACTGGGCATGTGGCCGCTGGCGGCGATCGTCTTCACGGCCAGCATCCTGGTGCCGCTCATGAAGCTCTTCGGACTGAGCCTGATGCTGGCGCTGACGCGGCAGCACTCGCGGCGCTGGCTCATCGGTCGCACGCGCCTGTACCGATTCATCGATTTCATCGGGCGATGGTCCAGCATCGACCTGTTCATGATCTCCATTCTGGTGGCACTGGTGCAGTTTGGCGCCCTGACGCAGGTGCGCCCCGAGAGCGGCGCAGTGGCCTTTGCGGCCGTGGTCATCGTCACGATGTTCGCCTCGAGATGCTTCGATCCGCGGGTGATGTGGGACGCCGCGGCCATCACCCCGAGCAGCGCCACTTCCATGGCGGCGGCCGGCGTCGCGGGCGGCTCGTCATGAGCGAGGCTGAGATTCCGAGCGCACGCACGCGGGCGCGACGCTGGTTCTCGTGGATATGGCTGGCGCCTCTGTTGGCGGTGGCGGTGGTGCTCTGGCTCGCGGTGCGCGCGTTGGTCGATCGCGGCCCGCTGATCACCATATCGTTCAGCGACGCCGAGGGCCTGCAGGCCGGCGATACCAGGATCAGGCACAAGGACGTCGAGCTCGGCAAGGTCGAATCCATTCACCTGACGCCCGACATGTCACGCGTGATCGTGAAGGCGCGGATGCGCCGCTCGGTGGCTCCCCACCTGACGGCGAACACCCGCTTCTGGATCGTGCGCCCACGGGTAGGCATCGGCGGCATCTCGGGACTGTCTACCCTGGTGTCGGGCTCGTACATCGAGATGTATCCGGGAGATGGCGGCCCGCAGCGCATGTTCGTCGGTCTCGATGACCCGCCGGCCCTGACTCCGAACACGCCCGGACGCTCCTTCACGCTGCACACGGATGACCTGGGCTCGCTGACCGCAGGCTCACCGGTCTCCTTCCGAGGTGTACCGGTGGGCGAGGTCCAGGGCTTCCAGCTCGATCCTTCAGGCAAGCAGATCAATGTCTTCGCCTTCGTGCGCGCCCCCTATGAAAAGTACGTGAGCGCGCAGACGCGATTCTGGAACTCGGGCGGCATTGACGTCGCGGTCGGTGTCGAGGGGCTGCGCTTCCGCGCATCCACCTGGCAGCAGCTCATATCCGGCGGCGTTTCCTTCGACACTCCCGCGACAGCCGTGTATGGCGCCGAGAGTGCGGCCGGGACGGTCTATCGGCTGTACGAGAATCAGGACGACGCGCAGCGCGATCCGCGCGGCGCCACGCTCGTGTACCGTGTCGATTTCATGGGCGGAGCGGGCGATGTCGGAGCTGGCACGAGCGTTCAACTGGAAGGCACGGACGTCGGCGAGGTCACGGATGCCCGGCTGCTGTTCGATGACGCCAGCCAGTCGGTGGTCACGCGGGTTACGATGGCGATCGATCCCACGCGTGTCCAGATCATCCATCGGCGGCAAGACGTGGGCGCCGACGCGTCGGCCGCGCTCAATGCCAGGCTCGAGATGCTCGTGGCGCACGGTCTGCGCGCCCACCTGGTCGCGGCGAATTTCCTCACCGGCGCCAAGGTCGTATCGCTCGACATGATCCGCGATGCGCGGCCCGCGCACATTCGGCACGAGGACGGCGTCGCGGAGTTCCCCACCAGCAGCGCCAATGACATCTCGGCCATCCTGGCCAGCGCGCAGCGTGTGCTGCATCACATCGATGCCGTGACCGCCGGGCCGGAGCTCGGACACGCGATCAAGGAACTCGACCGCACGTTGAGCAATCTCGATCAGCTCACCACCGAGGTCGAGCCGCAGGTCAAGCCGGTGATGAAGAGTCTGCGCGATGCCGCCGAGGCGGCCCAGCGCACGCTGCAGGCGGCGAACAACGTGCTCGGTACCGGCGCGGCCAGCAGCGCGGATTTGCCCCGGTTGATCCGTGAGATGACTGAGACCGCCCGCTCGTTGCGCGATCTGGCCGACTATCTCGACCGCCACCCGGAATCCCTGATCCGCGGCCGCCAGCCGGAGAAGCCATGACGAACGGACGAGTCAGCGTGATCACAGCCGGTGTACTGCTCGGAGCCTGCGGGCTGTTATCGTGCAGCGCCAGCCCGCCTACTCGCTACTTCACGCTTGAGGCCGTGGCGCCCTCCGCGGCTTCCGGAGCGGCGCAAATCGGCCGCGCCGCGGGGGGCGTTCCGGTCCGTCTCCAATCCGTGAGCATACCGCCGCAGCTGGACCGACCCGAGCTCGTGCGCCGCAGCGGACCCTACCGCGTCTCCATCGATGGCTTGGAACGCTGGGCGGCTCCGCTGGATGATCAGATCCGTCGCGTCCTGTCTGATGATCTGGCCGCGCGCCTGCCACCGCTCCTGCTGGCCGACCCTGGCGAGACGGCCACCGCGAAGCCGCGCCGCCTGCTGTTCGTTGCTATCTCGGAATTCTCGGTCGATGAGAGCTGCGCGGCAATGCTGCACGCCGACTGGATGCTGCGCGGGCCGCAGGGGGACGAAGAGCGCGGCAGCGAGCGCGTCCAGATTCCAGCGACCGGATCCTGCGGCACGGCCGTGCCGGCGGCGATGAGTCATGCGCTTGCCGTGCTGGCCGATCGGCTCGCAGCGGTGGTCGCCGGTCCGGCCGGCGGCAGTTGATGTCGCTACGGCGTCGCCGCGCCGCCGGTCTTGAATGCAAAGGCGAAGAATGCCGCCGCGGCTAGCAGCCCGAACGCGACGGCATAATTCCACGCCAATCTTTCCTTCAGGAACAGCATGGCAAACACCACGAAGACCACGATGGTGACCACTTCCTGGATGATCTTGAGCTGAAAGCCTGAGAAGTGGGCATAGCCGAGACGATTGGCGGGCACCGCCAGGCAATATTCGACCAGTGCGATCCCCCACGAAACCGCGATGGCCTTCCACAGCGGCCAGTCGTGCCCGTATTTGAGGTGGCCGTACCACGCGAACGTCATGAAGACATTTGACATGCACAGCAGCAGTACGGTGTTCATGGGGCTGACTTCATGGATTGCTCGGGCAGGTTGTCCGGGAATACGAGCCCAACGCCGTGCAGGTGGCCGAACAGGGCATGGAGCTTCTCCACGTCGGCCGGCGGCAAGGGGGGTTTCAGCAGCGAAGCCACATTGCTTCGGAGGTGCTCCCGGCTGCCGGTGCCGAACAGGACCACGTCGGTGCCGGCCTGGTGACGAGCGAAACGGTAGGCGGCATCGGTGAGGCTCGAGGCGCCGCCCTCATGAATCAGGAACCCGAGGGGATCGGGATCTTGTGCCAGCGATGGCGGGAGAGCGCCACTGCGAGCGAGTTGCGCGAGCGTGTCGTGCAACACGCTGGGACGGGAGAAGATGTTGCGCACCACGAACATCAGCAGGGTGCCCACACCCTGGGCCCGGGTTCGTGGAAATACCGTGAGCCGCGCCCCCTGGTTCATCATGTGGAAGGCGAGCATGACCACCTCCCAGCAGGCATCGCTCAGTGCGCGCCCAAGCATGGCCTGATCCGGATCGAGCGGCGGGCTCTCGGTGATGCCGATATGCGCGAGCGTGCCCTTCTCCTTCTGCCGCAGCAGCGCCGGCGCAATCTCGGTTAAGGCGTATTCGTAGTCCTTGCCCTGCACGGCGTGCAGATGGAACAGGTCCAGGTGCTCGAGCCGTAGCCGACGCAGTGACTGTTCCAAGCTGCTCACCACGGCCGCGCCTGAGAGCAGAATGCCGTCACGGTCGACGATGTAACTCTTCGAGGAAATGATGATTCCATCCCGGGGTGCGCCCGCGAGGGCCCGGCCCAGCACCTCTTCTGTGCCGTATACAGCGGCCGTATCGAAGAAATTGATGCCGAGATCGAGCGCCGACCGTACGAGCGCAATGACCGCCCGCTCACTCTTGCCCGCGCTCAGCCCCAGCCGGCTGTTGCCGCCGCCGCCCAGGCCGGCGACCGATGGGCGCAGTCCGGTGGCGCCCAGTGTGGTGTACTGCATAGGGTTCCATATGAGCGGCCGGCGCCGATCAGCGCCCGCCGATCAGCCGGAACACGGCCGGTAGCGCCAGTATCTCAATCAGTGTCATCCGTGACCAGGGCGCGCGCGCGATGCCGATAGCAGCGCACACGCCGCATCGCTGCGGCGTTATGATTCTGCAGGGGTCGAGGAAGCGTATGGAACAGGTGCTGAGGGTACAGTGCTGCATTGCCGGGGGCGGCCCCGCCGGGATGATGCTCGGCTACTTGCTCGGGCGAGCCGGTGTCAGCACGCTGGTGTTGGAGAAGCACGCCGATTTCCTGCGCGACTTTCGCGGCGACACCGTGCATCCCTCCACTTTGCAGATCCTTTACGAACTGGGCTTGCTGCCCGAGTTCCTCGAACGGCCGCACTCCGAGATTCCCGCCTTCAGCGCCGACATCGGCGGCCGCAGCTTCAAGATCGCGGATTTCGCACACGTTCCGACCCGTTGCCGCTTCATCGCGCTGATGCCGCAGTGGGATTTTCTGGATTTTCTGGCGCAGAAGGGCCGGCGGTTCGCGAGTCTGCGCATCATGATGTCGGCGCAGGTCACCGGTCTTACCCAGGCGGCCGGACGCGTCACCGGCGTTCAGGCAAGCACGCCCGATGGGCCGCTCGAGGTGGTCGCGGACCTCGTGGTCGGCTGCGACGGGCGCCATTCCACGGTGCGGGCCGCCGCTGCCCTTCCGGTCGAGGATCTTGGCTCGCCCATCGATGTGCTCTGGTTCCGGATGTCGAGGAAGCCCGGCGACCCGGAGCACGTGCTCGGGCATCTCGGCACCGACAAGATGATCGTGACCATCGAGCGCACCGGCTACTGGCAGTGTGCCTACGTCATTGGCAAGGGCGGCATCGAGCGCATACATGCGGCCGGGCTCGAGGCCTTCAGGCGCGCGGTGGCCGACGGCGCGCCATTCCTGGCCGATCGCTTGCAGGAGCTCAAGTCCTTCGATGAGGTCAAGCTGCTGAGTGTGACAGTCGATCGGCTGACCACCTGGTCCAGGCCGGGACTGCTGTGCATTGGCGATGCTGCGCACGCCATGTCTCCCATTGGCGGCGTGGGCATCAATCTGGCCGTACAGGACGCGGTGGCTACGGCCAATCTGCTGGCGGCGAAATTGAAGGCAGGGACTGTCGTGGATCGCGACCTGGAAGCCGTACGGCGGCGGCGCCTGCTACCCGTGAAGCTCATCCAGCGCGGGCAGGTTGCGGTGCAGAACCGCGTGCTCACGCCACTGGTGTCGGGTCGCCAGCAATCCGGCGAGCGAGCCGTGAAGGTGCCCTGGATCGTGAAGCGTCTCGATGCCAATGCCTGGCTGCGGCGCTGGCCCGCTCAATTGCTCGGTGTCGGCGTGCGCGCGGAGCATGTGCGCTCGCCGGAGGCCCCTTGAACTTTGAACATGAAGAGGAAGCTCACCGTGGCAAAGACTCCCGCCGGGGTTGGTCCGCAGAATCCGCAAGTGGTGGTGCTCGTCGGGGCCACGGGCGATCTCGCCCGGCGCAAATTGTTGCCCGGCCTGTTTCACCTCGCCACGACGGGTTTCATTCCCGGCTGCCGGATCATCGGCGTATCGCTCGATGATATCGATGCCGACGGCTTTCGCGCCATTGCCCGCAAGGCGCTCGATGACTTTGCCTCACGCGACGTGACCCCTGCAGCCTGGAACAGCTTCAGCGCCAGCCTCGATTACGTCTCGCTGTCCGCGGGCCCGCAGGTGCTCAAGACGGCCGTGCAGAAGGCCGAGAAGCCCTTCGGCGGCGAAAGCCGGCGGCTGCACTACGTGAGTGTGCCCCCGGGCGCAGCGCTGTCGGCCGTCAGGTTGCTCGGCGAAGCCGACCTCGTCGAGCGCTCCCGTATCATCATGGAGAAGCCGTTTGGTACCGACCTCGAGAGCGCGGTGTCACTGAATGCAAAACTGCACGAAGTGTTCGACGAGGAGCGAATCTTTCGCATCGATCATTTTCTCGGCAAGGAGCCGGCGCAGAACATACTGGCGTTCCGGTTCGCCAACGGACTGTTCGAGCCCATCTGGAACCGCAACTTCATCGATCATGTGCAGATCGATGTGCCGGAAAAGCTCGGCCTCGACCGGCGCGCGGAATTCTACGAAGCCACCGGCGCCTATCGCGACATGGTGGTGACGCATCTGTTCCAAATTCTCGCCTTCATGGCCATGGAGCCGCCGACCGCGCTGTTGCCCTCGCCCATCAGCGAGGAAAAGAACAAGGTGTTTCGCAGCATGCTGCCGATCGAGCCGACGGAGGTGGTTCGAGGCCAGTACACCGGCTACCGCTCCGAAGCAGGCGTCGATCCGCGATCGGACACCGAGACCTTCATTGCCTTGAAGTGCTCCATCGACAACTGGCGCTGGGCCGGCGTGCCGTTCTTCCTGCGCACGGGCAAACGTCTGGCCGAGGGCCAGCGCATCATCTCCATCGCCTTCCGTCAGCCGCCCAAGAGCATGTTTCCCACCGGCTCGGGCATAGGGGAGCAGGGGCCCGACCATCTGACATTCGACCTCGCGGACGCCTCCAAGGTCTCGTTATCGTTCTATGGCAAGCGCCCCGGCCCCGGCATGCGGTTGGACAAGCAGAGCCTGCAGTTCGCCATGCACGAGACCGGACTGATCGGCGACGTGCTGGAAGCCTACGAACGACTGATTCTCGATGCCATGCGGGGCGATCACACCCTGTTCACCACCGCCGAGGGCATAGAGAGGCTGTGGGAAGTATCAGCACCGCTGTTGGCGGCGCCCGCTCCCGTCCGCACGTATGCCCCGGGCTCGTGGGGACCGAATGCCATTCACCAGCTCGTGGCGCCCCATGCCTGGCGGCTGCCCTTCGAGCGGGTGTGGCGCGACCCCAATCCGGTGGGCGCCTGACGGCAACGCCACGGTCCAATTCCGTAGGCCTTCATCTCATGGTGTGATCGCCGCTGCACCCAATTGCGAGCACCCGCGCAATGGGATACAAGATATCCCCCCCGCAGCAGGAGCTCGCCATGGCCGCAACCTCGACGGTTCACGTTCGGGTCGATGAAGAGGTCAAGGCGCGGGCCACCCAGGCGCTGAACGCCATGGGGCTTTCGGTCGCGGATGCGATACGCCTGTTCCTGGGGCGCGTGGCGGCCGAGCGCAGGCTGCCCTTCGCGCTCGAGCAACCGCATTCCGCTGCTGGCAAGCAGGCGACGCCTGCTGGACGCCGATGAAGGTGGAATCGAGGATATACGATGGCCGCTGATACAACTGCCTCGAGCGGCCCGGACCTGACGCTGGGCATTGCGCTCGCCGAGCTCAATGCCAAGGGGATGCTGGCAGGACATGTCGGGGACGAGAGCGTGCTGCTGGTGCGCCACGGCGACGAGGTGTCGGCCGTCGGCGCCCTTTGCCAGCACTATCACGCCCCCCTCGTCGAAGGATTGGTGGTCGACAACAGCGTACGCTGTCCGTGGCACCACGCCTGTTTCGATCTGCGCACCGGTGAGGCGGTGCGAGCCCCGGCCTTTGCTGCGCTCACGTGCTGGTCGACCGAGCAACGCGACGGCAAGGTGTTCGTGCAGCACGTGCGCGCGCCGCCGGCGCCGAGGCCGCGCGAGGAGCCGCGTCGGATTGTGATCATTGGCGGCGGCGCGGCCGGGTTTGCCGCCGCGGAAATGCTGCGGCGACAAGGCTATGCCGGTGCCCTGATCGTGCTGAGCGAGGACGAGGCGCCGCCGGTTGATCGTCCCAATCTCTCCAAGGACTATCTTGCCGGCCAGGCGGGCGAGGACTGGCTGCCGTTGAGCCCCGAGGAGTTCTACAAAGACCATGCGATCGAACTGCGGCTCAATGCGCGCGTCGCTGGCATAGATATCCGCTCGCGCGAGGTGACGGTCGGGCGCCCAGGGCCTGGCTCAGGAGCGCACGCAGCGGCCGAACGTCTTCCCTACGACCGGCTTCTGCTGGCCACCGGCGCGCAGCCCGTGCGGCTGTCGATTCCGGGAGCGGATCTGCCGCACGTTTTCACGCTGCGCTCGCTGGCCGACTGTCGTGCGATCATTGCCCGCGCCGCAAGCGCGCGCCGCGCGGTGGTCATGGGCGCAAGCTTCATCGGCCTCGAAGTTGCCGCCTCGCTGCGCACCCGCGGCATCGAAGTGCACGTCGTGGCACCGGAACGCCGGCCCATGGAGCGCATCCTGGGTCCGCAACTGGGCGATCTGGTGCGAACGTTGCACGAGCAGCACGGCGTCGTGTTCCACCTCGAGGACCAGGCCATCGCCATCGATGCGACGCACGTGCGGCTCAAATCCGGCGGCACGCTCGAGGCCGATCTGATCGTCGTGGGCGTCGGTGTGCGCCCGCGCACCGAGCTCGCCGAAACCGCGCGGCTCACCATCGATCGCGGGATCGTCGTTGACCAGTACCTGGAGTCGAGTGCGCCCGGGGTGTTCGCGGCCGGTGACATCGCACGCTGGCCGGACCCGCACAGCGGCGAGAACATTCGGGTCGAGCACTGGGTCGTGGCCGAGCGCCACGGTCAGACTGCCGCCCGCAACATGCTCGGAGCGCGCGAAGCCTTCACGGCGGTACCGTTTTTCTGGAGCCAGCACTACGACGTGCGCATCAACTACGTTGGTCATGCCGAGCACTGGGATGATCTCGCCGTCGAGGGCGACATCGGTGGCAGGAACTGCCTCGTCAGTTTCGGGCGCGGCGGGCGCACCATGGCGGCGGCCTCCATCGCGCGCGATCTGGCGAGCCTCGAGAGCGAGTTGAAGCTGGAGGAGCGCGCCGTCCCTACCAGATGACCACGCGCCGGTCGGGTGAGAGGTACATGCGGTCGCCGGGCTTGACGTCAAAAGTCTGATCGAATGCCGACTGGTTCATGAGCGCGCCGATGACCCGGACGTACGAGATGGCGTGCGGATCGGACTGAATGAGCTCGACCGCGAAGCTGTCGCGCAGCTTCTCACGCCACGCCTGTGCAAATCCCATGTAAAAGCGCTCGTCGCCGCTGAGGCCGTCAATGACCGGCGCTGCGCGTCCGGCCAGCGAGAGATGGTAGGCCTTGTAGGCGATCGCGAGACCGGCGTTGTCGGCAATGTTCTCGTTCAGCGTCAGCTCGCCATCGAGATGACGCCCGCGTATGGGCGTGAAAGCGCCGTACTCGGCTACGAGTGGTCTGGTCAGGGCTGCAAAGCGCGCATGGTCCTCTGCCGTCCACCAGTCGCGCAGATTGCCGCTCTCATCGTAACGTGAGCCCTGAGCGTCGAAGGCGTGGCTGATCTCGTGGCCCATGATCATGCCGATGCCGCCATAGTTCGCCGCATCGTCGGCTGCCGGGTCGAAGAACGGCGGTTGCAGCACGGCGGCCGGAACCACGATTTCATTCATCTGCGCGTTGTAGAACGCGTTGACCGACTGCGGTGTGCTCTCCCAGATCGTGCGATCTACCGGCCGGCCGAGCTTGTCGATGTTGCGCCGGTATTCGAATCTCCTCGCGCGCATGATATTGCCGACGAGATCCTGCTCGCCGAACTGCAGACTCGCGTAATCGCGCCAGTGATCGGGGTATCCGATCTTGATGGCGATGTTCGCCAGCTTGAGCGCCGCCTCGGCCTTGGTCTCCGGCGCCATCCAGCTCAAGCTGCCAATGTCCTCGCGGTAGGCCTGCAGCAGGTTCGCGATGAGCGTCTGCGCGCGCGCGCGCCCCTGCGCCGGGAAGTAGCGCGCGACGTACAGCCGGCCGAGCCCTTGGCCGATCGATTCATCGACCAGCCTGACGCCGCGTCGCCAACGCGGCTGGTCGTGCGGCGCACCCTGCAGCACGGTGCCATAAAACGCAAAGACTGCATCGACATAGGCCTGTGACAGGTAGGGCGAGAAGTCCGACAGCAGGTGCCAGCGAAAATACGCCTTCCAGGTCGATAGCGGGGTCTGCGCCAGGATCTGGCCGAAGGCCCGCAGGTAGCTCGGCTGGCTCACGATCACCTGGCTGATCTTGCCGGCGATGCCCGCATCAACCATGTAGCGATGCCAGTCGTAGCCCGGCGTCATGGCGCCAAGACTCGCCACATCGAAGGTGTTGTATGTTCGGATCGGGTCGCGATTGTCCTCCTTGGCCCACTGCGCCCTGGCGAGCTCAGTCTCGAGCGCCACGATGGCTGCGGCCTCTGCGGGCGCGTCATGATCGCCGAGCCTGCCGAGAGAAGTGGCCACCAGCATCTGGTACTGGTGCAGGATCAGGCGCAGCGTCGGATCATCATCGCGGATGTAGTAATCACGGTCCGGCAGTCCCAGTCCGTCCTGCTGCAGATCGCACATGAAGCGCGCGGCATTCCGACCATCCGGGTGCACCGAGAGGGAATACGGCACCGTAACGCCGATCTGTTGCAGGTGGGCCATCAGCGCGGCGATGTCCCGTCGGCTGCGCATCGCGGCGATCCGTGCGAGTTCCGGGGCCAGGGGCCTGCTGCCCAGCCGCTCGATCCTCGCCACATCGAGAAAACTGTTGTAGAGCGTCCCGATCTTCGCTGCATCACTATCAAGAGCGTCATTGCCGTCCGTCCAGGCTTCGCTGCCGCTCGCCTCGCCGCCGGCCGTGTTCGCCCGCTGCGCGGCCTGCTCGATGATTTGCCGGAGGCGGCGCTCGGTATCATCGAATAGTTTGGTGGCCGTGCCGTATGCGGGCCGATCGGGGGGAATGTCGGTAACGTCGAGCCACTTGCCGTTGACGTAGCGGTAGAAGTCGTCCTGCGGGCGCACCGTGGAATCGACATATTGCATGTCGATGCCCGATCTGGCATCCGCGTCGGCCGCCCCAGTCTGGCCCAAGGTCACCTGGCTGCCGAGCAACAGCAGCACGCCGCCACGGAGCAGGTCAGCCGCCCGGAACGCCTTCATAGTTCCGGTCCAGATCCGACTCCAGGTCGCGCGCGGCAAACAGAAAATGCGCACCCGCCCAGATGAAAAGCAATGAAAACACCGCCAGCGCCTGCAGTATGCCGGTGCCGGATGCGGCGCCGCAGGATGCAATCAGTGCGTGGCCGGCGGCCGCGGGGGCCGCGCCGCCCGGGCACAGCGCATTGAAATCGCCCGCGCCGAAGGCGCGGTGCGCCAGCAGATCGCTGAGGCCGCCGATCAGCGTGGGGCCGAGGCCGACGCCCACCAGCCCGAACACGATGTTCAGCACGGCCGAAGCGGATGCCCGCATGT
>DATDHV010000018.1:0-13211 GCA_036521395.1 Steroidobacteraceae bacterium | reverse complement strand
GCCAGGTGGTAGCCGTGAGCGAAGCCGTACCAGGGCACCACGGTGAGCGCCACCACGAAGGTCAATAGGAACATCAGCGTGGTGGTCCAGTTGCGAGTCACCGAATCCCAGCCTGCGGCACTCATAGCTTCTCCCAGGCGTCCCAGCGCCTCATCGTGTCCTGCGATCTCATCTTATGGTTGTCAAACACAATCAATAACTTACACAATAAACTCAATGTCAAAGCCACAAACCCAACCACTTAGCCTTGGAATGCATCCCCCATGATACTTGGGACGCCTGCCAAGAGTATGCGAATTCACGCCCAGGCTCTGCGAACTTAAGCTCAGGCAGGCCCCGCCGGCGCCGCTTCGCCGGCCTCGGCGGCCTCACCCAGCATGCCCATGACCCCCTGCATGATGCGGCTCGAGGCCGCGGCACCGCTGTCCATGAACATCACCTTGCCCTGGGCGTGCTCGGAGACGTACTTGAGCGCGTCCGTGTACTCCAGGAACAGCAGGAACTTGTTGTCCACCCCCGCCGCCTTGAGGCTTTCGGCCGCATCCTTCATGCCGCTGGCGATGTTCTTGCGGAACAGCGCGAGCCCCTCGCCGCGCAACGCCGAGGCCTTCTTGTCCGCTTCGGCGCCGATGGTCTTGTAGGCCGCTTCGGCCTCCGCATCCTTGGTCCGCTTGACCAGCAGCGCGGCGCCCTCGTTCGAGGCGGCGGCCAGCAGATTCTTGGAGGACACCACCCGCGCCATCGAATCGATGATCTCGCGGTCGAAGGTCATGTCCGTGATCTGGATGTCGCGCACCACGTAGCCCCAGTTGAGCACGACCTCGTCCAGGTTCTTCTTGGTGTGCTCGACGATCTCGGCGCGCATGCCGAGGATGTCCGATTGCTTGGTGGTGGCGACGAACTGGCGTATGGAGCCGTCGATGGTCCGCTGCAGCGCGAGCTGGAATTCCTGCACCGAGGCGAAACTGAAGACCGCCTTCTTGATCGACTCCTCCTCGGCCGCCGCTACCGCGTACAGCACCATGGTGGCGAACTTGACGTTGGCCTGATCCTGGGTGATGGCCTGGAACTCGAGTTGCAGCGCACGGTTCTGCAGTGACAGGCGCGCGGCCACGCGCTCCCATGGCATCTTGAAATTGAGCCCTTCGCGCATGATGCGGCGATACTTGCCGAATACGGTCACGACCGCGACCGTGGCCTGCGGCACGGTGCGGAACAGCGCGCGCCCGACCATGAGCAGTATGAAGAGCAGCACGATCAGCGGAACTAAGGCACCGATGCCCATGGGAACGTCTCCAGCGTGACGGATGCGCGAACGCTCGCGCTCCGGGCGCGAATTATACTGTGCCGGCCGGCCCGCGGAGGGATGGTGGCGGCTGGCGGAGGGACGCCGGCGGAGCGCCGCGGGCCGGGCGTGCTCAGCGTGCAGCACATCGGGCACAATAGGCCATTGCCTCGGAGGTTATCGTGCAAAACGTGCAGCTTCTGATCGGCGGGCGCGACATCGATGCCCGCGGGGGTCTCACCTTCGAGCGGCTCGATCCGATGACGGGCAAGGCCGCCACCGTCGCGGCGGCCGCGACGATCGAGGACGCGCGTGCCGCTGCCGATGCCGCGGCCGAGGCTTTTCCGGCCTGGGCCGCGCTTGGCCCGGGCGCGCGGCGCGCCAAACTGATGCGCGCGGCCGAGGTGCTCGAGTCGCAGGCGGCCCGCTTCGTGGAGGCCGTGACCACCGAGACCGGCGCGACCGCGGGCTGGACGCACTTCAACATCCATCTGGCCGCCGGCATGCTGCGCGAGGCCGCATCCATGACCAGCCAGATCTGCGGCGAGGTGATTCCCTCGGATGTTCCGGGCAATCTGGCCATGGCGATCCGAGCGCCGGTGGGCGTGGTGCTGGGCCTGGCGCCGTGGAACGCGCCCATCATTCTGGGCGTGCGCGCGATCGCGATGCCGCTGGCCTGTGGCAATACCGTGATTCTCAAGGCCTCCGAGATCTGCCCGGCCACGCATCGCCTGCTCGGCGCGGTGCTGCAGGAGGCGGGGCTCGACGGCGGCATCGTCAACGTCATCACGCACGCCGCCAAGGACGCGCCCGCCGTGGTCGAGGCCATGATCGCGCACCGCGCCGTGCGCCGCGTGAACTTCACCGGCTCCACCTCGGTGGGCCGCAGCGTCGCCCTCACCGCCGCCAAGTACCTCAAGCCGGTGCTGCTCGAGTTGGGTGGAAAGGCCCCGCTGCTGGTGCTCGCCGACGCCGACCTCGACGCGGCGGTGGATGCCACGGTGTTCGGCGCCTTCGCCCACCAGGGGCAGATCTGCATGTCCACCGAGCGCGTGATCGTCGAGCAACCCGTGGCCGATGAGTTTGCCGCCAAGCTCGCGAAGCGCGTGGCGGCGCTGCCCAGCGGCGATCCGCGGCAGGGCGAGGTCGTGCTCGGATCGGTAGTGGGTCGCGCCACGGTCGAACGCGTGCAGCGACTGGTCAACGCCGCGGTGGCCCAGGGCGCGAAGCTCCTGACCGGCGGCGGCGCGCAGGGCACCATCATGCAGGGCGTAGTTGTGGATCACGTGCGGCCGGACATGGCCCTGTTCCGCGAGGAGAGCTTCGGCCCACAGGTCTCGATCACGCGCGTGGCCTCGGTCGATGAGGCCGTGCGCCTGGCCAACGACACCGAGTACGGCCTGTCCGCGGCGGTGTTCAGTCGCGATGTGGCCAAGGCACTGGATGTGGCGCGGCGCATCGAGTCCGGCATCTGCCACATCAACGGCCCCACCGTGCACGATGAGGCGCAGATGCCCTTTGGCGGCATGAAGGCCTCCGGCTATGGCCGCTTCGGCGGCAAGGCTGCCATCGAGCAGTTCACCGAGACGCGCTGGATCACGATCCAGACCACGCCCCGCCACTATCCGTTCTGAGCCGCCGGCGACACCAGCAACAGGTGGTGGCCGTCCGGATCGAGCAGCCCGCGGTGAAAGCTCGCGCCGGCCACGCTCGCCATCGGGTGAGTGGTCTCGAAGATCAGCCGCGATGCGGCGACGTCGTTGTTGCGCAGGGCGACGGGCGCGCGCTCCGCGAGGCCGCCATAGCACAGCAGTTCCAGGTGGGCCACACCCTGCGCGGGGCGCATTGCCGTGACTTCCACCCGCGGCTCCGCCACGGCGTCGAGGCGCGCCTGCTCGGGTCCCTCGTTCAGGGTGCGCGCCGTGACTTCGAGCCCCAGGCGCTCGTAGAAGGCGATGCTGCGCGCGCTCTGCGCCACGCTGATCGCCGAATGATCGACGCCCAGAAACAGCGCCTCGCTCTCGATGGGCTGCCACGCCGGCGGCACCGCGTCGGGCGGGAAGGCCAGCAGCTCGAGCGGGTGGCCGTCGGGGTCGCGGAACTTGAACGCGCTGACGCCCCCGGACTGCGCCGGCAGGCGCTGCGGGCCGGCGAGGGAGATGGCACTCCACCCTTTCACGTGCGCAAGGCACTCGACGGCTCGATCCATGTCCGCGACCACGATGGCGAAGTGCTGGAACAGCAGGTCGGAGCCGGCTGTACCCCGCGGATACGGCTCACCGGGGTGATCGAACTGCAGCAGCTCGATGAGCTCGTGACCGAGCCTGAGTGTGAGACGCTGTGCTCCGCCGGGGACGCCCATCAGGGAATGAAATTCCGGGCCCGACACATGTTGTGCGGTGAGGGTCAGGCAATCGAAAGCCTGTTGATAGAACAGCGCCAACCGCCCGATGTTGCCGGTGGTCAGACTGAAGCGCAGCAGTCTCGCGAGCCTGGGCTGCGCCGGGATCACGGCCAGCGCACGCCGCGACGATTCAGGAAAATGGCATACAGCGTGTGCGAGCCGCCGATGAACAGCCGGGTCCTGAACGGGCCGCCGAAGCAGAGATTGGACACGCGGTACGGCACGAGCACCTTGCCGAGCAGTCGCCCGGTCGGATCGATGCAATGCACGCCGTCCTGCGCGCTGGACCAGAGGTTGCCGTCCTCATCGACGCAGAGCCCGTCGGCGTAACCGGGATCGATCTTGTGGAAGATCTCCCCGCCGCTGAGCCGCCCGTTGGCCCCGACGTCGAAGACGCGAATGTACTGCCGCGGATTATCGGCCGCCTGATCGCCGGTCTCGGCGACGTACAGCCGGCGCTCGTCCGGGGAGAAGGCCAGTCCATTCGGGCCGTCGAAGTCCGAGGCGGCCACACTGATGCGGCCGGTGTCGGGATCGAGCCGATAGAGAGCCGGCGGCTGCTCGGAGACCTGGCGGCCGCCCTCGTAATCGCTCTGGATCCCATAGAGCGGATCGGTGAACCAGATGGTGCCGTCGGATTTCACGGTCACATCGTTGGGCGAATTCAACCGCCGCCCATCGTGGGAGTCCACCAGGCGCGTCACGCTGCCATCGAGCTCGGTGCGAAACAGGCAGCGATCGCGGTGCGAGCAGCTGATCAGCCGCCCCTGCCGATCGCGCGTCTGGCCGTTGCCATAGCCCGAGGGGCAGCGATAGATGGAAACGCCCCCGTTCTCGAGCCAGCGCATGGTGCGGTCCCGCGGCAGGTCCTGGAACAGCAGGCACCCCGCATCGCCCATCCACACCAGCCCCTCGATCCAGCGGAAGCCCGCGGCCAGCGTCTCGAGCGGCGCATTGCCCAGCACGTAGTGGGCGAATCGGGGGTCATGGATCTCGAACCCGTCCATGCGCTAGCGGAATGCGCACGGCGGCCGCGGCGCGCCGGCCTCATCGAGCTGCACGATCAGCAACACGGCGGGCACATCGCCGAGGGTGCCGGAACGATGTCCGCGGCGGCCGGAGGCTTCGCGGCAGTGCTGGTCGGCGCCGAACGAGATCTCCCCCGCTCCCATCTCCACGCGCTCGCCATCCATCGATTCCACGAACCAGCGTCCCGAGAGCGGCACGATCCACTGCGGTTTGGGATTTTCGTGCCAGTCCCCGATCCAACCGGGCGGCAGCACGGTGACCATGACCGTCATGGGGCCGCCGGTGCGCACACCCTGCCATTGGGGCTGCGCCGTCGGTTGGATGGACTTGAGCTCGAATTCGGTGAGCGCACATTGCCGCTGGCGGCTGCACCCTTGCGCATCCGTCCACAGATGCCAGTAATGCACCAGGGGTTTGCCGTCCGTCATGTCGCGCTCGCCGGCACGTAGGTCGCGTACGGATGCGACGAGGACAACGGATGGTGCCAGAAGCGCTGCACGCCGGCGGCATCGCTACCCAGGGCCAGCAGCAGAAAGCCGCCGGCCACGGCCAGATTCTTCAAGAAGTCCCAGAACACCTCGCGCCCTCGGCTCGCGCCCCGCAGCCGGAAATCCGGCGTGCGCCAGAACTGCTTCCACAGCAGCGCCGTGACGATGCAGTAGAGGGCCAGGATGAACGCGGCCAGCCGATCGGCAATACCAGTCAGGACGGCCAGCGACATGAGTACCTCGACGCCGAAGCCCAGCGCGATCAACAGTCCCGCCAGTGCCCGCCCGCGCACCGCTTGACCGGCCTGCGCGAGCGCCTGCTTGCGGTTCAATAGTTTGTCGAGCGCGCTGAAGGGCAGGAACAGCGCCACGAGCAGACAGCGCACGGCGAGGACTAGCCACAGGCTCGGCAAGGCTCCTCCCCCGGTACCGTTCAGTTACACTGTGAATGCAGCTCGGAAGCAAATCGAGCGGCCAGTGTATCGCGTACGCAGCCTCGACGTCCTGCCCCACTGAAGGAGTCAGCTCGTGAGTACGACCCCCGCACCCCACGTGGCGGCGTCCACCGCACCGCCGCTGCCCATGCCCAGGGCGCTGCGCGGGCAGAAGGCCCTGGTCACGGGAGCGAACTCCGGCATCGGTCGCGGCGTGGCCATTGGCTTGGGTCAGGCCGGGGCCGATGTGGTGGTGAACTACGTCGTGGGCGAGGATGCCGCCAACGCCGTGGTCGAGCAGATACGGCAAGCGGGCGTCAAGGCCTTCGCCTACCAGGCGGACGTCTCCTCCGAGGAGCAGGTCGCCGGCATGTTCCGGCAGATGCTGGCGCAGTTCGGCACCATCGACATCCTGGTCAACAATGCCGGTCTGCAGCGCGACTCGCCGTTCGCGGCCATGAGCCTGCAAAACTGGAATACCGTCCTCAACGTCAACCTGACCGGGCAGTTTCTGTGCGCACGCGAGGCCATCCGTGAGTTCCTGCGGCGCGGGGTCGTGCCGTCCGTGTCCTGCGCGGCCGGCAAGATCATCTGCATGAGCTCGGTGCACCAGCAGATCCCGTGGGGCGGGCATGCGAACTACGCCTCCTCCAAGGGCGGCATCAAGCTGCTCATGGAGAGCCTGGCGCAGGAGGTCGCGCCACATCACATCCGCGTCAATGGCATCGCTCCCGGCGCGATTCGGACGCCGATCAACACCTCGGCGTGGCAGACCCCCGAGGCATACGCCGCACTCATGACCCTGGTGCCCTACGGTCGCATCGGCGAGCCTGAGGACATCGCGCGCGCGGCCGTGTGGCTCGCCTCGGACCAGTCCGACTACGTCGTGGGCACGACGCTGTTCATCGACGGCGGCATGACGCTGTATCCCGGCTTCGCCACCGGCGGTTGACGGGCCGCGCCGTGGCCGATGCGCACTATGATTTGATCGTGATTGGCAGCGGACCGGGCGGCGCCTCGCTCGCGCACCGGCTCGCCCCGACGGGCAAGCGCATTCTGCTGCTCGAGCGCGGCGACTACCTGCCGCGCACGCGCGCCAACTGGGATGCCCAGCATGTATTCGTCGATGGCGCTTACCAGGCGCAGGAAACCTGGTTCGGCCGCGACGGACGCAGCTTTCATCCGGGCCTGCATTATTTCGTCGGCGGCAACTCGAAAGTCTATGGCGCGGCGCTGCTGCGCCTGCGCGAGCGCGACTTCGGGGAGATCCGGCACGCCGATGGTCTCTCGCCGGCGTGGCCGTTGACGTACGCAGACTTCGAGCCCTATTACGCGCAGGCCGAACGGCTCTATCACGTCCACGGGCAGCGCGGTGAGGATCCGAACGAGCCGCCCTCGAGCGGTCCCTTTCCGTACCCGGCGGTCTCGCACGAGCCGGCCATCCAGGCGCTGAGCGATCGGCTGGCCGGCAGCGGCCTGCATCCCTTCCATCTGCCGCTGGGCATACTGCTCGACGAGCAGGATGGCCGGGCGACCCCGACCAGCACCTGCATACGCTGCGATACTTTCGATGGCTTTCCCTGTCCGCTCAACGGCAAGGCCGATGCGCAGGTGATCTGCGTCGATCCGGCGCTGCGCGCGCACCCGAATCTGACGCTGCTCACGGGCGCCTACGTCGAGCGGCTCGAGACCGACGCCGGTGGCGGCGCGGTCACGACCGTGCACGCGAGCCGCGAGGGCCGCCCCGAGCAGTACTCGGCCGATATCGTCGTGGTCGCCTGCGGCGCGCTGTGCTCGGCGCTGCTGTTGCTGCGCTCGGCCAGCGAGCGCCACCCGCAGGGCCTGGGCAACGGCTCGGGCCAGCTCGGCCGCAATTACATGCGCCACAACCAGTCGGTGCTCATGGCCTTGATGCGCGAGCGCAATGACACGGTGTTCCAGAAGACCCTGGCCGTGAGCGACTATTACTTCGCCGCCGACGACTGGCCCTACCCGCTCGGGCTGATTCAGATGTGCGCCAGCGCGCACGGCGCAGAGATCCGGGCCGAGGCGCTGCCCGAATGGCTCGAGTGGCTGCCGCGCATGCCCTTCGAGCTCATGGCCCGGCACGCCACCGCTTTCTGGCTCTCGAGCGAGGACCTGCCGCAGCCGCACAACCGCATCTACTACGACGGCGGCCGCGTGGTGCTCGACGTCACCGAGAACAACCTCGAGGCCCACCAGCGGCTGCGGCGCAAGCTCGAGCACATGCTCACCGCCACCGGCGCGCACCCGCAGCTACTCGAGCGCCGCCTCTACCTCGGCAAGGATATTCCTATCGGTGGCACGGCGCACCAGGCCGGCACCGCGCGCTTCGGCCGCGATCCGGCCACCTCGGTGCTGGACGTCAACTGCAGGATGCACGAGCTCGACAATGTCTACGTCACTGATGCGAGCTTCTTTCCTTCCATCGGCGCGGTGAATCCCACGCTCACCATCATCGCCAACGCATTGCGCGTGGCCGAGCACATCCGGCGGCGACTGGGCGCCCCGGCGGGCGCCACGGGGGGCGCGGCCGGCAGCGCCGCCTAGCTCTGGGCGGCGCGCCTGCCGAAACCCGAGACCTGCCAGCCGTCCCCGTCGCGCAACCGCAGCATGCCGAAGGCGGCAATGAGCGTGATGGCGCTGGCGATGAGAAAGGCCGCCGAGAAATCGCGATGTTCGAGCGTGCCTCCCGCCGAGGCCAGCGACAGCGCGGCGGCCCCGAGGCTGACCCCGAAGCTCATCGAGATACGTTGGGCGAACAGCGAAACCCCGTTGCTGCGGCCCATGTCGGCGTGCTCGATGTCGGCCAGTGACAGGGCGCCGATGCTGGAGAATATGGCCGAGCGGACGGTACCGAACAGCAGGATGTACGCGGCGAACAGCGCGACCGGCGAGGATCGGTAGAACTGCGTGAAGCCCACGAGCATTGCGCTCGCGAGCGTACAGCCCCAGAACAGGGCGCGCCGAAATCCGAAGTGCGCGAGCATGAAGGAAATGAACGGCCGCACCACGAAGACGCCGGCCGAGACGAGGAAGGTCAGGAGTCCAGAGTGGAAGGCGCTGTAGCCGAATTGGAGCTGCAGCAGATCAGGCAGCAGAATCTGCGTGGAGAACACCCCGGCGCGGGCTACGCTGCCGGCCAGGATCGCCACCGAAAAGCTGCGGATGCGGAACAGTGCCGGCTCGATCAGCGGCGCCACGCGCCGGTGCGCGTGCCGGACGTACAGTCCGCCGCACACGGCCACGAGCGTGCCGAGGGCGACCAGCGCCGGCGCCGGCAGAAAGCGGTGGCCGAAACCCTCGATCAGGATCTGCAATCCGGCCGCGGCGCCGCCCACGAGCAGGAAGCCGAGCCAGTCGAAGCGGGCCTGGGCCACCGGCGGGCTCGAGGGGATGAAGCGCCAGGCCATGATCAGGCCGAGCACGCCGATGGGCACGTTGATGAAGAAGTTCCAGCGCCACGAGGCGTAGGTAGTGATGAAGCCGCCCACCACCGGCCCCACCGTCGGGCCGACGATGCCGGGCAGCAGCATGTAGTTCATGACCGAGACCAGCTCGCGCTTTTCGACTCCGCGCGTCAGGATCAGCCGTCCCACGGGCGACATCATGGCGCCGCCCATGCCCTGCACCAGGCGACCGAGCACCAGCGAGACGATGGAATGAGAGAAGCCGCACGAGAGCGAGCCGGCCACGAACACCAGTATTGAGGCGCAGTACACGCGCCGCGCGCCAAAGCGGTCGGCCACCCAGCCGCTGATCGGTATCAGTATCGCCAGCGCCAGCAGGTAGGCGGTCACGGCAATGGTCAGCCGCAGCGCGGACTCGTGCAGATCCGCCGCCATCTGCGGCAGCGAGGTGAGGATGACCGCGCCGTCGAAGCCCTCCATGAACAGCGCCCCGGCAACGGTGAGCGCCACGCGACGCGGTGCGGCATGGGCGGGCGGGCGCCTGGAGGTTCCGAGCGGCTGGGTCGTCATGGATGGTGCCGGGCATTATGGCCTGCCTGCGCCGCCGGATCGGCGATTTCACGGGCGGCGCGCGGCGCGCCGCGCAGAATCAGTGGCGCGTGTCCTCAAGTCCGGGGCTGTGCCGCGTATGCTCCATGACCCGCTCCAGCGTCGCGGCGTCGACCGGTTTGGTCAGGTGTACGTCGATGCCGGCCTCGAGCGCCCGCTCCTTATCCTCTTCCTGCCCCCAACCCGACAGCGCCACCAGCAGTGGACAGCGTGCGCCGGACCGGGCGCGGGCCCTTCGCGCCACCTCGTAACCGTCGAGATCGGGCAGACCGATGTCGAGCAGGATGATCTCGGGTTGGAACTCGTCCAGCTCCCGTAACGCCTCGAAGCCGCGGTAGGTGGTCTTCACGGTGTGACCGCACAGGGACAGCAGAGCGCTGAGGCTGTCGGCGGCATCGGCGTTGTCGTCCACGACCAGCACGCGGCGGACGCAGTGCGGCGGCGCGGCGCTGTCGGCCGCCGGTGTCACCCGCTGCACGGGCCGCTCCTCGCTGAGCGGCAGGCGAATCGTGAACTCGCTGCCCTGGCCAAGGCCGAGGCTGGAGACACCGATGGTGCCGCCGTGCATTTCGATGAGCCGCCGGCTCAGCGGGAGGCCTATGCCGAGACCACCCTGGGAGTGCCGCCCGCCACTCTCGACTTGCACGAACATTTCGAAGATACGCGTGGCCATGTCGGGCGCTATGCCGATGCCGTCATCCCGTATCGCGATGAGGGCGTGGTCGCCCTCCCGGGTCGCCTGCAGCACGACGTGTCCGCCGGGGGCGGTGTATTTGGCCGCGTTCTCGATGACGTTGAAAATCGCCTGCGCCATGCGCACCGCGTCCGCCTCGATCAGCAGCGGATCCTCGGGCAGGTGCACGAGGAACTCGTGCTGCCGCGCCTCCATGACGGACTGCGCACCCTCGGCTACGCCGGCGATGAGGCCGGCGAGGCTCTCGGTGTGGCGCTGCAACTCGAATTTACCCTGCGTGATGCGCGACATCTCCAGCAGGTCATCGATCAAGCGCGTCATGTGGGCCGTCTGCCGCTCGATCATCTCGCGCGCCTGGACCAGGCGCTCATCGGGGATGTCGAGCTTCTTGAGCACATAGGCCGCCGCGCGAATCGGCGCCAGCGGATTGCGCAGCTCGTGTGCGAGCGTCGCCAGGAATTCATCCTTGCGCTTGTCGGCTTCGCGCAATCGATCATTCACCTGCCGCACGTATTCGGCCGCCTCGGCCAGGACCGCATGATGCTTGGCGAGCCTCAGATCGGTGATGACGGCGCAGCAGCAGCGTGCGCCCTTGACGGTGAGAGAACTGAGCGACGCCTGCACCGGCAGGCTCTCCCCGTCCTCGGCGCGCAGCGTCAGATCGCTCGTCACGTTGCCGTCGCGCGAGCGTTGCAGGAGCTGTTTGAACTGCTCCGCATCCTCGTCCGCGACCCAGCGCTCGAAGCGCGTCCCCGTCAATTGCGCCGTCGAAGTACCGAGCAGCACCGCGAGCCGAGGGTTGCTGTAGAGAATCATACCCTGTTCGGTCAGCGTGACCGCTCCCTCGCTCATTGATTCCACCAGCGTGCGGTACGGATGGTCCGTGCCTTCCAGCGTGAAGACACGGTCGCCCTCGGTGCTGCTGACGACCACGGCGTCGATGTCGCCCTGCCGAATCGCGCTGATGACGCTCTCGGCATCGGACAGCCGCTCGCGCAGCTCCGCGTTCTCCGATTCGAGATCCCGCGCTGTCTCGATCGCCTTCATCAGGCGAGCTTCGCAGCGTTGGGCCGAAGGTCCAGGCTCCGGGCCACCTGACCGACATTGCCGATCGTGCCGATGATCCTGCGGCGGGGCAGCGGCCGTTCACGAGCGAGCGTCGGCACCGCCACCACCTGCGCCTGGGCCGCCGCCGCCGGCTGCTGGTAGATGTCGATGATCTCCACATCGCAATGCTCGCCGTAATCGGCGCACAGGCGCTGCACATCGGCAATCGCCTGGGTGGAGCGTGGTCCCATGCCGGCGACGTACAGGCACAGCTTCGTCGGGCCGCCGCCGGTACGCGCCAGCGCCGCCTCGAAATCCGCCCGGGTATGATCCTTGTGCGTCACTTCATGCTTAGCGCGGCTGAGGCACCCTTCTGATATCAAGACCGACGAGCACCCGCTCGGTGTTGGACAGGTCGCCGATGATCTTCCTGACCGGCTCGGGTAGCTTACGGACCAGCGTGGGTATGGCAAGGATCTGATCGCCCTGTGCCAGAGCCGGAGTCTGCAGCAAGTCGATGACCTCGATCTCGTATTGCCCTGTCAGATATTCCTCACAGAGCTTCTTGAGGTTCGAGAACGCCGCCAGGCACCTCGGGGTCTGTCCGGCCACGTACAGGCGTAGCTGCCAGCGTTCGGCAAGGGGCCGGGCTTTCACGTCGGCACCCTGATCGGGTCCTCGACACGGAGGCCACGCGAGGTGAAGCGCAGCGCGTGGATGCGGTCGCTGTGCGCCATGCCCCGCGACTTGACTATATAGATGCCGCGATGCCGTACACCTTCCGTCTCCAGCGTGCGCAGCAGCAGCCACGTATCCATCCAGGACGAGACCCCGACCTCGGAATGCTCCGGGTCGGCGTGCGAACTGACGAGGCTCGTGAACACGGAGGTGATGCGCCTGGACTTGAGAAAATCCAGCAGCCGCGTGAGCACCGCCGTTGCGTCCCGATCCGATCCCGCCGCGTCCAGATTCGTGAGCGGATCCATGACGATCACCTGCGGATCGAACTCGTTGACCGCCTTGTAGACGGCCGCCAGATGGGTCTCGAGGCCGTACAGCGTCGGTCTCGAGCTCTGAATGCGCAGCAATCCACGCCGCCGCCAGCGCTCAAGCGCCAAACCGATGGAGCTCATGTTGCGCACGATCTGGTCCGGCGACTCCTCCATCGAGAAGTACAGGCAGCGCTGGCCGCGTGCGCACGCCGAACTGGCGAATCCCGCGGCCATGCTGGTCTTGCCGGTTCCCGCCGTGCCCGTGACAAGTACGCTGCTACCGCGCAGAAAGCCGCGGCCATCGAGAGCCTTGTCCAATCCCTGGATCCCCGAGGAAACATGGCCGCGGGGAGCGGCGTAATCGAGCCCCAGCGAGGTGATCGGGAAGACCGCCAATCCCCCCTCGTCGATCAGGAACGGATACTCATTGGCGCCGTGGTGACTGCCGCGATACTTCACGACGCGCAGGCGGCGCGTACTGATCTGCTGTGTCACCCGATGATCGAGCGCGATGACGCAGTCGGAGACGTATTCCTCGATGCCATGGCGCGATAGCTCCCCGGCTGGGCCGCGCTCGGCGGTCACGATGGCCGTGAGGTGACGATCCTTCAGCCAGCGAAACAGCCGCCGCAGCTCCGCTCGCAGGATGGCATGATCGTTGAGCCCGGCAAACAGCACCTCCAGCGTATCGAGCACCACGCGCTTGGCCCCGATGGAGTCGACGGCATGCGCGATGCGCACGAACAGGCCCTCGAGGTCGTAGTCGCCCGTCTCCTCGATCTCGCTGCGCTCGATACG
>DATDHV010000017.1:0-9395 GCA_036521395.1 Steroidobacteraceae bacterium | reverse complement strand
GCAAACTACCGCATCGATCGCGGGGTGACCGAATACCATGAATGGCGGCTGGATCGCATAGTCCTGCCGGACGGCCGGTTCGGTGTGGTCTGCTACTTCCGCGACATCTCCGAGCAGGTCCGGGTGCGGGAGGCTCTGCGCGAGGCCGATCGCCGCAAGGACGAGTTTCTGGCCACGTTGGCCCACGAGCTGCGCAATCCGCTCGCGCCGATCAGGAACGGACTGCAGATACTGCGGGTGGCCCGCGGCAATCCGCAGGCGCTCGAGCTCGCGAGCGGCATGATGGAACGACAGGTCGGGCAGCTCATGCGCCTGATCGATGACCTGCTCGACGTGAGTCGAATCAGTCACGGCAAGATCACGCTGAACAAGACCCGCGTCGAACTGGCCTCGGTCGTCTACCGCTCCATCGAGACCTGCCGCCCGGTGCTCGATGCCATGAAGCACGAGCTCACGATAGTCTTGCCCCCGCCGCCCGTGCCGATTGAAGCCGACGCGGTGCGCTTATCTCAGGTGCTCTTCAATCTGCTGCACAACGCCTGCAAGTTCACGCCGCAGGGAGGGCACATCCGGCTCCGCGTCGAGTGTGATACGCGGCAGAGCGAACAATGGGTGCTCATCTCGGTCAGGGACGACGGCATCGGCATTCCTGCGGAAACGCTGCCACGGGTATTCGAGCTGTTCGCACAGGCCGATCGGTCGCTGGAGCGCTCGCAAGGCGGCCTTGGCATCGGACTGACACTGGTGCGGCAACTGGTGGAGCTGCACCAGGGCACGGTGGAGGCGCGAAGCGCGGGTGCCGGCTGCGGCAGTGAATTCATCGTCCATCTGCCCGTCGGCCGGGACGCGGCGGTCTCGCCACCACCGGAGCAACGGGTGAGCGATGTGAGACGGTTGCCGGGGGTGCGAAACATCCTGATCGCCGATGACAACCGCGACTCGGCCGACAGCCTGGCGATGCTGCTGGCATCCTCCGGCAATGTGGTCCGCACGGCCTACGATGGCCAGGGGGCCATCGACCTGGCGGCCGCCGACCGGCCGGACATCATTCTGCTCGATATCGCGATGCCCAAGCTCAATGGGTACGACACCGCCCGCCAGATACGCGCGCTTCCCGGCGGGAGCAGCATCGTACTGATCGCGATGACCGGCTTTGGGCAGCAGGCGGACCGGCACCGCAGCAAGGCGGTCGGGTTCGATGGCCACCTCGTCAAGCCCGTCGACTACGGCGCGGTGATGGAGCTTCTCGCGAGCGTGCAGGCGCGCGGCTAGGCCTGCATCGAGTAGTCGCGCTGCCGGCGGACGTAATCGATGTAGAAGTCCAACGCCGCCGGATCGCTCATGGCGCTGCGGTTCGCGGCTTTCTCGGGATCCATGCCCATCAACAGGCGGCGAATCGGGACTTCCATCTTCTTGCCGCTGCGCGTGGTGGGAATCGCGGGCACCTGGTAGATCGCGTCGGGCACGTGCCGCGCGGTGTAGTCCTCGCGCAGGGTGGCGCGAATTCTGCTCGCCAATGCCGCATCCAGCACCAGACCGGGCGCCAGCTTGACGAACAGGGGCATGAAGAAGCGGCCGCCGGGCAGATCGAGATTGACGATCAGAGCGTCCTCGACCTCTTCGAGACGCGCCAGCGAACGATAAATCTCGGCGGTACCGATCCGGATGCCGTAGCGATTGAGCGTGGCGTCGGAGCGCCCCACAACGGTGGATTCTCCGCCGGCGCCGATGCGGAACAGATCCCCGTGCCGCCAGACCCCGGGATAGTCCTCGAAGTAGGTTTCACGGTAGCGCTGTCCGCTCTCATCGTTCCAGAAACGCAGCGGCATCGAAGGCATGGGCTCGGTGAGCACGAGCTCTCCCACCTGATCGGTCACACTGTTTCCGCGCTCATCGAAGGCCTTGACCGCGACCCCGAGGGAGGGTGCCTGAATCTGCCCGGCACCCACCGGCAGCGTGGGGACCCCGCCCACGAACCCCGTGCAACAGTCGGTGCCGCCGCTGCCGTTGGCCACCCACAGGTCGCGCTTCACGTTGAGATGGAACCATTGCATGCACTCGGGGCTGGCCGGAGAGCCGGCGAGCACGATGGACTGCAATCGCGAGAGCTCGTAGCGCTCGCGCGGCACGATGCCCGTCCGCGCCATCTGCTCGACATAGGCGGGGCTCGCACCGAAGAGTGCGACCTGCGCCTCATCGGCCAGCTTCCACAGGGCATCCGGCTGCGGATAGCCGGGATGGCCGTCGTAGAGCACGGGTACGCCGCCTATCGCGGGCGTACCCGCGATGAAATTCCACAGCATCCAGCCGCTGGTGGTGAAGAACAGCAGTCGTTGCCCGGCATGCAGATCGAAATGGAATGTGCCGTTCTTCATGGTCTCCAGCAGGATGCCGCCATGGCCGTGCACGATGGCCTTGGGCAGACCCGTGGTGCCCGAGGAGAACAGAATCCAGAGCGGATGATCGAACGGCACCTCCTCGTAATGGAAATCGGCGCCCGATACCGGCGCACGACTCAGCAGCTCCCCCCATTGCAGCGGCGCGCGGCCGATGCGTAACGGTTCGTCCGGGTTCAGGTACGGCACCGCGATCACGTGTTTGAGGTCCGGCAAGGCATCGGCAATGGCGCTCATCTCGGCGCGACGGTCGAATGCCTTGCCGCCGTAGCGGTAGCCATCGACGCATATCAGAAGCTTCGGTCGCAGCGGCGCCAATCGGTCGACGGCGCCGCGCACGCCGAAATCCGGTGAACAGATCGCCCACACCGCGCCGATGGCGGTGCTGGCCAGCATTGCCACGACCGTCTCGGGTATGTTCGGCAGGACCGCCGCGACGCGATCACCCGGCTGGATGCCCAGCTCGCGCAACTGCGTCGCCAGCACACGCACCTGAGCGGCCAGTGACTGCGAGGACATCGCCGTCAGAGGCCGCGTTTCGCTCGTGAACAGCAGCGCCTCGCGCCCGGCCTGCTCGCCGCGCAGCACGTGACGCGCGTAATTGAGCCGCGCACCGGGGAACCACTCCGCCCCGGGCATGCGCCGCGAGCCGAGAACCCGTGTCGGCGCAGCCGAGGCCTCGATGCGGAAATAATCCCACAGCGCCTGCCAGAAGGCCTCGAGATCCTGGACCGACCAGCGCCACAGCGCGGCGTAATCATCGAAGCGCAGGCCGCGCTCGCGCTCGAGCCAGCGCATGAAAATGCTGACGTTGGCATTCGCCGCCCGCTCGGCCGATGGCGTCCAGAGTATGTCGCCCGCTTTGAGCGTCCGCGGATCGCGAGCGGTGTCACCCGGCATCATCGATTCAGCCTCCTAGCTGTGCGCCGTCCGCCAGCCGGGCGCGTAGTTTTCACGCGCCGCGGCAGTGTAGGGGACCGGGCACACGACCGCGCGGATCTCGGTTTGAACGTGCCGCTCGACCGTCGGCTTCGATGACCCGCCGTTCTGTTCGCCCCAGACGAAGGTCACTTCGGTTCCGGGGGTGCTGTAGCCGGGTTCGAGCATGGCGAGCGTCAGCATTCTACCTTCGTTGGCGCTGTAGCCGCACCAGGTGGAAATGCCGATGTGACGGCCCTGGTGGAGCACCGTGTCGTACGGCCAGGTGCAATAGACGGCGGACGGGAGATCGATGTACTTGGCCCGCTCGCGCGCGTCGAACATCGTGCCGATGGCGCGCGTGACGTCGGCGCTGTCGAGGGCCAGGGTGACCTTGCGCCGGCTCGCCTTCGGATCCATGCGCTGCAGCGCCTCGCGGCCGATGAAATCGTGATCGAACCTGACGAAGGGGCCGTAACCCAGGTCGTAGGGCGTCAGGTAGTAGTCCGCGATGCGCTCGGAGTAGAAGCTGCCGCCGAGCGAGCCGACGGCTTCGTAGCTCGTGGCCGGCAACCACTCGCGATAGGCCTTCAGCTTGGGGTCGGTGTAGACCGCCGGAAGCGGGGAGGGGATCCAGCCGGACTCGAGCGTGTTGGACGAATAGGCACGCGAACCGACCTGCCGCAGGCCGAACTCGCGCCCGGCCTCGAGCAGGGCTCGCTTGATCTCCTCGCCGTCCGTCCATGGCCCGAACAGCTCGAAGCCCGGCTGCCCGACCATGCCGTGGCGCAGGGCCCGGACCTCGCGGCCGGCAATCCTCATGCGGGTCATGTTGAAGAACTTGACCTGCGGCACCGCCGCGCCGAGCGCTTTTTCCAATACGCGCAGGGCGTTGGGGCCCTGCAGCTGGTAGCGATACGAGCGGCGGGCGATCGGACCGCGGCGCGCGCCGGCGCGCTCATCGCGCTGGCACTTGACGTCGAAGCGGCCCGCCTCGGCCTGATACTGCACCCAGTTGTGTACCGAGGGGCGGCCAACGAGATTGAAAGCGCTGTCCTTCAGGCCGAACGCAATCACATCGCCGATCACGTAGCCGTCGTGATTGCATACCACGTACTGCTTGGCCTTGTCCCGACCGAATCCCTCGAAGCTGTTGACGCCCAGGCCCTGCAGGAGCTCGAGCGCATCCGGGCCTTCGACGCTCATGTCCGTCATGTGGTAGGACTGATTGAACAGCACGCAGGTTTCCTGCCAGGCACGCTGCTCATCGCGCCAGTTCGAATACTCGCTCTGAACGATGGGGTACACGTACGGACCGGTGTGCGAGTTGCGCAGCAGCTCCACGGGATTGGCAGCGCTTCGCAGCAGCCCTTCGAGATTCGTCAGATTCACGGCAGCGCTCATTCCTTGTCGTGTCTTCGGCACTGACGGACCTGGCTTCAACGAAGCAGGGCACGGACGTCGTCGGTTCCGACCCCTCAGCGGGCCAGCGATAGGACCGGTCTCGTCACGTGCGCGCCCTGGAGCGCCGGCAGGTTGAGGCTTTCCTTCACCGGATTGACGTGCTCGCGCATGAGGGCCTCGGCGCGTGCGCCTTCGCCATTCTCGAGCGCATCGACGATGGAGTGATGCTGCCGGTGTGCGTATGAGAGGTGCGAGAACATGTATTCCAGGCTGGTCTTGTCGAATGCCAGGGCCTGTGGCGCCGCAAATGGAATGCGGCCATTGCGCTCCAGGGTCTGCTCGATCATGGCGCTGCCGGCTTCGAGCACGATGAGCTCGTGAAAGCGCCCGTTCATCTGCGCATACCGGGCCTCGTCACTTTCCTCGAGCCGTCCCTTGTGGAAGATGCCATCGCCCTCGATCAGGGCCTGGCGTAGCGCCTGCAGGAGCGCTCTGGACGCCCCTTGCTCGGCGACCCGCCTCGCCGCCACGCCCTCGAGCACGCCGCGTATGTCGAGCGCATCGAAGATATCGGCGGTACTGAAGCCTCGAACGATGTAGCCGCGCGTCTCGTGCTCGGCCAGCAGGCCCTCCTGGGCCAGTACCGGCAGCGCCTGGCGTACCGGTGTGCGCGACATTCCGAGCATCTCCGCCAGCGGCGCTTCGGCCAGGCGCTGCCCCGGCGACAGCTTGCCTCTGAGGATCATCGCGCGGATGCGCACCAGGGCACGTGTCTGTTGGGTATTCATGCTCGAGCGTGCTGGATTGTTTACAACGGGATCCCGTCTGTCAATACACCGGCAAGGCGGCTGGCCACACCACGCGCGAATATGGCATAAATGCCCATGAATGGGCCGCCCCAAGTCATGACGACCGGAAACTCTTCAGGCGCTGCACAGCGTGGTGGGATCCCGCGATGACAGGAATGGATACAATAGAGAAGAAATTCAGCGACCTGCGCGGGGACGCTGAAGCCCCGGTGCTGATCGCCGGCGGCGGACTGGTGGGACTGTGCGCAGCTACGTTTCTCGCGCAGCAGGGAATCCGCTCCATCGCCATCGAGCGCCTGGCGTCGGGCTCGCCCCTGCCGCGAGCGGCGTTCTTCCACATGCGCACCCTCGAGATGTTCCGCGCCGTCGGCATCGAGCCCAGCGTGCGTGAGCAGTCCGAGCGCGACTTCGTGCCCGAGGGTGCCGTGGTGCTCGTGGACAGCCTGGCCGGACGCGTACTCGCCAATATCATTCCGAGCCTGAACGAGGGCGTGGATGCCGTGAGTCCCTGCCGCCGGCTATTCCTGAATCAACCGAGCCTCGAGCCCATCCTGCGCGCGCGCGCACAGCAGGCGGGCGCGACACTGCTGTCGGACACTGAAATCGATGAGGTCCGACAGGGGGCGGACGGCGTGAGTGTGACCGTCAGGGGCTCGAGCGACGGCCGCCGGGGCGAGCTGCGGGGCCGCTACCTCGTGGCGGCCGACGGCGCGCACTCCCGGGTGCGCGAGCAGCTCGGCATCGACTACGAAGGCCGAGGCGCATTCTCCAACTCCGTGACCATCTATTTCCATGCCGACCTGTCCCCGTGGCTCGGACACCGGCCCTGGAGCGTCATCTATGTGAACAATCCGGTGTTCAGCGGCTTCTTCCGCATGAATCGCACCGTGCAGGCGGGCTTTCTCGCCATCAATACGGTGGGCGATCCGCGCCTTGATCCGGTGGCGGCTGCCAACGCCGCAGCGGATGTCAGCGAGCGGCGTCTCATCGAGCTGATCCGTGCCGGGGTCGGTGTCACCGATCTGCCGGTGCAGATCGATGGCTTCTCGCGCTGGCGTGCGACCGCCGCTACTGCCAGGACGTTCCGGCAGGACCGCATCTTCATCGCCGGTGATGCCGCGCACCTGATGCCGCCGACCGGCGGCTTCGGCGGCAATACCGGCATCCATGATGTGCACAATCTGGCCTGGAAACTGGCACTGGTGCTCAAGGGACAGGCGCATCCGCGCCTGCTCGACAGCTATGACAGTGAGCGCCGGCCCGTGGCCCGGTTCACGGTGGAGCAGGCCTTCTCGCGCTACGTCACGCGCACCGCGCCCTGGCTTAAGGCCAGCCAGCCGATAGAGCCCGTGGCTGATGACTTCGACATCGAGCTCGGCTATCTCTATGGGGTGCCCGACAGGCTTCACGCCGACCCGCGCGCCACCTTCGGCCTGCCGGGATCACGCGCGCCGCATCTGTGGCTCGCGCGCGCCGGGCAGCCGGTCTCCACCATTGATCTCACCGGTCACTACCTGCTGCTCGGTGGACCGGATGCGGACGGCTGGCTCGAGGCTGCAGCCGCCCTTGCGCAGGACTTCGGCGGCCTGACCCTCAGCGCCTACCGTGTCGGCAAGGACCTCGCCGATCCCGAGCAACGATTCACGCGGGCCTTTGGGATTTCGCGAGCCGGGGCATCCCTGATCCGGCCCGACGGCTTCATCGCCTGGCGCAGTGTCGAGCGCTCGGCGCACCCGGTCCAGGAGCTGAGTGTGGCGCTCAGAGGCAGCCTGGGGTACTGAGCCTGCGATCGACTCTGTCTAGCGGTTACTTGGCCTCGGGCTCTTCAGTGAGCTGGCAAATCCGCTTGATGATGGTGTCCACCTTCTCGTCGCCGTCGACGAACGCATCCCGGGACCGCCCAGACTGTTGCTCGGCCCGCGCTGCTTCGGCCGCTTCGGCTATGGCCGAGGGCAGCTCCGAATAGAGGCGCTGCAGCTCGGCGGTCTCCTCGGCACTGATCTTCGTACGCTCCACCATACGACCTCCGTGGTCATCACCGCCGGATCATATCCTACGAAGCGGTGCGCGGGCGCGTCCGTGGCGGTACCCGCCTGCTCTCATTCGTCGCGCCCGAAACCCGCTGCGCGGCGATCGCTCCAGTAGGCTCTAGCGGCACCGAGGTACTGGGTCCAATCGTGCGCGATTCCACGCTGAGCCTGCGCCAGGTTCATCTGGCCATGGCGCACCTGCGCCGCGAGGTAATTCTCAACGCCGTCCTTGATCTTGAAATAGCGCTGCGCCAGGGCGACATCATTGGGACCGCACTGGGGCCAGATGTTATCGACGGTATCGGCGCCCCCTAATTCGAGTGACACCAGATGATCCAGCTCGCAGAGCTGATTCTTCCCCGTATTGCCCGTCGGATGGGTGATGCCGTATGCGCCGTAGGTGGCATTCTTCGCCCTCATGTTGCTGGCCTTGTTACGTTCGCAGCCGGTCTTGAAGCGCCCGCTCTGCAACACTTTCAGCGTCACGGTCGGGTTGACTGCGCCCGGAGTACACGCGGAGTCGGGGATCGGGAAGCCACGGCTGGTCTTGGGCGAGCAGTTTTGCGTGGCCGTACTTTCCGCGAGCGGCGTCGAATCACCGGGAATTACACCGGCGGGGCAGGAGGGTGCCTCGGCCGATTGGGCGATGGAAAGCACGCACAGACAGAGGACGAAACCGCCACGCAACAGGCAGCGAGACAGCGCTGGGCTTCTGGTGGCGCTGGCCGCCATGAACGTCACTCCCCTTCCGATGCCGCCATGGGCGGCAGCGAGTCTATTGCATGGAGCTGTCGGGCGACGGTCACATTCATGCCTCGCCATCCGTCATAGGGTTGAAGGAGGTCCATATGAAATACGTACTCATGATCTATCAAGGAGCCACGCCTGCGTTGCCCGGCTCGGATCGCTGGAAGGCGCTGCCGGAAGCGGAGCAGAAGGCGATCTACGCCGACTACGCGCAGATTTCCAAGGCGCCGGGAGTCGCGCCGGGGCCTCCGCTGGGACTGCCCAATGCGGCAAGGACGGTGCAGGTGAGGGACGGAAAACCCCAGGTCAAGAACGGGACCTATCAGGCCGAAGGCGTGGGCGGGTATATGGTGTTCGAGGCTGAGACCATGGAGGCTGCGGTCGCACTGGCCGCGCGGATCCCGGCAGCGCGGCTGGGCGGCGCGGTCGAAATTCGCCCGGCCGAGCAGTACTGGTGATCCGCACCTGCGGAGGCGCGTCGATCGATCAAACGACGGAGAGGTGGATGGACAAGAACCACTGGCTCGCCCAGCGATTCGATGAGAATCGGGGCCGCCTCCGCGGGGTCGCGTACCGGATGCTGGGCTCGGCCAGCGAGGCCGAGGATGCCGTGCAGGAGGCGTGGCTGAAGCTCAGCCGCTCTGACACCGGCGCGGTGGAGAACCTGGGCGGCTGGCTGACGACCGTCGTTGCCCGGGTGTGTCTGGATATGCTGCGTTCGCGGGCTTCGCGGCGGGAGGCGCCACTGGCGGACGTGGCGCATGTGCCGAGCGAAGACAACACGGAAGACGAGCTCGCGCTTGCCGATGCAACCGGCCCGGCGCTGCTGCTCGTCCTGGAGATGCTCTCGCCCGCCGAGCGCGTGGCGTTCGTGTTGCACGACATGTTCGATCTGTCATTCGAGGAAATCGGGCCTATCGTCAATCGCACGCCCGCAGCGACTCGGCAGCTCGCCAGTCGTGCCAGACGACGCGTGCGCGGTGCCGAAGCTCCTGCGACCGATATGGCGCAGCATCGTGAGCTGGTCAGCGCGTTCCTGGCCGCCTCTCGCGATGGCGACTTCGGACGACTGGTCGCCGTGCTCTCACCCG
>DATDHV010000016.1:0-27463 GCA_036521395.1 Steroidobacteraceae bacterium | reverse complement strand
CTCCAATGACATGCTCAGACGCATCCGCAAGGATATCAAGATCGAACAGGTGTTCGAGACGGCTCGGAAAATGGTCAAGTACGATATTGCCGGTCACTTTCCCTTCATTGTCGGCTTCCCCGACGAAAGTGATGCCGAGGTTCAAGCCAGCCTCGACTGTGCGAAGAAGCTGCGCTCGATGAGCCCGGATTTTCTGACCCCTATCTTCTATTTCAAACCCTACCCCGGCACTGCCTTGGTCATCGAGGCGGTGCAACGTGGCTTTCGACTGCCGGAGACACTCGAGGCCTGGGCAAAGTTCGATTATGTCGATGGCGATCCGGGTCCCTGGGTTTCGCCAGAAAAGTTCAGACTCATCGAGCGTTTCAAATTCTTCCACGAGTTGGCCTGGAAGCGTGCTTCCCGCGGCAAGCACTTGTGGCAGCAGCTGGCACGCTATCGATGCCGACGCGACAACTACCGGTGGCCCGTCGAGATGCTGCTCACGCGCTGGCTCGTGCCGGCACAAAGACTGTCATGAATGTTTCGCAGGCCACGGCGAGCGCCGGCGACCGGCTCTGGATCGAGCGAGCTCCGCTGCTGAGACGGCTGGTCGGCAAGGCGATGGCGTTGGGCTATAGACTAATCGGCAAGGATCGATACGACGATTTTCGCCTCGAATGGGTTCACGGCCGGCCCTTTCTAGTCACACCGAGCGTATTCAACCCGAAGCTGCCTCGAACCGGCGAGTTTTTCGCCTCGCAACTCGATGCCAGGCTCGTGCAGCGCGATGCAGAAGTTCTGGACATGGGCACAGGCTCGGGCGTATGTGCAGTGTTTGCCGCAGCCCACGCCCGCCGCGTGGTCGCAGTGGATATCAACGCGGCTGCAGTGCGCTGCGCGACCGTCAACGTGCTGCTGAATCATCTGGAGCACAAGGTCGAGGTGCGGCTCGGGGACCTCTTCGCGCCGGTGCGCAGCGAGCGCTTCGACCTGATTCTTTTCAATCCACCGTTCCTGCGCGGCACACCGCGCGACGATCGCGACCGCGCCTGGCGCTCGATCGACCTTCCCGAGCGACTCGCGGCCGATCTCGGCGCGCACCTCAAGCCGGGCGGATCGGCCTTCGTGCTGCTGTCGAGCTTCGGCGATGGGCAGGCCTTCCTGAACGAACTGCATCAGCGAGGATTCGAGATATCGGTGCTGGCCGAGCGTCGATTCATCAACGAGCAGTTGAAGATATTCAGACTCAAGCCATCGATCTCCGAGAGTCCGGCACAGAGGTCGTCATGATCGCCTCGCAACGCGTGCTCCTCATCAACCCGACGATCACATCGCGCCGCCACGCGCGCTTTCCTCTGCAGCTTCTGAGCCTGTCCCAGGCGCTCGAGGGCAAATATCGGTCGACGATCCTCGATGGCAACGTCGATCGCGACTTTGTTGCCACAGCCGTGCGGGCCGTGAGCGACGGATCAGTGGGCGCCGTGGGCGTAACCGTCATGGGAGGACCGCAGCTGCTTTCGGCGATCGCGGTATCGAAGGCGATCCGCGCGAGTCTGCCGACCGTGCCGATCATCTGGGGGGGGGCCTTTCCGACCGTCTGCCCGGACGCGGCCGTGAGGGCGCCGTACGTCGATTTTGCCGTGCGCGCGCAGGGAGAGGGCACGCTGGTGGAGCTGCTGGGGGCGCTAAGAGCCGGCGAAGACGGCCCCTTAGGTTCGATTGCGGGGTTGAGCTGGCGGCGGCGCGGCCAGATTGTGCACAACGAGGAGCGCCCGTTCTCTGCCGCGAGCCTGAACCGGATGCTACCGTACGACAGGCTCGATAATCCGCGGCAATATCTGCCGCATACCTTCCTTGGGCGGCGCACCGCGGGTTATCAGGCGGGAATCGGCTGTCGTTTTCGCTGCACCTTCTGCGGCGTTGCTACCATGTTTCGCGGCAAGCTGGCATTGCCGCCGGCCGCGCGACTCGAGCAGGATCTTCAATTCCTGACCGGCAAGCTCGGCGTCGATTCCATCCAGTTCTACGACCATAATTTCTTCGATCGCGAAGTCGACATGGTGCCGCTGCTCGAGGTGCTGGCCAAATTCCAGCTCCCGTGGTGGTGCTTTGCGCGCTCCGACGCGCTGGTGAACCTGTCGGAGCGGTCCTGGGCGCTGGTCAGAAAGAGCCGGCTGCGCATGGCCTATATTGGAGCGGAGTCGCCGAGTGATTGGCTGCTGCACGAGATACGCAAAGGCACGCGCTGTGACCAGACCCTCGAGGCCGTAGAGAAATGCCGTAGCCACGGAGTGGTCCCCGAGCTGTCGTTCATGGTGGCGCCGCCTCAGGATCCCGAGGGAGAAACGGAGAAGACGTTCGAGTTCATTCGCGAGATAAAACGACTGCATCCGGCAACCGAGGTCATGATCTACCTCTACACGCCGCTGCCTCGGCGCAGTGATAAACCGGCTGGGGCGGCCGTGCGCGTGCCGCGCGATTGCCAGGGCCGACCGGTGGTCTATCCGCAGACGGCCGATCAATGGGCCGAGCCCGAGTGGCTGGCCTACTGGTGCCATCAAGATGCGCCCTGGGTCTCCGAGCGCCTGCGGCGGCGAATCGTGGACTTCACGACCGTGCTGGGATGCCGCTTTCCGACCATCATGGATGTTCAGGCGTCCAGGTGGGGTAAATCCGCATTGCGGACGCTCGCCTCGTGGCGCTACCGCTATCAACGCTACGATCGCCCATGGGAGCTGCGTTTATCGAGAAAGATCATCCGGCATTGGGATCCTCGCGTACTGAGCCTATGACACTGGCGCCACATCGGTCGTTACACTCGATTCAGGTCGGTTTCTATAACGACCCTGCGGATCGTTTGCCGCGGCAGCTCCTGGATGCCTGGCCCACGCTGGTCGATGTGGCCGAAGCTGCCCGGC
The DNA here is from genome assembly GCA_036521395.1 of Steroidobacteraceae bacterium. Lineage (GTDB taxonomy): Bacteria > Pseudomonadota > Gammaproteobacteria > Steroidobacterales > Steroidobacteraceae > FEN-1191. The sequence continues at coordinate 24,563 of DATDHV010000016.1, read as the reverse complement.
AAGCCGGTATTCGCGTTTCGCTCGTACAAGCCAGCTCGCATCGCGAGTGTCTGGAACGTAATGGCGTCAGATATCATTTCCTGCCGTTCGGCGGCGCACCGTCGGCAATGCGGAAAAATGCGGCCCTGGGCGAGCTGTTCCGCCGCCTGGATCCTGACATCTTCCACGTTCACGGACTGATGTTCCCGCGCGAGTTGCTAGCACTCGCCGCCTTGGCCCCGGGTGTTCCTATCCTCCTGCAGGACCATGCGAGCAGGCCACCGAGAATCTGGCGACGAGGTTCATGGCGGCGCGGACTATCTGTCGCCGCAGGGATCATGTTCTGTGCGATGGAGCAGGCTCGACCCTTTGCCGCCGCCGGCCTCGTGAGCGGGCAGACGCAACTGTATGAAATTCCGGAGTCCACCAGCCGCTTCTCCCCGGGAGACCCGGTAGAGGCGCGCCGCATTACCGGGCTCGCAGGCGAACCTGCCGTGCTTTGGGTCGGACATCTGAATGCGAACAAGGACCCGCTTACGGTGCTGCAGGGAATCAGCGCCGCCGCGCGCTCGTTGCCCAGGCTGCAGCTGCACTGCTGCTTTGGCGCGGCACCGCTGCTGCAGTCCGTTCAGGCGCGCATCGCGGCGGATCCCGAACTGCGTGACCGCGTGCATCTGCACGGCCGCGTCTCGCACGATAGAGTCGAGCAACTCATGCGTGCCGCGGACCTTTTCGTGCTCGGCAGTCACCGGGAAGGCAGCGGGTATTCTTTGATCGAGGCGCTGGCCTGTGGCTTGCCTCCGATCGTTACCGATATTCCTTCCTTTCGGTCCCTCACCGGAGGGGGCGCGGTTGGAATGCTGTGGCCGTGCGATGATCCGCAGGCTTTGTGCCGGGCCCTGCTCTCGATCGTGCCGCGCGCGAGTGCGGGGATGCGGGCCGCCGTTCGCGATCACTTCGAGCGCGAGCTGTCACTCGGTGCGCTCGGATTGAAACTCGCGGCCATGTACGAAGATGCGGTCCGACGGGCACGCGACAATAAAATGGCGCCGCGCATCGGGAATACGGCGCGTCGCCCGGCATGGGGCGCTCTCGTCCGCCGCTCCTAGGGCCAGCCCATGGCGCCGGTGGTATCCATCATCATGCCGACCTTCAACCGCCTGCAGTACCTACCGCCTGCTATCGAATCGGTGTTGACACAAACGTTCAAGCAGTGGGAATTGATCATCGCGGATGACGGTTCGGGCGCCGAGATGCGATCGTATCTGCGGTCGCTCATTGATCCTCGTATCAGCGTGATCTGGCTGAAGCACACCGGCAAGCCCTCCGCGGTCAGCAACAACGCCATGAGGCGAGCGCGCGGGACATATATAGCATTTCTCGATTCGGACGATCTGTGGCTGCCCGGCAAGCTGCAAGCGCAGCTTGACTCGCTGCGCCGCCACCCACAGCGCGGATGGAGCTACACGCGTTTCTCGCTCATCGACGCCGCCGGCAATCCAATCGTTTCCTCGCGCAGCAAGCATTGGGCCGCCCCATCCGGGTGGATTCTGGAGGCGCTCCTGGATGAACTCACCGTCATCGCGCAGCCGAGCGTCGTTGTCGCCCGGGAATTGCTCGCGAGACTCGGCGCATTCGATGAAGACCTCGTCATGTGCTATGACGATGAGCTGTGGTTCAGACTCGCAGCGCACAGTGAGATCGATGGGATCGAGGAGCCGCTCACACTGGTCCGTCGTCATGGACAGCATTCCGGGAGCGATGTCATCGCCTGGCGAGATCGCAGGCGGGTGTTTGAGAAGTTCCTACAGGCGCGCCACGACCCGTGCCTGTCCGCAATACTCCGCAAGCGCCGCGCCGACATGTCTGCCGGCCTGGCGGCAAGCCTAGCGGCCTCCGGGGAGCGCATCAGCGCGCTGCACACCTTGGTCTCGAGTGCCGCGCACTCGTGGCGCTACCCGCGATGCTGGCTGCGCGGACTGGTTGCAACGGGCCGCTCGTTCGTCCCCGCCGCCCTGCGGGCGCTGGTCCGGCGGCATCGATACCTGCACTCCGCTCATCGCCCATGAGCGCGGTATCCCAGCTTTGGAACATCCTCACGCGCGCACAAAGACGGCGAGTGCTCGCGCTACAGTGCATCTCGGTAGTGATGGCGTTCTCCACCGTCATCGGCATCGCGGCGATCGCTCCCTTCTTCGCGGTGCTTGCGGAGCCGCAGCTGATCGATCACAACCGATTGCTTCATTTGCTGTACCTCGCCGGCGCCTTCGCCGACAGTCGTACCTTCGTGGTGGCCCTGGGAATCGCCTTCATCGCCCTGGTGCTGGCGGCCAATATCGTCAACGCGCTGGGATCGCTCGCCATGAATCGACTCGCGCTGCGGATCGGCACGGAACTGCAGACCACCCTGTTCAGGGAATATCTACTGCGCCCTTATGCCTATCACGCGCGTATCGGCGGCACGGTGCTCTTCAATAACGTCATGCATGAGACCGCGCGCGTGACTAACGGCATCCTGCAGAATTCCCTCATGCTCGGCACCAATCTGGTCACCGCATCGTTCATCATTCTGTCGATCCTCCTCCTCAATGCCCTGATCTCGATCACGACGTTGCTGGTACTGGGCGGAGGCTATGTACTCATATATTTCTGCGTCCGGAGCCGGCTGCTGCGCCTCGGCCAGGCTCAGTCGCGTTCCTGGCTGGACCTGACACGAGTTGTCAGTGAGAGCTTCGGCGCCATCAAGGAAATTCTCCTGATGCAGGACCGGCGCTTGTTTGGCGATACCTTCCAATGCGCGAGCCGGGACGTGTCGCGCGTGAGCGCTCGTATCTACATGACCGGCCAGACTCCAAAGCACGTCATGGAAAGCGTCGCCGTATCCGGTCTCGTCGGCACCGCGCTCGTGGTGGCCGCGCACCGCGGCACAACGGGTTCGTGGCTGGGTCAGTTGACCTTTATCTCGTTCGCGGCGTACCGGCTGCTGCCGATTCTGCAGCAGATATTCGTGGCAATGGTCAGAATCCGTGCCGATCGCGCCGCCCTGACGCTGGTCGCCCCCGATCTTCGGCAGGCACGGAACTCATGCGAGTCCGCGCGTTCACCAGCCGCTGCAGCGGCGGACCCGTGGTGGCAACAGCGGCCCGGGGAGAGAATCAGTGTCAGGGCGGTATCATTTCGATATGCCGGGCAGTGCGGCCACGCGCTCGAGCGCGTGGATCTGACCATTCCTGCCCGCGCCGCGGTTGGTCTCGTCGGGGTCAATGGTTCGGGCAAGACGACCCTGATGGACGTGATCGCCGGGCTTCTGGTGCCGACCGGCGGCGAGCTGCGGGTGGACGGAGTGGCAGTCGATGATGCCAATCGTGCCGCGTGGCAGGCCCGAATCGCCTATGTCCCCCAGCACATCGTGCTGCTCGACTCGAGCATCGCACAGAACATCGCGTTCGGCGTTCCCGCGCAGGATATCGACCGGTCGCGAATGATCGAGGCGGCGAGGTCGGCTCAGCTCGAGCAGTTCATCGCCACACTGCCGGACAAATACGACCACCGGGTCGGCGAGCGGGGCGCCAAGTTGAGCGGCGGCCAGCGGCAAAGACTCGGTATCGCGCGCGCCTTGTATAGAAGGGCACCCGTGCTGTTGCTGGATGAGGCGACGAGTGCGCTTGACGGCATGAGTGAGAGTGAGCTCATGACGGCACTCGAAGAGCTGCGCGGATCCTGCACCATCATCCTGATTGCGCACCGCCCGAGCATGGTGCGCTGGTGCGATCTGATCTTTCAGCTCGAGAGCGGCCGCGTCAGCGCGAGCGGCGGATACGACGAGCTGACCCGGAAGTCGGAGCCGTTCCGGCGGACCATCGGTGGCTCGTAACCCCCCCCCGCGGCGGCTGATGGCTTTCGGGTCAACCCCTGCCGCAGGATCCACATGGCCGTGACGAGATATTGATGCAGCAGGAATCCCCGTGACCAGGCCATCGCCAGCAGGTACTCCCGACATCCTCGAACTCGAAGCGCGGCTCGATACGCTGCTCTGGTGGCCGCGTGTGACCGCGGAGACATTCGTCGCGGCGCAGTTGGCGGCCACGCGCTGGTCCGAGGCCGTCTGGGACGTGGCCGCAGCGGCCGGTCCGGTCGAGCTTGCCGCAACTGAACTCTCGCGAGGTCTGGAAGTGGCCCATCGCCCAGTGTTCGTGTGCGGCGTTCATCGAAGCGGGACGACCCTCGTGCAGGGGCTGCTCGACGGTCATCCGGCCGTCGCGATGCTGCCCTCTGAAGGGACATTCCTGACGAGCTTCGAGCGACGCTTGCGGCGCTTGCCACGGGAGCACTGGCTGCCATTCCTGGGGTGCGAGTGGTTGCGCCGCCTGGCCAACCCGATTCACCAGCATCCCTACTGGTTGCTCGGTCGTTCCGCGACTGCACACATGCCGTACGTCGAATTCGCACGCATCCTCATGGCATGGTGGGCGGTCGCTGAACGGCGCATCGGCAGCGCGACATCGTTATGGCCGATCGTCGCCGTCGCACTGGCCTTTGCGCATTCCACCGGCAGTTTTTCGGCCGATTCGGCGCTGCAGTGGTGGGCCGAAAAGACACCCACCAACGAGCGATACCTGTCTCGTCTTCGCGTGGAATTTCCGGACGGCAAACTTATTCACGTGGTGCGCCATCCCTTTGCGATCTACGCATCACACAAGCAGGCCGCGCGCAATTCGCGCGCGCATCTACAACATACCCGCCGGATTCTTCTGGACCTGAATCTATCCTATCGCGTGGCGGTCGCGCAGGCCCGCAGCCATGCATCGGATCACTACCTGCTGGTCCGCTACGAGGATCTGGTTGAGAACCCCCGTCGCACGAGTGATCGGCTGGCCGCGTTTCTCCACATCGAACCGCTACCGATTCTGCTGCATCCCACCGTTGCCGGGCTGCCTGCACTCGGCAACAGCTCATTCGCTGCGGACCCGCGACCGGGGAGCGTTCACGCCGTAGCCCGTCCGAGCTGGACGGATACGCTGACCCCCTTCGACCGCGAGCGCCTCACAGCCGTGGTTGCGGAAGGAGCTGCATCGCTCGGTTACGAGCTCACCCCGCTTGCTCCATGGCGCGCGCGGCTGCTGCGGCTCGCCACCCGCATCGGCTCATCGTCAGTGCAGTGATGATCCGGCGAAATTCCATGCGATCCCGAAAGAGCCCAAGCGGCCGCGGACATAATCCGCACTACGAACTGGGCTCATGAAAATTGCACTGGTAGTGCCGGGAGGGGTCGACCGTTCAGGCGAGTACTGCGTGATTCCCGCCCTGCTGGCGCTTATCGAGCGCCTGTCGGTGCGACACGAAGTGCATGTCTTCGCGCTGCGGCAGGAGGATCGAGCGGGCAGCTGGGCCCTGGCCGGGGCGCAGATCCACAACATCGGCTCCGGCAACACGCGCCTGCGGGCCATTCGCGCGATCTGTGCCGAGCATCGCGCAGGCGCGTTTCACGCGGTGCAGTCGATATGGTCAGGCTCTCCGGGTCTAGTCGCGGTCTCTGCGGCCAGGATGCTGGGCGTCCCGAGCTTCGTACACGTCGCCGGAGGGGAGCTGGTTTCAATGCCAGAGATTGGTTACGGGGGCCGGCTGACTTGGAAAGGACGCGTGCGCGAAGCGGCAGTGCTGCGCACCGCGACAGCCGTCACTGGGGCGAGCAAAGGCATACTCGTGGCGCTAGAACGGCTCGGCATCGCCGCAAAGCGTCTGCCGCTGGGTGTCGATCTGAACCGCTGGCCACCGCGGGCACCGATTCGACGCGACGCGAACAGGCCCGCCAGACTGATCCATGCGGCGAGCCTGAATCTCGTCAAGGACCAGCGCACCCTGTTGTCTGCGCTGGCTCTGGTCGCCGGCTCGGGGCTGGATTTCGAGCTGGACATAGTCGGCGAGGATACGCTGCAGGGTGAAATCCAGGCTCTCGCGCAACAGTTGGGGCTTTCTGGGCGAGTGACCTTTCACGGATTTCTGCCGCACCGACGGCTTAGGTCAATGGTCGAAGCGGCGCATTTGATGATTATTTCTTCGCGGCACGAAGCCGGCCCGCTGGTGGTACTGGAAGCGGGAGTCGCGGGCGTGCCCACCGTCGGCACCCCCGTTGGGCACATTGAAGAATGGGCTCCCGATGGAGCCGCCGTCGTGCCCATCGCGGATTCGGTTGCATTGGCGCGCGCCGTGGCAGGATTGCTCGGTGACGAGGACGCTCGTCTGCGTCTCGCCCATGAGGCCTGGCATCGGGCCACTCGGGACGATGCCGACTGTACCGCGCGCAGCTTCCAGGCGATGTACGCCGATCTCGCCAAGTGAATCGCGACTTATCCATTGCACGGTTGGGGCGGTGGTGCATTCGGCTGGCTCACATTGGTCCACGTATGCCCGCGAGCGGGCCTAATTTGTGGACCCGATGCTGCTGGGCGGCGGCCCTCAATGAGGCACGTCGGCGGCGGCTTCGGCCGACTTCTCGAACAGAGCGAACATGTACCGGCACCTGGCGAGGCGCAGCCACGCGTAGCGGACGTCGTCGCTCACCGGAACGCCATTCGCGTGACGCCCCGCACGTGATGGTAGCCCTGGAAAAACGTGTCGCAACGCAAAGTACGGTGCGCATTGATGGGCAAGATCGGCGAGCCGCCGGCGGACAATCGGTCCCTGCGCGCCCGGCACAGAAAAACTGCCATCGCGCCACAGGCGCCGGGAATTACGCCACCACCAGCCGTATTTCAGATCGCCGATGAAGTACGGGCTCAGGACGCTCGCCAGGACCTTGCCATTCGGCCCGGTGAGCGCGTGGAATTTCGCGAACAGTTCGCGTAGGTCCCCGATCAGATTGAGAGGCGCGAAGTTGGAGGTCACCAGATCAAACGTACGAGCGCCGGCGGCATTTGTGCGCTCGAGGAACTCGCGATAGCTGCCACGCTCGAGCGTGACCCGCCCTGAATCGATGAAATCGTGACAATACATGGCGAAGAATCCGCACATGTCCGGATCGACATCGTAGGCCACGACCGTGAAGCCGTGCTCGACGTAGAACCGGGTATCCAGCCCCGTGCCGGCACCGAAGTCGAATAGCGCACCTCCTGGTGGCGCCACTTTCAGAATCAGGTGCTGAAACGCCGAGCGCGCTCGGCGATCCGATTCCAAGGCCGTGATCTGCCTGACGTACTCCGCGCCGGTAACGACGCGACGGTCCGCGACATCGGCCATGTGCGTCATCGGCGTTCCCAAGCGCGCGGAGGCATGCGTTCCAGTTCCAGCAGATAGTGATCGGCCAGCCACGGCAGCGGCGGAACGGCCTCAAGGCGTCGCTCGATCCGATCGAGCGCGCTGAGCATCTTGGGATGGCGCGCACTCCAACTTTCCGTGTACGGCGGCGGAACCAGCGCTCCGATGGCGGATACCCGGGTCGCGCGAAACTCCGGGGCGAGCGCGCGGCACAGGCTGCGGATGGACGGATAGCGGATGCGCAGCCTGGACCAACTGGCGCCTCCCCGTGCCAGGCGCCGAAACGCCTTGCGCGGCTCCTTGCGCAGCAGGTACCACAGCCATTCCCACAGCACCAGCGGCCCCATGACGCAGAGCAAGGCCCGCGCCCCGGGCCTCAGGCGCCGCGCCAGCGGTTCCCTGAGGGCATCGATGGACGCGACACAGTTCAGTCCGCCGAAATTCGACAGTACGCCGTCGAATGGGCCCTCCTCGAGCTGATGCAGATCCTCCCAAGCCAAGTGCGCGAATCTGACCCGATCGCCGACGCCCTCGCGCGCCACCTTGGCCGCGGCGATCTTAATCATGGCAGCGGCCGCGTCCGTCGCCAGCACGCGCACGCCACGCCGCGCCAGGTGCACAGCATCCTCGCCGGTGCCGCAATTCATCTCCAGCACGCGGCAGCCGGCCGGGAAGCACAGGTCGCAGCGCCGCCAGACCGCGCGGCGCATCAACGCCCCGATTGTCGTCGCCGTGAAGTACTCGTCATAGGTCGACGCCGCGGCATCGAATACCGCGCTCATGCCTCGACCTCGCCGGCGGCACCCAGTAAGGCCGCCTTGGCTTGCTGCGCCGCTGCGCGCCGAATCGCCGCGGCAGCCGAGTCCTGCCGTTCGATGCCGGCCGCGGCCACCTCGTTATTGAGCCACTGATCGGCAAACTTGTAGTAGCGGCGCGAATGGCGGCCGCGGATTTTGTAGTCGCGGTCGGTGGATTCGGCCCAGGCGCGCTCGAGCACCACGAGATCGGAGCTCTTTCTGAAGTAAGCGGTGTTCTTGATGGGATAGGCGACGGTCGTCAGGTGAACGTCGGGTCGGCATTGCTTGACGTGATCGATCGTGGCCTCGATGTCCTCGATGCGCTCGCCATCGTAACCCCACATGAGGAACATGCCGACCTGGATGCCGTGGCGCCGCGCGGCTTCGGCGGCCCACTGCACCTGCTCCACCTTGACGCCGCGTTGCATGGCATCGAGGATGCGCTGGCTGCCGCTCTCCGATCCGATCCAGATCCGGTAGCAGCCCATGGCGGCCAACGTCGCGAGCACTTCTTCCTTCATCATGCGGTCGGCGCGCGAGATGGTCTCGAACGGGATCCGGATGCCGCGCTTCTTGAGTTCCGCGGCGTATCGGAACAGCCACACGTGGCTGATGGTGAAGACGTCGTCGGCGTACCAGACCTGGTCCGGGCGGTAGGTCTCGAGGATGTGCTGCACTTCATCGGCGCAGTCCATGAAGCTGCGGCGGCGATGCGTGAACCCGAAGACCGCATGCGAGCACCAGTTGCACTTGTAGGGGCAGCCGCGGGCGGTGATCAGATTCACACTGCCCATGCCGTGGTGCCTGCGCCACACCTCGATGTAGCGCTGTTGATCGATGGCGCTGCGCTCGGGCCACGGCAGGGAGTCGATATCGGCAATCTGCGCACGCGCGAGGTTGGTGACGAGCTTGCCATCCTCATCGCGGAACACCGTGCCCGCCACGCCGTGCAGGCGATGCGGCCCGTGCCGCGCAAGGGCGGGCAGCAGCTCGGCCAGGGTGGCCTCGCCCTCGCCGATCACGATCACGTGCGCGCCGGCCTCCAGATATTCCAGCGGATAGTTTGCCGACTCCGGGCCGCCGAGCACGACGGTCCAGCCGCACGCGATCGCATCGCGCATGATCTCCAGCACTACGCGCCGGGTCATCAGGTTGGTATAGATGCCGAGTACTCCGCCGCACTGCGAGTGCAGGCGTGCCGATAGCTCCTCCCGTCGCGCGAAAGTGGAATCGAAGATCTCCGGCGCGAACCCCGCCCGTCGCAGGTAGGCCGCGATGTAGAGCAGACCCAGCGTCGGATAGGGACGCATGATCTGCAGCTCCTTCTCGTCCTCGAAGAGGAAGTAGCCATGGGTAAGCAGCACGTCGCTCACGTCCTGCGCTCCGGCACGGCCGGGCCGCGCGGGGCTCGCATTCCGACCTGCTCCCAGGCCGCGTGCACCGGCCACATCGTGGCCGCTCGCGGCGGCCGCCGCACCATCCAGCGGGCAATGCGCCGGGTGCGCGAGAGGCGCGTCCAGGGACTGTGCACCGCCCAGAGCTGCGTCGAGTCGCACATCTGCACTGCGGCGCGCGCCTCCCGGCTCGGGAACGCCCGCGCGCGAACATAGTTGAGCGCCTCGGCAACCGAGCCGCACCATTCGATGCCAGGACACAACTGCATCCACAGGCGCGACAGTGAAACATCGGACAGGCGCTGTCGGATGCTGACACTGCGCAGCAGTCCACTGCAGGCGGTATACGCCCCGTGCAGTACCGCGGCCGGGATGGCACCGGGGTAGTAGCAGGCGGTGAGCGCCAGCGGCGGAAAGCTCCAGCCGCCCCGAACCGAGCGCTCGCGTTCGAGCACCCATTGCCAGTCGCGGCTGTCCAGGCGCGCCGCCAGCGCCGCAATGTCGTTGAGCTGAATCAGACGCAGGCTGCGCGAGCGCATGTTGCCGGCCGCATGCAGCAGCAGGTGCGTCATGAGCGCCGCCAGCGAGCCGTAGGGATTCACACCGAAGGCCGTGGGCGGTGGCAGCAGCAGCTCGGTGATGACGGCCTCGCGCACCGGCAGGCGCTCGGCCACCCGCGTGTGCAGCTCGATCTTGATCGCGTTCTCGGCGTGCTCGCCGAGCCCCAGCGCTGCAGCGACTGCCCGGCTTGGTTCGAAGGTGCGCTCACGCCAGGTGCTGTAGCGCTCCTCGTAGCCCATGGCTCCGAGCAATACGCTGCCGGCCGCCGCGTCGCGCGCTGCGACCAGCAGGTCCACGTCGGCCATGGGGCGAGTGCCCGGCGCGTAGACCCCGAGCTCGTGCAGCGCGACGCCCTTGAGTGCCACCGCGGCAATACGTGCCGCCTGTGCGCGAAGGTGCAGCTGCGACACCAGCTCGACGATGCGGCGATGCCGATAGAGGGTCTGCTGCCGTTGATCTTCGAGGAAGTCCTGCCACGCGCGCGGCCCTCCCCAGCGCAGCGTCCGGCGCAGCAGCGGCGACACGCCGTGCATTGCCGCAGCGGCCTGGGCGACGCACCAGTGCAGATCATCCCACTGCGGCGGGGCGGATAACGGGCTGGCGCATTCGTGGGCCAGCCGCTCCGTGGTTGCGCGCAGCGCCCGATCCACCAGCTTCAACGACGGCAGTGGTGCGCTAGACTTCATTCATTGCCGCGGGCCGCGCCGTGGCATGGGCTGCCGGAGCGTTGCGCCAGCGCCTCTCGTCGGCGATCAGGGCGTCCCAGCGCTGCCGCAGCGAGCGTGCTGCCGCGCCGGCGCCTTCCGCGCCCGTGCCCACTTCATCGATTACGACCTGATCGTGCAGCAGATCACGCACCGCGTGATAGAAGCCGGTGCTGTACGTGCCCTCGAACATCATTTCGAGGTCGTCGCTTTCCTGCCAATGAGTCTTGGACTGCAGTTGTTCCTTGACGAGCTCATAGAATCGCGTGCCTGGCAGTGGGTACGACACGCTCACGCCGATGTCGTCCGGGCGCGCCGCCTCGAGCAGTGTGCGCGTCGCGAGGATGTCAGCGAGCTGCTCGTCCAGATAGCCCAGCTGGATGAAGAAGCCGACGCGGATGCCCGCCTCGCGCAGGCGCGCGCGTGCCGAGAGTATCTCCTCGACCGTCGTGCCCTTGTTCATCGCATTCAATACGCGCTGACTGCCACTCTCAGCCCCGATCCATACTTCCCTGCAACCGGCCGCCTTGAGCGCGCGCGCCATGGCGACGCTGAGCAGATCGGCACGGGTCTGGATCGTGAAGGGTATCGATCCCTGCGCGGCGTCCACGGCGCTGGCGAACCGGGTCACCCAGTCGGCCCGGAAGCCGAACACGTCGTCGGCGAACCAGATGTGGTCGGGGCCGAAGGTACGTTTGAGGTGAGCCATCTCGGCGGCCACCTCAGCCGCCTCACGCTGCAGGTAGTGGTTGCCCCAAATGGGCTTGGCGCACCAGTTGCATCGGAACGAGCAGCCGCGCGACGCGGCCATGTTCAGGCTGAAATACCGATGGGCCCGCTGCCATACCGCCCGATAGCTCTCCACGTCGATCAGATCCCAGGCCGGCAGCGTGGGCGCCCGAGAAGCGGGCAACAGCGCGCCGCCCCTGATGACCTGCGCGGCCGCGGTGCCGCGGATCGCCACGCCGCTGAGACCCTCTGCCAGCAGGCTGGCCGGCGCCCGTGGATCGGCGGCCAGCCGGTCGATGATCGTGCGCAGCGTCGAGAGGCCCTCGCCGAGCAGCACCAATTCCGCGCCGGCGGCCAGATACGCCTCCGGGGCATCGGACGCGTCCGGTCCTGCGGCGATGACCCGCGCGCCGGTGTGGCAGGCTTTGGCGATCATATGAAACGCCGCCTGGCGCATCTTGCCGAGGCACATCTTGCTCAGGAAATTGAAGGTATCCTCGTATAGCAATATCAATTGCGGAGCGAGGGTACCGAGTCGCGCATCGAAGTCGGTCACGCCTTGGGCGAGCATGGCATCGAACACCGCCACGGAATGTCCGGCCTGGCGCAGGGCCGAGGCAACCTGAAGGGTTGCCAGTGGCGGATACGGTTTGGCGCGCTGCCACTGCTTTTGGTCAAAGCGCAGAAAATACGAGTGCGCGACCAGGACAGATAGCATGCGCTGGATTGCTCCGATTTATCGTACCGCGACGGCGCAACGGGGCCTGCCGCAATCACTGGTTCCGTCGGCAGTAAGTGCGCCGCGGCGCCGGACGCGGTTTTATCGGCCCCGCGGTTTTTTGCCCGCGCCGCCCCCGGGCCGTCCGGCATGGTGCCGCGCTCGAGCTTCGTTATAGACTGCGCCGTTTCACGCCACAGGCAGGGCTTATGCGGCACTCCACAGCACTCGGCCCCGCCGCGGACCCCCTGCAGGAACGCTCGCCCATGCCTTGGCGGGCACGTATTCAATTGCTCGGCGCGCGGTTCGAATTCGAGAGCAACAGCCGGGGGCTCCTGCGGCTCGTCGAGGCCGCCTTTGCCGACCTGCCGCGAGCGCGCCCGGCGCCCGAGGCGCCGCACTTTCGCATCAGGCTGCGGCTGGACGGCAAGGCCGCGACCCGCACACGCAAGCCCCCGCCCCTGCGCGCCCTCGCAGGTCCCGGGGCACTGATCTGCGGCATCATGGACGCGGAGAATTTCGCGATAGTCTCGCCCGGTGAGCGCACCGGCCTGATCGTCGTATCGCCGGACATGCTGCGCAATGCATATCACGTGCGCTACGAGCTGATCGAATTTGCGGTGTTCGTACTCGCCTCGAGGGGACAGGGGCTGGTGCCCCTGCACGGCGCATGCGTCGGTCGATCGGGGCGCGGGCTGCTGCTGATGGGATCGAGCGGCGCAGGAAAATCCACGCTGGCGCTACATTGCCTGATGCTGGGCATGGATTTTCTGGCGGAGGACGCGGTGTTCGTGCGCCCGGAGCGGTTGACGGCGATGGGGATCCCAAATTTCGTGCACGTGCGGCCGGACTCGCTGCACTACATCGACGATCTGACCGTCGCAGCGCGCGTAGGTCAATCGCCACTGATCCGCCGTCGCAGCGGGGCGGAGAAATACGAGGTGGATGTACGGCAACTGGCGCCGCGCCGCGCGGTCTGCGCGCTGAAAATCGAAGGGGTCGTGTTTCTCTCGGCCCGCCGTAGCGCTCGCGGCGCGACGCTCAGGTCACTGGCGCAGCGCGAATTCACCGCGGCACTATCGGCGGCGCAGCCCTATCCCGCCCGATTACCCGTGTGGCGGAGCTTCCGGCACCATCTCTCCGCTGCGCGCGGCTTTGAGTTGTGCCGCGGCCAGCACCCGGCCGAAGCGGCGGTGGCGCTGCGGCTGCTGCTGGACTGAGGATTGAATGCGGCGGGCCGCTCCGTCCGTCGCACCCATTCAGCGGGACGGGGCGTGCGCGTCGGTTGCGCCGATGATCGGTTCCGCGAATCGCACCTGCGGGCTGGCGCGCAGCTCGCGCAGGGCCGCTTCGGTGGCCACGCTGGTCGCGTCCGTGACGGGGGCCAGCGACCACACGCCTGCCTCCGAGGGCCCGGCCACCACCTGCAGGTGGGCTCCGTTCAATAGCACGCGCAGCTGTTCGAGCGTCATGGTCGGGGACAGCACCACGCGAATCGTCGGGGCGGCGGCGGTCGCAGCCGGCTGCGACAGCGTTCGGTAGATGGGTGCCCGTCCGCTCCTCTCGAGCCAGGAGGAGCTCACGATCGCGCCCAGGGTCAGGGCTTCGACCACGACCGCGGCCGCGAGCCAGCGCACCGGTAGGCTCATGGTGACGGCCGGCCGCACCGGCGGCAAACCGTCCTCTGCGGCGCGCCTGACTATGGGATTGCCCTCGATGCGAGCGCGCAGTTTGCGCCACGCCCGCTCGGCATCGCTGAGACTGGGCTGTGGCGAGGTCATTACTTCACACAGCCGTTCCTCGAATGCCAGCGCCTCGCGACAATCGGTGCACTCACACAGGTGCTCCCGGACCGAGCGCACATCCGCTTCCGAGGCTGTGTGGTTGACGATCCAGGGAATCGCCTCCCAGACCTGCCGGTGCGAATGCGTGATATCACTCATGACTTGATCTCTCCCGGGACGGCACCCCGCCGAGTGCCGGCAACAGATTGCGCAGTTTGATCCGCGCCTGAAACATGCGCGCTTTGACCGTGTTGACGGGGCAGCTCATGATCGTGGCGATCTCCTCGCAGGAATGGCCGACGAAATAGGCCAGTTCCATGGTGGCACGCTGCTCGAACGGCAGGCTTCGCAGGCCGCTCTCGAGCCACTCGCGCAGCTCCTCGGCGGCGTGCGTGGTATCCAACGCAGTGGCGGCCTCGATGCTCGCCTCGCCATGTTCGGGAGGGAGCGGGCCGGAGCGCCGCAAGGCCTTCAGACCGCAACGCCAGGCGATGCCCATGATCCAGGTGGAAGCTCGTGAGTCGCCACGAAACTGTGCGGCTTTCTGCCAAACGATCCAGAACGTATCGTTGATCGATTCTTCTATTGCGTCGCGCCTGCCGGTCAGGCGGGAGAGAAATTGCGCCAGCCTGCCGTGGTAATTGAAGTAGAGGTGCTCGAGAGCGCGGCGGTCTCCGCCGGCGATCCTACGCAATAGTTCGCGGTCGCGGCCGTCGTCGCGGGCGGGTTCCGGTTCCCTCTCCTCTCTCGGCCCAAACATCGGTTCCTCCGCAGGCACATAGCCCACACCCGGTGTGTGCCGCTGTCGCGGCGCTGGGTTGTACCGGCGTTCCTACGAGTTGCCGGCCGCCTGCCCCGGAGCGGAAACGCCAATGACGATCTCGACCTCATCGCCACCGTCCCGGAAGCCGTGCGGCAGTCCGTACTCCGATCGGCGCGTCCGGCCGCGCGCCTCAAAGCTGCAGGCGTCCTGCGCGGCGCGGGACTCATCACAGTCCCAATGATCGACGGTCAGCACCACGGGCCTCGTGCGGCCGTGCAGCGTGAGTCGGCCGCTGACGATGGCCCCGCCATGGCCGGTGAAGCGGACATGGTCCGAATGATAGGTGATCTGCGGATACAGCGGCGCATCGAGCCATTCCGAGGACATCAGCCGCGCGTCCCAGCGCGGCTCCCCACAGCGCAATGAGG
The DNA here is from genome assembly GCA_036521395.1 of Steroidobacteraceae bacterium. Classification (GTDB taxonomy): domain Bacteria; phylum Pseudomonadota; class Gammaproteobacteria; order Steroidobacterales; family Steroidobacteraceae; genus FEN-1191. The sequence goes on along the minus strand of DATDHV010000016.1, from coordinate 9,452 downwards.
CCGTGCGCACCGTGACATCCACGCGGCCCGCGCCCGCGGTGCGATCGGACATGAGCTCGCCGGACAGATCATCGAACCGCGCGGTGACCCAGGGCAGCCCGAACAGCCGCACCTCGAATGACACCCGGGTATTGGCAGGGTCGAGGTGGTACAGCTCCGCTGCCTGCGCGCGCGCCACGAGCAGCGGCACGAGGAGCCAGACTGGGCTTGCGGTCCGTGTCACTCCCGTAAGTGCCGCAGCCGCGGCCACGGGTTGAACGCGCCATGCCTGGCCCACAGCCAAGCAGTGAGCTTACCCGCGGGTCGCCACGGCCCGACGGAGCGCCGCCGCTGCGGCGCTCCGTCGAGTTCGAGTTGGAACAGCCTGCTTACGCCTGCGCGGGACGAGGTGCGGCCGAAGCCTTCTTCGACAGCCCGTCGGCCAGCTGACCGGATGCGTAGCCAAACAGGGCTCCGATCACCAATGAGACGATCAGCAGCACCAGTGGATTGGCAAATGAGGCAGCGGTCAGGTTCTGCAACGGACCCGTGCTCGGCGCCGCCGACGGCTGATGCAGCGAATAGGCAACGAGCGCTGCATAACCATAGACATTGGCGGGGACCACCGACAGCAGGTCGATGGATGCCACGATGACCAGGAAGTACACCGTCACACCGACGACGATGGCCGGCCACAGCGTGCCCAGGGCGGGCATGGGCACATGAACGATGATCAGCAGGGCGATCCACGCAATCAGCGCGCCATAGGCCGTGCCGATGATGGTCTTTCCGAGTGACTTGCCGCTGTGAAAGTAGCAGCCCCACGAAATGAAGCCGGCCCAGACCAGAACGAAACCGGCCAGCGGACCCAGCGCGAGATAGGCCCATACGGCCCCAAGAACGCCGATGCTGAGAGACAAAGCACCTAGAGCTGTCACGATGAAGGCCCTCCTAGAGACTGCATGCATGGCGCATGCGTGATTGGTATTGTGGAACGGGCGACGGATCTACTGTTTTTTTATCCGCCTACGAGCAGATACTACCACGGCGCTCGAACCTCGCACAGCGACAGAACAGTACTCCGACGTCACATGCTGCATTGCAACGACGGTGCGACCCGCACGTCGGTGACCATCCGATGAGGAGTTGCCAATTGCATGTAAGCGGATGATGCACAATGCGCTTGGTTGTCCTATTCGGATCGCCACCCATCCACTCCGGCGGAACTGCACATTGCATAACCTCGCTACCGGCCGCGAAGGTCTCCTCGGCGGCGTTCCATCCCACAACAGCGTGCTGCGGCTCATGGACCTCTCAGCGTGAGGATCTGCGTGCTGGGACTGTCGCAGCTCGGCGCCATCAGCGCCGCGGGACTGGCCTCGCTGGGCCATCGCGTGACCGGACTGGATTTCGACGAGTCGCGCATCGCGCCACTGGCCAGCGGCGTGGCGCCCGGATCTGAGCCCGGACTCGAGCCGCTGCTCAGGCAAGGCCTGTCGGCGGGGCGCCTGCGCTTCAGCTCGAACGTTGGCGACGCCACGCGTGATATCGACGTGCTGTGGATCGCCTGCGACGTGCCGCTCGATAATGGCAACGCTGCCGGCACGGATGAGGTGCTGGGGCAGATCGAACGTGTGCTGCCGGCGTTGGGTGCCGACACCCTCGTGCTGGTCTGCTCACACCTGCCCGTGGGCACGGTGCGCCGCCTCGAATGGACCGCGGCCCTGAGCGGACCAGGAGCACCGGTGCGGGTCGCGTGTTCGCCGGAAAACCTGCGCGCGGGCTCGGCCGTGAGCGACTTCCTGCATCGCGGACGCCTGGTCGTGGGGGTCAGGTCGGAGCTGGATAAGCCGCCCCTGCTGGAGCTTCTGGGGCCCATCTGCGGCTCGATCGAATGGACCACGGTCGAATCGGCGGAGATGACCCGTCACGCGATCAACGCGTTCCTGGCGACTTCCATGAGTTTCGCGAATGAGCTGGCCTCGATGTGCGAGTCGGTTGGGGCCGACGCCAGGGAAGTGGAGCGTGGGCTCAGGAGCGACAGCCGCATCGGTGCGGCTGCTTGTCTCGTGCCGGGCGCAGCGTTCGCCGACAGCGCATTGGAACGCGATGTTGCCTTTCTGAACCGCACCGCGCGCGAGCACGGCGTGGATACTCCGTTGCTGTTCGCGGTGCTGTCGGGCAACGACGCGAACAGGAGCTGCATCCGCAACCGGTTGCGTTTGCTGTTTCCCGATCTGTCGCGGGTGACGGTAGCGATCTGGGGTCTCGTGCGCGGGTCGGATACGGGCACGCGGCTGGCCCCCACGTCGGTCGAGCTATGCACGTGGCTATTGCATGAGGGGGCGAGGATCCAACTGCACGCCGCCGAGGTGTCAATCCCTCCGGATCAATGGGGCGCGGGTGTGCGGCTCGACCAGGATGCGCTGGCAGCGGTCCGGGGCGCACAGGTGCTGGTGATTGCCGCGGACTCACCGATCTACCAATCCATTTCCCGCGAGCAGTTACTGCAATGTACCGACGCGCTGGTGGTGCTCGATACCTATGAAGTGCTGCCGCACCTGGCCGGCGATGATGCGCGCCTGAAATACCTTGTTGCCTGAGCCCAGGCTCCTCGGCGTCTGCTTATTACTATGTTAAAAATCAATCAGTTCCTATTACTTAGTGATAAATAACATTAGAGCAAAAACCATCCATGGCGAATTGGCACCCACCGGCTGTGAACAATGGCGCAATGGGCGGGCACTTCGAAAGTCGCGGGCATCAAAGCCCTGCTGGCCTGACGATGCCGACATGACCTACGCCCAAAAGCACCTGCGGGAGGCGGCAGTGATCCTGCAGCAGCTGGACGTTGCCGCCATCGAAGCAGCGGCACATGTGCTCGCGGAGATCAAAGCGGCTGCAGGCCGCATCTTGTTCCTGTGCCGGTGTTCGTGCTCTCGGTGGACGGCGGCAGCGTGGAGAACAACGCCGACCGCAACATGATCGAGGCCGTAGCCCATGCCCGGGCCCGGGGCGCGAAGGTCCTCGGCATCCTCGCCCGCGACGGCGGATACACCGCGACGGCTGCCGACGCGGTCGTGATCGTTCTAAGGCGCTCCGAACCCGACTGTCTCGGCAACGCGTGCTAAAATTCGAGTGCGCGATCGGGCCGTGCTGCCCGGTATGAGGATAAGAACATGACGGACGGGGTTGTCAGGCACAGGGGGCAGCGGTCCTGTTTTGTACGCAGCGTGGTACCGGTGGTCGCCGCATTGATCGCTGCCATATCGGCCCGATCGGCCAGCCTCGAGGATTACGGCCGGCTTCCGAGCATCGAGAATGTCTCGCTGTCCCCGGACGGCACCCGCGTGGCCTTCGTCCGCACCAACGGCGATGCCCGCGTCGTCTCGATTGGTGCGCTCGCGGACGGCAAGATACTCAGTGTGCTGCAGGTGGGCGATGAGAAACTGCGTAGCCTCGAGTGGGCGGACGATGCTCATTTGCTCATCGTGACCTCCACCACCGCCGCGCCGTTCCATATCAAGGGGCCGGAGCGCGAGTGGGTGCAGCTTCGGGTGTATGACATGGACAAGCACCGCGCCTACGACGTGCCCGACTTGCCGCAGCTCGCACCCGTCCAAGTCATGAACGTGCTCCGAGGTGAGGTCATGGTCAGGCGCGTCGCCGACCATACCGCGCTTTTCGTGCCCAGTCTTTACGGCGAGGGCGGTGAGGCGCCGCGGCTCCTGCGGCATCAGCCGGCAGTAGGCGGCGCTCTCGAGCACGTACTGAAGCCGATCCTCATCCGCGTGAATCTCGACACCGGCCGCGAGACGGTGGTCGAGCAGGCGCGCGACCCGGATACGCAGTGGCTGGTGGACGATACCGGTGAGGTCGTCGCCGAGCAGGACTACGAGGATCGGAGCCAGAGCTGGGCGATGCAGGTCCGCCGTGGCGGACACATGGAAGTGGCCCTCTCCGGACATGCCGGCCTCGACTTCCCGCGCCTGCTCGGCTTCGGACCGCAACCCGACACGCTGCTGATGCGCTCGTTCGAGGACGACGCGCCGGTGTGGCGGCTGCTGTCGCTGACCGACGGTACGCTCGGGCCGCCGATGGCCGAACGCAAAGTGATGGATACGCCCATCGAGGACCGCCTGACGCATCGCATGATCGGCGGTGTGCATTTCGATGACGATTCGCACTACCTGTTCTTCGAACCCGCAATGCAGGCATCCTGGGATTCGATCGTGCGCGCCTTCAAGGGCGCGCGTGTGCAGTTCGTTTCCGCCTCGAGCGACAATCAGAAGATCGTCGTACGCATCGAGGGAGCCTCTTTCGGTTATCAATACTCGTTGATCGATCTGACGACCCACAAGGCCGAGCCGCTGGGCGATGTGTACCACGGAATCACGGCGCCGCTGGAGACGCAGCGCATCACCTACCCGGCGGCGGACGGCCTGGACATTCCCGCCTATCTGACGCTGCCGCGGGATCACGCCGCCAAGGCCTTGCCGCTCATCGTGCTGCCTCACGGCGGACCCGCGTTGCATGATTCGGCCGACTTCGACTGGTGGTCGCAGGCGCTGGCCGATCAGGGCTATGGCGTGCTACGGCCGAACTACCGCGGCTCCACGTTGAGTCGACGCTTCCAGACTGCGGGCTTCACGCAGTGGGGGCGCAAGATGCAGACCGACCTTTCGGACGGCGTGCGCTACCTGGTCAAGCAGGGCATTGCCGATCCCGCGCGCGTGTGCATCGTGGGGGATGGCTACGGCGGCTATGCGGCGCTGGCGGGCGTCACGCTCGATCCGGGCGTGTATCGATGCGCCGTGGCCGTGGCTGGGGTCTCGGATCTGAAGGGCTTCCTCAACTGGGTCAGCGACAAGCAGGAGCGCAGCGACAATCCTGCGCGACGCTTCTGGGACCGCTACCTCGGCGTCAGCGGACCGGGCGATCCCGTGCTCGAGCAGATCTCGCCGATCCGTCACATCCAAGCGGTGACGGTGCCGGTACTGCTGATTCACGGCAAGGATGACACCATGGTCCCCTTCGAGCAGAGTCAGGAGATGTACGACGCGCTGCGCGCGGCCCACAAGGACGTGCAGTTGGTCGTGCTCGAGCACGAGGATCACTGGCTGTCCCGCAGCGCGACGCGCCTGCAGATGCTCGAGTCCTCAGTCGCCTTTCTGCGCGCCCACAACCCGCCCGACTGAGCGTGCCCTCTCCGCCTCGCTACGCCGCAGGCGCCGTGAGCCCGGCCGCGCGGGCCTTGTCCAGCAATGATTGGGCCATGCGTATGCTCGCCATGTCGATCAACCGGCCATCGAGCGACACCGCGCCGCGGCCCTCGCGTGCGGCCGCCTCCATTGCCGCAACGATGCGCTGCGCCCTGTCGATCTCCGCCGGTGTGGGCGTGAACACCTCGTTGGCGAGCGCGACCTGCGAGGGATGGATGGCCCACTTGCCCTCGTAGCCGAGCACGGCCGCGCGGCGCGCCGCGCTGGTGAATCCAGCCGCATCACCAAAATCCCCGAATGGACCATCGACGGGCCGCAGTCCGTAGGCGCGACAGGCCACGAGCATGCGCGTCTGGGCCGCGTGCCAGGGATCGCTCCAGAAATAGGCACGCTCGCCGCCTGCGCCGGCATCGGCAAGCACGCCGCATTCCGGATGCACGCCGCCGATGACCGTGGTGCGCGCACGCGTCGAGGCCGCGTAGTCTGCCACGCCGAAGGACATGGCCTCGAGCCGCGGGCTCGCGCAGGCGATGGCCTCGACATTGGCCATGCCGAGTGCGGTCTCGATGAGCACCTCGAAGCCGATACGTTTGCGCCGGCGTACGGCGCTTTCCACCTGAGTGACCAGCATGTCGACGGCATAGACGTCGGCAGCCACGCCGACCTTGGGGATGAGGATCATGTCCAGCCGCTCGCAGGCCTCCACCACCTCGATGACATCGCGGTACATGTAGTGCGTGTCCAGACCGTTGATCCGGACCATCATCGTCTTCGCGCCCCAGTCGATGTCGTTGAGGCCGCCGATGATGTTGCGCCGCGCCCGCTCCTTGTCGTCCGGTGCCACCGCGTCCTCAAGATCGAGAAACACCACGTCCGCGGCCGACGCGGCGGCCTTGGGGAACAGCGACGGGCTCGTGCCGGGCACCGCCAGCTCCGAGCGGTGCAGCCGCGCGGGCGCCGGAGTAATGGACGTAAAACTCATGGCGCGAGCCTCCCGAGGACCTTCGCCACCGTGGTACCCAGATCCGCAGCGCTGGGCGCGATGTGCAGGCCGAAGGATCGCATGAGGCCGGCCTTCTCCACGGCCGAGTCCCCGGCCGCCGCGATGATGGCACCCGCGTGGCCCATGCGACGGCCCTTGGGCGCCGTGAGTCCCGCCACATAACCGATCACCGGCTTGCTCATGTGCTCCTGCACCCACGCCGCCGCCTCCGATTCCTGCGGTCCGCCGATCTCGCCAATCATGACGACGGCCTCGGTCTCCGGGTCATTTGCGAAGCGCTCGAGATGATCGCGAAACGAGCTGCCGTTGATCGGGTCGCCGCCAATGCCGACGCTGGTGCTCACGCCCAGTCCCACCGCCGCGAGCTGCTCGGCCGCTTCGTAGCCGAGCGTGCCGGAGCGCGACACGATGCCGATGCTTCCGGGCCGGTAGATATGGCCGGGCATGATGCCGAGCATGGCCTTGCCCGGGCTGATGATTCCGGCGCAGTTCGGGCCCACCAAAGTGGTGCGCCGCTCGCGCGGATAGCGCAGCAGATAGCGCTTGACGGTCATCATGTCCTGCGCCGGGATGCCGTCGGTGATGATGCAAACGAGCCTGAGCCCGGCATCGGCTGCCTCCATGAGGCCATCGGCCGCAAACGGCGGCGGAATGAAAGCCAGGCTCGCCTGCGCGTCGGTGGCCTTGACGGCCTCCTTGACCGTGTTGAATACCGGCCGCTCCAGGTGGCGCTGGCCGCCCTTGCCGGGGGTGACGCCACCGACGATGTTGGTGCCGTAGGCGATCATCTCGCGGGCGTGAAAGGTCGCCTTCTCGCCGGTGAATCCCTGGATCAGGACCCGCGTGCTCGCGTCGATCAGAATGCTCATGGGCCCGACCGCGCCGCCGCCACCGCCTTGTCGGCGGCATCGGCCAATGTCTCGGCGCCGACGATGGGCAAGCCGCTCTCGCGCAGGATGCGCCGCCCTTCCGCAACATTGGTGCCCGCCAGCCTCACCACCAGCGGCACACGCAGCTCCCGGGCCGCCTGCACGATGCCCAACGCCACCCAGTCGCAGCGATTGATGCCGGCGAATATATTGACCAGCACGGCCTTCACGTGCGCATCGGCTAGCACGAGCCTGAAGGCCGAGGCCACCCGCTCCGGCGAGGCGCCGCCGCCGATGTCGAGGAAGTTCGCCGGCTCACCGCCCGCATACTTGATCATGTCCATGGTCGCCATCGCCAGCCCCGCGCCGTTGATGATGCAACCGATATCGCCGCCGAGGCTCACGAAGTTCAGCCCGAGTCCGGCGGCCTCGGCCTCGCGCGCATCCTCCTCGGCGGGATCGCGCATCTCGGCGATCTGCGGCCGTCGGAACAGCGCATTGTCGTCGAAGGACATCTTGGCATCGAGCGCGATGACGCGCTCATCGGCGGTCACCACGAGCGGATTGATCTCGACCATGTGCGCGTCGAGGTCGCGCAGCGCGCGGTAGCAGCCCATGATGGCGATGACCGCCTGCGCGACCTGCTTGTGATTGAGCCCGAGGCCGTAGGCGATCTCGCGGGCCTGAAACTGCTGCAGGCCCACGGCCGGCTCGACCTGAATCTGCAGCAGGGAATCGGGCCGATGCGCCGTGATCTCCTCGATCTCCATGCCGCCCGCGGCCGAGGCGATGACCCGTATGCGCTCGATCTTGCGATCCAGCACCAGCCCGAGGTAGAGCTCGCGCACGAATGGCTCGGCCTTCTCGATGTAGAGTCGGTGCACCATCTGCCCCGCCGGTCCGGTCTGTGCCGTGACCAGTGGCTTGCCGAGCAGCGCCGCTGCGGCCTCCGCGACCTCGTGGTGGCTGCGGCACAGCCGCACGCCACCGGCCTTGCCGCGGCCGCCCGCGTGTATCTGCGCCTTGACCGCCCAATGGTCGCCGCCGAGCTCGGCGGCCGCGTAGGCCGCGCTGTCCGCGGCATACACGACCGCGCCCTTCGGAACCGGCACTCCAAAGTCGGCAAGCAGCTCCTTGGCCTGATATTCGTGGATATCCATGTTCTTTTCGACACTCTGGGTGATGAGTTTTACTCATCGCCATACCGGTGCCGGCAGCAGGCGTACCGCCGCCGATGTTCGATTGCTCTAGTGGTGCCCGGTCACCGCCAGGGGCACGGGCTGGTTCCCGTTGTCGATGCGGGGACTTTAAAGGGAATTGGATTGGCCGTCTATTCGTCGCTGCCGCGGCTCGCGGCATAGCCGACGATCTGGCCGCTCATGCCCTGCGGCTGCGCGCTGATGAACGGTCCCTTGCGGCTGCGCGGCACCGGCCGGCGGCGGCTCTTGCGCCATAGATCGTAGACCGTCAGGGCGCCGGTGAGCAGCGCGAGCGTCGCGAAATAGGCGGAGGTTCCGAAGGCGGCCATGAGGCCACCGACGAGCACCGGGCCGATGGCCGCGGCGGCGCCGTTGAGGCGCAGCAGCGCACTGCTGGCTGCGACCATCTGCGCGGCCTCGAGCTTGTCGTTGACATGCGAGACCGCCAGCGAGTAGAGCGTCAGCGCGGAGCCGCTGAACAGCGCCGCGAGCGCCAGGAAAGCGGCGCGCGGCATGGCGCCAAACGCCACCAGCGCCCCCGCGGCCACCGTGGCGAGCGCACACACGCCGGCGATCACGGTGCGCCGATCGACGCGGTCGGAGAGCCGGCCCACCGGATACTGGGTCAGCACCGCGGCGCTGATGCTCAGCGCCATGAACAGCGCCACGTCCCGAGTGCCGAACCCGCACAGGCGTGCATACACCGGGCCCATGGAGAAGATGATGGCCGAGATCAGCCCGGAGGCGCTGACGGCCACCACGCCGAGCGGCGTATTCTGGTAGAGCTCGCGGTAGCGTACCTTGCGAGGCTCGGCCGGCTCGGGCGTGTTGTGCGCCGATACGACGATCGGCACCATCGCCAGCGAAATCAGGATCGAGATCAGCATGAACGGCGCCGGCGTGCGCGGGTCCGACAGCAGTAGCAGGAACTGCGCGGCGCCCAGGCCCAGATACAGAATCAGCATGTACACCGCGAGCAGCCGGCCGCGGTCGGCGCAGCTCGCGCGATCGTTGAGCCAGCTCTCCGCCACTACGTAGATGCCGGCAAAACACAGCCCCGAGACCAGCCGCATGGCACACCAGGGAACCGGGCTCACGAAGCGTCCCTGCACCAGGATCGCCGCCGAGGCCACGGCGGCCAGCGCGGCGAACACGCGGATGTGCCCGACCCGCCGCAGCA
>DATDHV010000015.1:0-11667 GCA_036521395.1 Steroidobacteraceae bacterium | reverse complement strand
CGGGGGCTGCGCTGCCGGCGCTGCGCTGGCGGGGGCGCCGCCGTTGGGCGCCGCACCGCCCGCAGGCGTCTGGCCGCCGGGCGCCTCCCCGCCTGCGGCACCCGCCGCGCCGCCCGCAGCGCCACCGTTTGCGGGCGCGGGCACGGTCGCGGGCGTTGCCGGCAGCTGGTGTGAGAGCTGCTCGAGAATGCTGCTCGAGGGCGTGGTCTTGTGCGCACCGACGTAGGCGAGCGACAGACTCGTCACCATGAACAAGGCCGCCAATATGGCCGTGGCGCGCGACAGCGCCGTGCTCGCGCCGCGGGCGCCGAACACCGTGCCGGAGGCCCCGGCGCCGAATCCCGCGCCCGCCTCCGCGCCCTTGCCGCGCTGTAGCAGCACCAGCGCCACGATGGCCGCGGCACAGAAGAAGTGAATGACCAGCAACACTGAATGCAACATGACCGTCCCGTACTCAGCCGCGCGCCGCGGCCACGATGCTCAAGAATTCGTCGGCTTTGAGCGAGGCGCCGCCGATGAGGCCGCCATCGACATCGCGCTGCGAGAACAGCTCGCGCGCATTGCCCGCCTTGACGCTGCCGCCGTAGAGAATCGGCAGCGCAGCGGCGATTTTAGCATCCTGCTGCCCCAGGCGCGTCCGGATGAAGCCGTGGACCTCCTGCGCCTGCTCGGGCGAGGCCGTGCGTCCGGTGCCGATGGCCCATACCGGCTCGTAGGCGATGACGGCATGCGCAAACCCGCCAATGCCGTTCAATGCCACCACGGCGTCGAGCTGCCGCGCCACCACGTCCTGCGTGTGCCCGCCCTCGCGCTCGGGCAGCAGCTCGCCCAGGCACAGAATGGGTATCAAATCGTGCGAGATCGCGGCGCCGAATTTGCGCGCCACCAGCTCATCGTCCTCACCGTACAATCCGCGCCGCTCCGAATGGCCGACGATCACGTACCGGCAGCCCACATCCTTGAGCATGGCCGCCGATATCTCGCCGGTATGGGCGCCGTGCGCGTCGGCGCACACGTCCTGAGCGCCCAGACTGGCGGCGGTGCCGCGCAGCAGGCGCGCGATCTCGGCCAGATACACGAACGGCGGGCAGATCACGCAATCGGCCCGCTCGAGCTGCGGGGAGGACAAAATCGCCTCCACGAGCGGCGCATTCTCAGCGCGCGACCCGTGCATCTTCCAATTGCCGGCTACGAGCTTGCGCCGCATCAGTGCCCCTACCCCGCTGACCCGCCCCGGCTGGGGCGCGCGGATCATATCGGCGCCACCCCGGCTCCGCAATGCAGATTGCGCCTATTTCACGGCGGCAGAGTCCGCTGTCGCCCCGCCCGGGTTGAGCGCGCCCTGCTTTGGCATCGCGGCCCGCACCGCGCCCGCCAGCTCATCGGCGCAGCCGCGCACTTCGGCCTCATCGTGGCCCTCCACCATGACGCGAATGACCGGTTCGGTGCCCGAAGCGCGCAGGACCACCCGGCCTTCCCCGCCCAGGCGCTGTTCGATGCGCCGCTGCGCCGCGACGATGCTCGGGACCTGAGCCGGGTCGAAGCGGCGCTCGACCTCGACGTTGAGCAGCACCTGCGGCAGCTTTTCCATGCCCGCGGCGAGTTCGGCCAGCGGCCGGCCTGTCTGCTTCATGATGCTCAGGATCTGCAGCGCCGTGACCAGCCCGTCGCCGGTGGTGGTGCGGTCCAGGCACAGGATGTGTCCCGAGGTCTCCCCGCCGAGCATGCCGCCGCTCTCGAGCAGCTTGGCGAGCACGTGGCGATCGCCGACCGGCGCGCGAATGAAATCGATGCCCAGCCGGCGCAGCGCCAGCTCCAGTCCCAGATTGCTCATGACCGTACCGACCACCGGACCGTGCAACCGCCCCGCCGCCTGGGCCGCCGCGGCGATGACGTACATGAGCTGATCGCCATCGACGAGTCTTCCCAAGTGATCGGCCATCACCACGCGATCGCCATCGCCGTCAACGGCGATGCCCACATGCGCGCGCACGCCCGGCACGGTGAGCTGCAGCAGCTCGGGCGAAGTCGAACCGCAGCCATCGTTGATATTGCGCCCATTGGGTGAGCAGCCGATGGGCACGATGTCGGCTTCGAGATCCGCGAGCAGGCGTGGAGCCACCTTGTAGGCCGCGCCATTGGCGCAGTCGATAACGATCTTGAGGCCCGAGAGATCCATGGCGGCGGGCAGCACCTTGGCGCAGAAATCCTGGTAATGGACCTGCGAGACCTCGGCGCGGCGCGCGCGCCCGAGCTGGCGCGAGGCGCACGTCAGGGGCACCGCCGAGAGCTGCGCTTCGATGCGTTCCTCGAGCTCGTCGGAGAGCTTTGCGCCCTCGCCGTCGAAGAACTTGATGCCGTTGTCTTCGTAGAGGTTGTGCGAGGCGCTGATGACCACGCCGAGCTTGCAGCGCAGGAAGCGCGTCACGTGCGCGACCGCCGGCGTCGGCAGTGGCCCACTCAGCAGCACATCGACTCCGGCGGCAACGAAGCCGGCTTCGAGGGCGGACTCGAACATGTAGCCCGACACGCGCGTGTCCTTGCCGATCAGCACGGTGCCGCCGTTCGGTATCAGCACGCGCGCGGCCGCGCTGGCCAGCCGCAGGGCGAAGTCGACCGTCATTGGATCGCTGCCCACGCGGCCGCGGATGCCGTCGGTCCCGAAATACGCTCTCCCCACCCTCAGACTCCTTTTCGACGCAGCGCACTGGCGACGCGCACGGCGTCGACGCTGGCTGCGACGTCATGGGCGCGCACGATACGCGCACCGAGCAGCACTGCAACTGTGGCCAGCGCGAGGCTCCCGGCCAGGCGCTCGCCGGCGGCCCGGCCGGTCAGCGCACTCACCAGGGACTTGCGCGACAGTCCCACGGCCAGCGGCGCGCCCAGCTCGGTGAACTGCTCCAGGTGGCGCAGCAGCTGCAGATTATGCGCCGTGGACTTGCCGAAGCCGAAGCCCGGGTCGAGGCACAGCCGCTCACGCCCGATGCCTGCCGTGGTGCAGGCCAGCGCGCGCTGCGCGAGGTAGTCGCGCACCTCGGCCACCACATCGCGGTACTGCGGGTCGCGCTGCATGTCCGCCGGCTCCCCGCGCATGTGCATCAGACATACCCCAAGCGTGCCGGCGGCCACGGCCTCGAGAGCCCCGGGTCGGCGCAGCGCCCGCGCGTCGTTGATCATGTGGGCGCCGGCGGCACCCGCGCGCCGCATGAGCTCGGGGTTGGAGGTGTCGACCGAGATCACGAGCGGCAGTCGAACGGCCACGCGCTCGACCACCGGCAGCACGCGCCGGAGCTCCTCCTCGCCATCCACGCCGAGCGCCCCGGGGCGGGTCGACTCCCCGCCGATATCCAGGATCGCCGCGCCCTCCTCGGCCATGCGCTCGGCGCGCGCCACCGCCGCGTCGGGCTCGAGGTAGGCGCCTCCGTCTGAAAAGGAGTCGGGCGTGACGTTGAGCACGCCCATGACCACGGCGCAATCGAGCTGCAGGAGGCGGTCGGCGCAGCGCAGTTGCAGGATCAGTGCTGCCCGGCAGGCCTGGCGATCGGATTCTCGGCCGGCGTGCCCACGGGGGTCACGACCGCCTTGCCGCCTCCGGGGCCGGAGCTCGGCGTGGAGTCATCCCAGCCCTCGGGTGGCCGCGGCGTACGTCCGGCCATGATGTCCTTGATCTGATCGTCGGCAATAGTCTCGTACTTGGTGAGCGCCTCGGCCATCGCGTGCAGCTTGTCGAGGTTGGTTACGAGGATTTCCTTGGCGCGCTTGTAGTTGGTCTCGATCACGCGGCGCACTTCCTCGTCGATGGCGTGCGCGGTCTCGTCCGAGACCTGCTTGTGCTGCGTGACGCTGCGCCCGAGGAATACCTCGCCGGCCTCCTCGGTGTAGGTCAGTGGTCCGAGCCGATCCGACAGGCCCCACTTGGTGACCATGTTGCGCGCCAGCTCGGTCGCGCGCTCGATGTCGTTCGAGGCGCCGGTGGTGACCGCGTCGTCGCCGAAGATGATCTCCTCGGCGATGCGGCCGCCGAACAGCGTCGCGATCGAGCTCTCGAGCCGCCGCCGGCTCATGGAGTAGCGGTCCTGCTCGGGCAGGAACTGCGTCACCCCGAGCGCCCGGCCGCGCGGAATGATCGTGACCTTGTAGACCGGGTCGTGCTCGGGCACCGTGATGCCCACGATGGCATGCCCGGACTCGTGATAGGCGGTCATGCGCTTCTCGGCGTCGGTCATGACCATCGAGCGCCGCTCGGCACCCATGAGGATCTTGTCCTTGGCGCGCTCGAACTGCTCCATCGACACCAGCCGATGATTCGCTCGCGCGGCGAACAGCGCGGCCTCGTTCACCAGATTGGCGAGGTCGGCGCCCGAAAATCCCGGCGTGCCGCGCGCGATCAGCGACGGTTTGACATCATCCCCCAGCGGCACGCGGCGCATGTGTACGCGCAGGATCTGTTCGCGGCCGCGCACGTCCGGCAGCGGCACCACGACCTGGCGGTCGAAGCGCCCCGGTCGCAGCAGCGCCGGATCGAGCACGTCGGGACGGTTGGTGGCGGCGATGACGATGATGCCCTCGTTGCCCTCGAAACCGTCCATCTCGACCAGCAGCTGATTCAGTGTCTGCTCACGCTCATCGTGCCCGCCGCCGAGGCCCGCACCGCGGTGGCGGCCCACGGCATCGATCTCGTCGATGAATATGATGCAGGGCGCGTGCTTCTTGGCCTGCTCGAACATGTCGCGCACGCGCGAGGCGCCGACGCCGACGAACATCTCGACGAAATCGGACCCGGAGATGGTGAAGAAGGGCACTTTGGCCTCGCCCGCGATGGCGCGTGCCAGCAGCGTCTTGCCGGTGCCGGGCGAGCCAACCATGAGGACGCCCTTGGGAATCTTGCCGCCGAGCTTCTGGAACTTGCCGGGATCCTTGAGGAAATCGACGATCTCGCCGACCTCCTGCTTGGCCTCGTCCACGCCGGCGACATCGGCGAAAGTGACGTTGACCTGGTCCTCCCCGAGCAGACGTGCGCGGCTCTTGCCGAAGGACATGGCGCCGCGGCCTCCGGCCGCTCCCTGCATCTGGCGCAGCAGGTACAGGAACACCAGCATCAGCAACAGCGCCGGGGCGAGCTGCAGCAGCAGTTGGGCGAGGAAATTCGGCTGCTTCGGCGGCTGGCCCTCGATCGCGACATTGGCCTTGAGCAGGTCGCCGATGAGCACCGTGTAATTGGTCTCGGGGTTGTAGGTCTCGAACTGCTGCTTGTCCTTGAGCACCCCGCGAATGGTGTCACCTTGCAGGATCACGCTGTCGATGCGTCCGGAGTGCACGTCGGCGATGAAATCAGAATAGCGGATCTCCTCGCGCTGGACGGTGGGGGGAAGGTACCGGCTGAAAACCGCCACCATGACCAGCACTATGACCACCCACAGCAGGATATTTTTGGTCAGGTCATTCAACTCGTTTCACCATGTTGCCGAAACGGCGCAGAGAGCGGGACTTTGGCCTCTTGACGCTACACCATCCGCCTGCCGGAGGCCAGCAAGTACGTTTCAGGACTGCGGGAACGTGAAGCTTCGGGCTTCATGAGCCTGACATGCTTGAATTCGCGTCGCGCCGCCGCGACAAACTCCTGGAAACCCGCGCCTTGCAGCAATTTGATCAGGGCGACACCACTCGGTTTCAAGACCTGTGTCGCAAGTTCCAGCGCCAGTTCCGACAGATGCAGGCTGCGCGGGGCATCGATGGCATCCATGCCGCTCAGATTGGGTGCCATGTCGGACAGAAGCACGTCGACGCCGTCCCCCAGCGCGCCCTTGATCGCGGCGAGCAGCACGGGCTCGCGCAGATCGCCCTGCAGGAACTCCACTCCGGCGAGCGCATCCATGGGCAGGATATCGCTCGCGAGCACCCGACCGCCGCGTCCCACCCGCCGCCGGGCATACTGGCTCCACGCACCGGGGGCCGCTCCCAGGTCCAGCACCGTCATGCCGGGCCGGAACAGACGAGCACCCCGGTCCATCTGCTCGAGTTTGAACACGGCCCGCGAGCGCCAGCCTTCGGCCTGGGCCCGTTTGACATAGGGGTCGCTGAAATGTTCACGCAGCCAGCGGTCGCTGCTCTTGGATCGGCGCGTCATAATGGCGGGCATGGCATGAGCTTGGTATCGCGCATCGGGCACATCGCGCTACTGTTCGAGCCGGGCGCACCGCTCTCGCGCCTGCCGCGGTCCGCTGCCTAGGAGTTGATCGGCAGCCACACTTCGATCGCGCCCAGACCGGTCTCGGGATCGAAGTCCTCGCCATAGAATTCGATCATGTCGGGGGAGCCTGGCCCGGGGTGCGCCCGCACCCTGCCTGAGGTAGGCAGCCATTGGTTCCAGATGAGCATCATGGTGTGCTTGAGCGCGGACACGTGTCCGCGGTGAGCGAAGATCGCGTACTGGTGGGCCGGAATGCTCATGCGTTCGAGGCCGGCCGGCAGCGCCGCGTGGGGCACGACCTCGAGCGCGGCCAGGTAGTCCACGCCGCCCGCCTGCGCGCCGTGGATCACGACGCCGTAGGCCGCGCGGCCCACGATCCCCTCGATCGCGCCACGTCGCTGCGCGAGCTCGCGCCACAGCAGCGGGATCTCATCCTGGGTGTCACTGCCGATGTGCCGGCGCAGGCCGGCGATCAGCAGCGGCTGGCGGTGCTCGAAGCGCGGCGGCTCGAGCGCCGACGGCCGCGACGGCGTGCCGGGGGTCGCCGGCGCGGCGCCTGCGTGGGCAAGGTACTTGACCGAGACGATCTCGTAGCTGCGCCTCTTGCCGGGAGCGGCCACATCCACCACCTCGCCCGAGCTCCGGCCGATCAGCGCGCGCGCGATCGGCGAGGTGACCGAGATGCGCCCGGCGCGGATGTCGGCCTCGTCCTCACCCACGATCTGGTAGGTGACGGTGGCGCCCTCATCCTGGTCCTCGAGCTCGACCGTGGCACCGAATACCACCCGCCCGGTCGGCGGCAAGCTCGCGACATCGATGATCTCGGCGGCCGCCAGCCGCGATTCGATCTCCATGATGCGCCCTTCGATGAAGCCCTGCTGCTCTCGCGCGGCGTGATACTCCGCGTTCTCCGACAGATCGCCGTGGCTGCGCGCCTCGCTGATGGACTTGATCACGCGCGGGCGGTCCTCGGACTTGAGCCGGCGCAGCTCCAGGCGCAGCAACTCAGCGCCGCGCAGCGTCATCGGCGAGCGTTTCACGTGCCGACCTGGTCGTGCAGGTCCTGCAGCCGGTTCACGTCCACCTCATCGAGATGATCGAGCGCCTCGCAGGTGGCAAGCGCTGCGGCCAGGGTGGTGTAGTAGGTGACGTGCCGGTGCACCGCTTCGCGGCGGATGGAATTGGATTCGAGAATGGCCTGCTTGCCTTCGGTGGTATTGACGATCAGGTCGATCTCGTCATTCTTGATCATGTCGACGATGTGCGGACGTCCCTCGCGCACCTTGTTCACGCGGCGGCACTCGATGCCGGCCGCCGCCAGCGTCTGGGCGGTACCGGTCGTGGCCACAATGGTGAAGCCGTGCTCGATCAGGCGCCTGGCGAGCGGCACCGCCCCGCTCTTGTCGCGCTCGCGCACGCTGATCAGGCAGCAGCCGCGCCGCGGCAGCACCACGCCCGAGGCGCTCTGCGACTTCGCATAGGCCTCGCCGAAGGTTCGTCCGGTGCCCATGACCTCGCCGGTGGATTTCATCTCCGGGCCCAATATCGGATCGGCCTCGGGAAACTTCACGAACGGGAAAACCGCTTCCTTGACCGAATAATACTTCGGCACGCGCTCGGTCAGAACCTCGAGCTCGCGCAGCTTGCGCCCGGTCATGACGCAGGCGGCGATCTTGGCCAGCGGCACGCCCGTGGCCTTGGATACGAACGGCACCGTACGCGAGGCACGCGGGTTCACCTCGAGCACATACACCGTGCCGTTCTGAATCGCAAACTGCACGTTCATGAGCCCGATGACGTTGAGCGCGTGAGCGAGCTTGCGCGTCTGCGCACGCATCTCGTCCTGCAGCTCGGCCGACAGGCTGTTGGGCGGCAGCGAGCAGCTCGAGTCGCCCGAGTGCACGCCGGCCTGCTCGACGTGCTCCATGATGCCGCCGATCAGCACGTCCACCCCGTCGCACACCGCATCCACATCGACCTCGATCGCCACGTCGAGGAAGCGGTCGAGCAGCACCGGGCTGTCATTCGTGACGTGCAGTGCCTGCGACATATAGGCGCGCAGGTCTTCCTCGCTGAAGACGATCTCCATCGCGCGGCCGCCGAGCACGTAGGAGGGCCGCACCACCAGCGGATACCCCACCTCGCGCGCCAGCAGCACCGCCTGCTCCTCGTTGCGGGCCGTGGCGTTGGCGGGCTGCATGAGCCCGAGGCGGCGCACGAGCTGCTGGAAGCGCTCGCGATCCTCGGCTACATCGATCGAATCGGGCGAGGTGCCAATGATGGGTGCGCCGGCGGCCTCGAGCGCGCGCGAGAGCTTGAGGGGGGTCTGGCCGCCAAACTGCACGATCACCCCGTCGGGGCGCTCCTTGGCGATCACCTCGAGCACGTCCTCGAGCGTCAGGGGCTCGAAGTACAGGCGATCCGAGGTATCGAAGTCGGTCGAAACCGTCTCGGGATTGCAGTTGACCATGATGGTCTCATAGCCCTCATCGCGCAGCGCCAGCGCCGCGTGCACGCAGCAATAGTCGAACTCGATCCCCTGGCCGATGCGGTTGGGCCCGCCGCCGAGGATCATGATCTTGCGGCGCTTGCTGGGCTCGGCCTCGCATTCCTCCTCGTAGGTGGAATACAGGTAGGCGGTCGAAGTCGAGAACTCCGCGGCGCAGGTATCCACGCGCTTGTACACCGGCACGATCGCGAATTCGCGCCGCTTGGCACGAATCGCGGCCTCGGTCGAGCGCGTCAGCGACGCCAGCCGCCGGTCCGAGAATCCCTTGCGCTTGAGCGCACGCAGCCGCTCGACCCCCAGGGCGCTCTCGCCCTCGCGCCGCACCCGCGTCTCCTCCACGATCAGATCGGCGATCTGCGCCAGGAACCACGGGTCGATGGCGGTGAGCTCGGCCACGCGCTCGATGTCCCATCCGGCCCGGAACGCGTCGGCCACGTACAGCAGGCGGTCTGCGCCCGGCGAGCGCAGCTCATAGACCAGCTCCTTGGCGCCCTCCTCGGACAGCGGCAGGCTCAGCAGCGGATCCAGCCCGTCCAGACCGGTCTCGAGGCTGCGCAGGGCCTTGTGCAGCGACTCCTGGAAGGTGCGCCCGATGGCCATGACCTCCCCGACCGACTTCATCTGCGTGGTCAGGCGATTGTTGGCGGCGGGAAATTTTTCGAATGTGAAGCGCGGGATCTTCGTGACCACGTAGTCGATGGTGGGCTCGAACGAGCTCGGCGTCGCCCCACCGGTAATCTCGTTACGCAGCTCATCGAGCGTGTAGCCGATGGCGAGCTTCGCAGCCACCTTGGCGATCGGAAAGCCCGTGGCCTTGGACGCCAGGGCCGATGAGCGCGACACGCGCGGGTTCATCTCGATCACGAGCAGCCGCCCGTCCTTGGGATTGACCGCGAACTGCACGTTCGAGCCTCCGGTCTCGACGCCGATCTTGCGCAGCACCGCCACCGCGGCATCGCGCATGCGCTGGTATTCCTTGTCGGTCAGGGTCTGCGCCGGCGCGACCGTGATCGAATCCCCGGTGTGCACTCCCATCGGATCGAGGTTCTCGATCGAGCAGACGATGATGCAGTTGTCCTTGCGGTCGCGCACCACCTCCATCTCGTATTCCTTCCACCCGAGCACGGCCTCCTCGAGCAGCAGCTCGCGCGTCGGCGAGGCGTCCAGCCCGCGCTGCACGATGGCTTCGAATTCCTCGCGGTTGTAGGCAATGCCGCCGCCGCTGCCCCCGAGCGTGAAGGAGGGGCGTATCACGATGGGATAGCCGATGCTGCTCTGTACCGCCAGCGCCTCCTCGAGGCTGCGGGCGATCTGCGAGTGCGGCACCTCGAGGCCGATCTCGCGCATGGCATTGCGGAAGCGCTCACGATCCTCGGCCATGTCGATGGCCTCGCGCGAGGCGGCGATGAGCTCGACATTGTACTGCTTGAGCACGCCCTCGCGTACCAGATCGAGCGCGGTATTGAGTGCGGTCTGCCCGCCCATGGTCGGCAGCAGCGCATCCGGGCGCTCACGCTCGATGATGCGCGCCACCGTGCGCCAGTTGACCGGCTCGATGTAGACCGCGTCGGCGCTCTCCGGGTCGGTCATGATGGTGGCCGGATTGGAGTTGACCAGGATGACCCGATAGCCCTCCTCGCGCAGCGCCTTGCAGGCCTGCGCGCCGGAGTAATCGAACTCGCACGCCTGTCCGATCACGATCGGACCCGCGCCGATGATCAGGACACTGTGAATGTCGGTACGTTTGGGCATGACGCGCCCCGAACCTAGCGCTCGGCGGTCTGCTTGCGAGGATTGACCCGCAGCGCGCGCAATTGCAGCTGCAGGCGGCGGACCATGGCTTGCACGAAGCCGTCGAACAGCGGCCGCAGATCGTGCGGTCCGGGACTGGCCTCCGGGTGGCCCTGGAAGCTGAAGGCCGGCCGGTCGATGCGCGCCATGCCCTGCAGCGTACCGTCGAACAGCGAGCGGTGGGTCGGGATCAGATACGGCGGCAGCGTGGCCTCATCGACCGCGAAGCCGTGATTCTGGGTCGTGATCAGCACGCGGCCGCTGGCGAGTTCCTGCACTGGATGGTTGGCGCCGTGGTGGCCGAATTTCATCTTCACCGTACTCGCCCCGCTGGCCAGTGCGAGCAGCTGGTGGCCGAGACAGATGCCGAACATCGGCATGTCGGTCTCGAGCAACTCGGCGATGGCCTTGATGGCGTAGCTGCAAGGCTCAGGATCGCCCGGGCCGTTGGAGAGGAACACGCCGTCGGGATTTATCGCCTGCACCTCGGCGGCGCTGGTCTGCGCCGGCACCACGGTGATGCGACAGCCCAGATCGGCGATCAGGCGCAGGATGTTGCGTTTGACACCGTAGTCGTACGCCACCACGTGCAGGCGCTGCGTGGCGCGCAGCGGCGAGGCCTCGCGTCCGATGCTGCCATCATTCCACTGATAGTGCGCGCGGGTACTGACGACCTTGGCCAGATCCATGCCCTTGAGTCCCGGGAAGGCACGCGCCGCGCGCACCGCGGCGCTCTCATCCAGCCGCTCGCCGGTCATGATGCAGCCCGATTGCGCGCCTTTCTCGCGCAGCAATCGCGTGAGGCGGCGCGTATCGATACCGGCGATGGCGACCACGCGCCCGCGTTGCAGGAATTCGCTGAGCGAGCCCGAGGCGCGCCAGCTACTGGCGATCATCGACAGATCGCGTACCACCAGACCCGAGGCGTAGACCTGTGCCGCCTCCATGTCTTCCGGCGTGACGCCGGTGTTGCCGATGTGCGGGTAGGTCAGCGTGACGATCTGACGGGCGTAGGAAGGATCGGTGAGAATTTCCTGATAGCCGGTGATGGCGGTATTGAAGACGACTTCACCAGTAGTATTGCCGGCGGCGCCAATGGATTGGCCTTTGAAGATGGACCCGTCTGCCAGGGCCAGCACGGCCGGTGCAGTCACTTCATGCCTCTCCTTGCCAC
>DATDHV010000014.1:0-17421 GCA_036521395.1 Steroidobacteraceae bacterium | reverse complement strand
GCGGGCGCAGCTGCAGGAGGCGCGCTGGCTGCTGAAGAGCCTGGAAATCCGCCACGAAACGCTGATCAAGGTTGCCCGCTCGATCGTCGAGCGCCAGACCGCTTTCCTCGAGCACGGCGAGGAGCACATGCGGCCGATGATTCTGCGCGACATCGCCGAGGCCATCGGCATGCATGAGTCGACGGTGTCACGCGTGACCTCGGGCAAGTACATGCACACCCCGCGCGGGGTGTTCGAGCTGCGCTACTTCTTCTCGAGCCAGGTCGAGGGCCATAACGGTTCGGGCACCTCCTCGACCGCGATCCGCGCCAAGATTCGCAAGCTCATCCGCGAGGAGGACGGGTCCGCCCCGCTCAGCGACAGTCGCATCGCCGAGATCCTCTCGGGCGAGGGCATTCCGGTCGCGCGTCGGACCGTGGCGAAATATCGGGAGACGATGGGCCTGGCCCCATCGAATGAACGCAGGCGGCTTAATGGCAGATGACGGCGCTGCCACACACAAGGAGACCAAGCCATGCAACTGAGCGTCACCGGGCATCACGTCGAGATCACGGCAGCTCTACACAGTTACGTGGAAAAGAAACTTGACCGCATCGTGCGCCACTTCGACCACGTCATCGACACGCACTTCGTGCTCACGGTGGAGAAGCTGCTGCACAAGGCCGAGGCCACGCTGCGCGTGCGCGGCGAGACCATTCATGCCCTGGCGAGCGATGGCGACATGTACGCGGCGATCGATGCGCTGGCCGACAAGCTCGAACGGCGCGTCCGCAAACACAAGGAAAAGCTGACCGACCATCATGCCGAGGAAGCACAAAAAAGCGCGCGCCCGTAGGGCGCGCAGGCCGGCAGCCCCGCCCGGACCTGGCGCCGGCATCGCAGGGCGGCCGTGCGCCTGATCTTCCTGAGCGGGCTGTCCGGCTCGGGCAAGAGCGTGGCGCTGCACATGCTCGAGGATCTGGATTTCTACTGCGTCGACAACATTCCGGCAGCGCTGCTGCAGACGCTGGTCTCGCACACGGTGCGCAGCGGCGCGGCAGCGTATCAGCGCACTGCCGTCGGCATCGACGCCCGCAATCCCGACACCGACATCGCCACCGTCCCGGTGCTGCTCGATGAGCTCAAGCGCAGCGGCATCCGCTGCGAGCTGGTATTCCTGGTGGCAAGTGACGAGGAGCTGCTGCGCCGTTATGCCGAGACGCGGCGCAAGCATCCGCTGAGCCGGCAAGGTGAGAACCTGCACGATGCCATCGCGCTGGAACGGACCCTGCTCGAGCCGGTGGTCAATGCCGCCGACCTGCTGATCGACACCTCGCGCATGGGCGTGCATGAATTGCGCGAGCTCATCAACCGGCGCGTCGGCACGCGGCCGCGCGACCGCATGTCGGTGCTGTTCGAGTCCTTCGGCTTCAAGCACGGCATCCCGGGAGATGCCGACTTCGTATTCGACGCCCGCTCGCTGCCGAACCCCTACTGGGAGCCGGCCCTGCGGGCCCTCACGGGTCGCGACGAGCTGGTGATACGGTTCCTCGAGGCTCAGCCCAGCGTCGCGCGCTTCGTCGATGATGTCGCCGCCTTCATCGAGGCGCGCATACCGGAACACCAGGCGGCCAACCGGCGCTACCTGACCGTGGCCGTGGGCTGCACCGGCGGCCAGCACCGCTCGGTATACATCGTCGAGCGCCTCGCCGCTCGCGTTGCCCTGCAGTGGCAACAGGTGGCGCTGCGTCATTCCGCGCTGTCCGAGGCGACCAGGGAAGTGCGCGCCCTGGCCAGCACGCCCTGAGCTCGGCACGCTCGCGCTGCCGCCGACCCTCAGCCGCCCGCGCGTCTGGCGGCGAAGCCGCGCCGGATCAGCTCGGCGACGAGCCGGTCCCGATGATCGCCCTGGATCTCGATGAGGCCATCCTTGACCGTGCCGCCGCTGCCGCAATGGCGCTTGAGCGCGCTGGCCAGCGTCTCGAGCGCCGCCGGCGCCAGCGGCAGACCGCTGATCACCGTGACGCCCTTGCCGGCACGACCCTGGGTCTGGCGGCCGACGCGGACCTTGTCCGCGGTGCGAGAAACGACGCTCAAGGCCGTCACGCCCGGGGCAGTGGCAGCTGGTCGCCCGCGACGCGCTGGAGCTGGGGCAGCATGGTGGTCGCGGCCAGCGGTGCGCCGGTGAGGAAGCTCACGATATCCTCGCGCCGCTGCATCGCGTCGCGGTGACCCAACTCGATCAGCGCGCTGGTGAAGCCGGCTTCGAACATCAGGTAGCTCGCGAGCTGGGCGCCGGCTGAGCCGCGTGCGCCCATCACGCGCAGCAGCGCGCGCAGCCCGCGCGGCAGGCTGCCGATATGCTGCGCGGCGATCAGGCGCAGATCCGCGCTCGGGGCGATGACCAGCGTCGCCACCTTGTGCAGGCCCGGCACCGCGCTCGGCGCGATGTCGACCACCTGGTTGAGACGCTGGATGTGCTCGACGTTGGCATAGATCTGGTCCATGAACAGCGTATCGAGCATGTAGCCGAAGAGCTGGCCCGGCGAAGGCGGCTGGAGGGTGCTGCGTGGGGCATTGA
Source organism: Steroidobacteraceae bacterium (assembly GCA_036521395.1). Taxonomy (GTDB): domain Bacteria; phylum Pseudomonadota; class Gammaproteobacteria; order Steroidobacterales; family Steroidobacteraceae; genus FEN-1191. The sequence goes on along the minus strand of DATDHV010000014.1, from coordinate 14,861 downwards.
CGCCCGCGCCCTGCTCGGAGCGTACGCCGATCACCAGCAGCCGGTCGGCACCCAGGTGAATCGCCGGGCTCAGGGGCCAGAGCTGACGCTGCGCGCCGTCGCCGTAGTACTCGTCACCGAGCCGCACCGGCGCAAACAGGAACGGCACGCCCAGGCTCGCCATCAGGTGATCGAGCCCGAGGCGCGTGCGCCGCCCGACCCGCTGCGCCCGCGTCCACGGCGCGACCTCTTCCGCCCCTTGAAAGAACGCCACCGAGGTGGCCGAACTGTAGCTCGTGGCGCACAGCGCCAGCGCGCGCACGCTGCCGGCATCGATGCTGCGCTGGAGATGGCGCCAGTCGAGATGACTCGCGAGCAACTCCCGCAACGGTGAGTTGTCGAACAGCGCCCGCGGTGGGGGCAGCAGTACCCCGCCGGAGAGCAATGAGAGCATCCAGTGCAGGCCCGAGCGCAGCATGCTGGGGGGATCGACCAGGAACACCTGTGGCACGTGGAACTCGGCCCAGACCGCGGCCAGGGCCGAGATGGCGCTCTGCCAGCGCAGCGCTCCGGCCCCGAGCACGCTGGCCGCCACGGCTCCGGCCGAGGTGCCGACGATGACCGGAAAAGGATTGGGACGGTCCGGCAGCATCTGCGCGATCGCCCGCAGCACGCCGACCTGATAGGCGGCGCGGGCGCCGCCTCCAGGCAGTACCAGGCCCACCGTGGCTCCGATCGGGGCGCGGCTTCGTTGCAGCTGCTCGGCGATCATGCCGCCAAGCATAGCGGACGGCGGGTGAACGCCGCCTGTACGGAAGTCTCGTTGCCGGGGCTAGAGGCGGGCGATCACCCGCAGAATCTGCATCGAGTTGGTGCCCCCCGAGACCCCGGAAAGCTCGCCCTTGGTGAGGATCACGAGGTCATTGATATCGACCAGCCCGAGCTCGAGCAGCCGCTCGAAGATCGCGCTGTAGATGGTGGTGGTCTCGGTGTGCGTGATATCGAACGGCACGGCGTACACGCCGCGATACAGCGTGACGCGGCGGCGCGTGGCCTCGTGGCGGGTGAAGGCGTAGATCGGCATGTCGGAGCGGATGCGCGACATCCACAACGGCGTCATGCCCGACTCGGTCAGGGCGACGATCGCGCGCACCCGCATGTGATTGGCCGTGTACATGACGGCCATCGAGATCGCCTCCTCCGTGTTGCTGAACTCCTCCTCGGCCCGGACCATGACGCGCATCGAGCCGAGCTGGTATTTCTCGGCCCCGCGGATCACATCCGCCATGGCCTGCACGGCCTTGACCGGAAATTTGCCCATGGCGCTCTCCGCCGAGAGCATCACGGCATCGGTGCCGTCGAGCACGGCATTGGCGACGTCGCTGACTTCGGCGCGCGTGGGCATGGGGCTCTGGATCATCGACTCCATCATCTGCGTAGCCGTGATGACCACGCGATTGCGCTGCAGGGACTGGCGAATGATGGTCTTCTGCAGCCCGGTGAGTTCCGCATAACCCATCTCGACGCCCAGGTCACCGCGCGCCACCATGACCGCATCGGTCACGCTGAGAATGCCCGACAGGTTGTCGAGCGCCTCGTGACGCTCGATCTTGGCCACCACGCGGGCCTCGCCGCGCCAGCGGCGCAGCTCGGACTGCGCGCGGCGGATGTCGTCGGCGTCGCGCGGAAAGGACACGGCCAGATAGTCGATGCCGAGCTCGGCCGCCAGGCGGATGTCCTCGAGGTCCTTGTCGGTCAGCGCCGGGGCCGAGATGCCCCCCCCCTGGCGATTCACGCCCTTGCGGTTGGACAGCTCGCCGCCGGTGTGCACCACGGTGGAAATGCGCGTGCCCACGACCTTCTCCACCTCGAGCACGATCTGGCCGTCGTTGAGCAGCAGCGTATCGCCCGCATGCACGTCCGAAGGCAGATCCTGGTAGGCACAGCCCACCACGCTGCTATCCCCGGCCTGCGGATCGAGCGCGGTATCGAGCGCGAACGGCGCGCCCTCGACCAGCTGCACCGCGCCGTCGCGAAAGCTCTCGATGCGGATCTTCGGTCCCGCGAGGTCCGTCAGCACCCCGATGTACCGGCCCGCTTCGCGCGCGGCGTGGCGGACCATCTCGACGCGCTTGCGCTGCGACTCGCGCGTACCGTGCGAGAAATTGACGCGCGCCACGTCCAGGCCGGCCTTGATCATGCCCGCGACCACCTCGGGGTTGTCGGTGGCTGGACCTAAGGTCGCAACGATCTTCGTCCTGCGCAGCGTGTCCATCAGAGCGTCGCCGCGCGCTGTTCGAGCACGGCCACGGCCGGCAGGGTCTTGCCCTCGACGAATTCGAGGAACGCGCCCCCGCCCGTGGAGATGTAGGAGATGCCTTCCTCGACGCCGTACTTCTCGATCGCCGCCAGCGTATCGCCGCCGCCGGCGAGCGAGAACGACTTGCTGCTCGCGATCGCATCGGCGATCGACTTGGTGCCTTCGCCGAACTGGTCGAACTCGAACACGCCGACCGGGCCGTTCCAGATGATGGTGCCGGCCGACCTCAGGATGGCGCCGAACTGTTCGGCGGTGTCGGGGCCGATGTCGAGGATCAACTCATCGTCCGCGACCTCGCCGACGGGGCGCACGTCCGCGTGCGCCGTGGCGGCGAATTCCCGCGCCACGACCACGTCCACCGGCAGCGGAATGTCGGCGCCGCGCGCGCGGGCGCGCTCGAGCAGCTTGCGCGCCATCTCCAGCATGTCCTTCTCGCACAGCGACTTGCCCACCTTCACGCCCGTCGCGGCAAGGAAGGTATTGGCGATGCCGCCGCCCACGATGAGCTTGTCGACCTTGTCCAGCAGCGCCTCGAGCACCAGCAGCTTGGTCGAGACCTTGGAGCCGGCGACGATGGCCACCATCGGCCGCGCCGGGTTGGCGAGCGCGCGCTCGAGCGCCTCGAGCTCGGCCACGAGCAGCGGCCCGGCGCACGCCTGCGGCGCGAACTTCGCCACCCCGTGAGTGCTGGCTTCGGCGCGATGGGCGGTGCCGAACGCATCCATGACGAACACGTCGCACAGCGCCGCCATCTGTCGCGCCAGCGCGTCATTGTCCTTCTTCTCGCCCTTGTTGAAGCGCACGTTCTCGCACAGCACGACCGAGCCGGCCGCGCAGTCGACGCCGCCGAGCCAGTCGCGGCGCAGCGGCACGGGCTTGCCGAGCAGCTCGCCGAGCTTCGCGGCCACGGGAGCCAGCGAGAATTCGGGCTCGAACTTGCCCTCCTCGGGCCGGCCGAGGTGCGAGAGCACGATCACGCGCGCGCCCTGCTGCATGGCCGAGCGCAGCGTCGGCAGCGCGGCGCGGATGCGCGCATCGCTGCTGACCGCGCCGTCCTTGACCGGCACGTTGAGGTCCTCGCGGATCAGCACGCGCTTGCCGCCCAGCGCCAGTTCGCTCATGCGCAGCAGTTTCACGGGCGCCGCGCTCTCAAGCCGCACGCGACCAGGACAGCGCCGCATCGAGCATGCGGTTCGAGAAGCCCCACTCGTTGTCGTACCAGGCGCACACCTTGACCAGCGTGCCGGCGATTACCTTGGTCATGCTGGCATCGTATACGCTGGAGTGCGGATCGTGATTGAAATCCACCGACACCAGCGGCGCATCGCAATAAGAGATGATGCCGTGCATCGGGCCGCGCTCTGCGGCGGCCCTCATGATGCCGTTGATCTCCTCGACGCTGGTGGCGCGCTTGGCCACGAAGCTCAGGTCCACGAGCGAGACGTTGATCGTCGGCACGCGAATCGCGAAGCCGTCGAGCTTGCCCTTGAGCTCGGGCAGTACCAGGCCGACCGCCGCGGCCGCGCCGGTCTTGGTGGGAATCATCGAGTGGGTGGCCGAGCGCGCCCGGCGCAGATCGGAGTGATAGACGTCCGTGAGCACCTGATCGTTGGTATACGAATGCACCGTGGTCATGACGCCGGCGGTGATGCCGAGCGCGTCGTTGAGCACTTTGGCGAGCGGCGCCAGGCAATTGGTGGTGCACGAGGCGTTGGAGACGACGGTGTGGCTCGCCTTGAGCACGCCGTGGTTCACGCCGAAGACGATCGTGGCGTCGACGTCCTCGCCGCCGGGGGCCGAGATCATGACGCGCTTCGCGCCGCCCTCCAGGTGTTTGCCTGCCTTGGCCTTGTTGGTGAACAGCCCGGTGCACTCCAGCACCGTATCGACGCCGAGGGCACCCCAGGGGAGCTTTGCCGGATCGCGCTCGGACAGCACCTTGATGCGGTCGCCATTGACCACCAGGGCATCGCCGTCGACCTTGACCTCGCCGCGAAAGGGACCGTGCACCGTGTCGTGCTGCGTCAGATGGGCGTTGATCTTCGCGTCCCCAAGATCGTTGATCGCCACGATCTCGAGCTGCTTGCGCTTGTCGCCCTCGTACAGTGCTCGCAGGATGTTGCGGCCGATACGTCCGTAGCCATTGATCCCCACTTTCAGCGTCATGAAACCATTCCTCTTATCGAACCCAGTATCTCTTGCAGCACGTGATTGGCGGTGATTCCGAAGCGCTTGAACAGCTCCGGCGCCTTGCCCGAGGCGCCATAGTGATCGATCCCGACCACGCGCCCGGTGCGTCCCACGTAGCGCCACCACAGACCAGTGGTGCCGGCCTCGACCGCGACGCGCGCGCCGACCGCATCGGGCAGCACCGATTCGCGGTAGGCCGCGTCCTGCGCATCGAAGCGCTCGGTGCACGGCATCGACACCAGCCGTACGCGCAGACCCTGCGCGGTGGCGGCCTTGACCGCCTCGAGCGCCAGCGAGACTTCCGAGCCCGTGGCCAGCACCAGGCACTCGGGCGCGCCGGCGCAATCGGCCAGCACGTAGCCGCCGCGCGCGATGGCCGCGATCGCCGCCGGTGAGCGCGGCAGCTGCGGCAGACCCTGGCGCGTGAACACCAGTGCGCTCGGGCCCGAAGTGTGTTCGATCGCCTCGCACCATGCCACCGCGCTCTCGACCGCATCGGCCGGGCGCCACAGGCTCAGGTTCGGAATCAGCCGCAGACTGTTGAGATGCTCGATCGGCTGGTGCGTCGGTCCATCCTCGCCCAGGCCGATGGAATCGTGGGTGTACACCAGCAGCACGCGCTGGCGCATCAGCGAGGCCATGCGCACCGCGTTGCGCGCGTAGTCGGAGAAGGTCAGGAACGTGCCGCCGTAGGGAATGAGGCCGCCATGCAGCGCCATGCCGTTCATGGCGGCGGTCATGCCGAATTCACGCACGCCGTAATAAATGTAGTTGCCCGAGGCATCGGCGGGCTCGATGGCGCGCGAGATCTTCTGCAGCGTGTTGTTCGAGCCGGTGAGATCGGCCGACCCGCCCAGCAGTTCCGGCAGGTGCACGCCGATGGCATTGAGTGCGCCCTGCGAGGACACGCGCGTCGCCTGCGAGCCGGTGACCGCCTGCGCGGCCGTGAGCGCGGCCTGGCGCGTGGCGCTCCAGTCCGCCGGCAGCTTGCCCGACAGGCGCCGCTCGAGCTCGGCGGCCAGCTCCGGATGGGCGCTGCGATAGCGCGCGAACAGTCCCTGCCAGGCCGCTTCGGCGGCGCGCCCGGCCGCTACGTGATTCCAGGCCTGCTGCAGCTCGGCCGGTACCACGAACGGCGGCGCGGTCCAGCCGAAGCCCTGCCTGGCGCCGGCGACTTCCTCGGCCCCGAGCGCCTCGCCGTGCGTCGCCTTCGTGCCCGCCTTGGTCGGCGCGCCCCAGCCGATCACGGTCTTGCAGCAGATGATCGAGGGCCGACGCGTTTCGCTCTTGGCGGCCTGAATGGCCTGCGCCACCGCTTCCCCGTCCTGGCCATCGACGCTCTGCACGTGCCAGCCATAGGCCTGGAAGCGCTTGGGTGTGTCGTCGGCGAACCAGCCCTTGACCTTGCCGTCGATCGAAATGCCGTTGTCGTCGTAAAAGACGATGAGCTTGCCCAGTTCGAGCGTACCGGCCAGCGAACAGGCCTCGTGCGAAATACCCTCCATGAGGCAGCCGTCGCCGCAGAACACCCAGGTGTGATGATCGATCACCGCCAGCTCGGGGCGGTTGAAGTGCGCGGCGAGAATTTTCTCAGCCAGCGCCATGCCCACCGCGTTCGCGAGCCCCTGTCCGAGCGGCCCGGTCGTGGTCTCGATACCGATGTCGAGCTCGTGCTCGGGATGTCCGGCCGTGCGGCTGCCGAGCTGGCGAAAATTGCGCAGCTCCTCCATGGCGAGCGGATAGCCGGTCAGGTGCAGCAGCGCATACAGCAGCATCGAGGCGTGGCCGTTGGACAGCACGAAGCGGTCGCGATCCCACCACTGCGGATTGGCCGGGTTGTATTTCATGACGTCGCGCCACAGCACCTCGGCGATATCGGCCATGCCCATGGGAGCGCCAGGGTGGCCGGAATTGGCCTGCTGGACGGCGTCCATGGCGAGGACGCGGATGACATTGGCGAGCTCTCGGCGGGTGGGCATCAGGGGTTTCTCCGGGCCGCAGCCATTGCGGCCGGTCATTGTCTATCAGCCGACCGCCCGGCGGCAATGCGGGAACGGGTCGCCGAACCCGCGCGCACTCGCCCGGCACGACCACTCGGCCGCCGGCGGCGAATGGCCTTGCTATACTTCGTGAACCAATTCGCAAGCCCCTGAACCCCTAGATGTCAAACCAATATTTGTTCACCTCCGAGTCGGTGTCGGAGGGTCATCCGGACAAACTGGCCGACCAGATCTCCGATGCGGTGCTCGATGCCATTCTGCGTGACGATCGCACGGGACGCGTGGCCTGCGAGACGCTGGTCAAGACCGGGGTCGTGATCGTCGCCGGCGAGGTCACGACCAGCGCCTGGATCGATCTGGAGAAACTGGTGCGCGACACCGTGCTGGACATCGGCTACAACCACTCGGACATGGGCTTCGACGGCGCGAGCTGCGGCGTCATCAACATCATCGGCAAGCAATCGCCCGACATCGCGATGGGGGTGGATCGCGGCGACAAGCGCAAGCAGGGCGCCGGCGATCAGGGCCTCATGTTCGGCTACGCCACGAACGAGACTGACGTGCTGATGCCGGCGGCGATCACGCTGGCGCACCGGCTGGTCAAGCGGCAGTCCGAGGTGCGCCGCCGCGGCAAGCTCTCATGGCTGCGTCCCGATGCGAAGAGCCAGGTCACATTGCGTTACGAGGACGACAGGCCGGTAGGCATCGAGGCGGTGGTGCTCTCCACCCAGCACAGCGATGACATCTCGACCTCCAGGCTGCGCGAAGCGGTCATGGAAGAGATCCTCAAGCCCGTGCTGCCGAAGAAATGGCTGGATCGGCGCACGCGCTACCACATCAATCCCACCGGGCGCTTCGTGGTCGGCGGCCCGGTCGGCGACTGCGGTCTCACGGGACGCAAGATCATCGTCGATACCTACGGCGGCTTCGCCCGCCACGGCGGCGGCGCGTTCTCGGGCAAGGACCCCTCGAAGGTCGACCGCTCCGCGGCCTATGCCGCCCGTTATGTCGCCAAGAACCTCGTGGCCGCCGGGCTGGCCGCTCGTTGCGAGGTGCAGCTCTCCTATGCCATCGGCGTTGCCGAACCGACCTCGATCATGGTCGAGGGCTTCGGCACCAGCGAGCTCTCGCGCGAGGAGCTGACCGCGCTCGTGCGCCGCAATTTCGACCTGACGCCCTATGGTCTGCGAGAGATGCTCGATCTGGCGCGGCCGATCTATCAGAAGACCGCCGCCTACGGACATTTCGGGCGCGAGGAGCCCGAGTTCACCTGGGAGCGCACCGACAAGGCCGAGGCGCTCGCGGACGGCGCGCGCCGCCGCGGCCGCACCCGCGCGGTCCGAGGCGCCGGCAGGCGGCATTGATCGGTAATTTGTTGTAGATTGTCGGAGCATTGACGCTGCCGCGAGCCGCGGCAGCCCGGAGACTGAGGAGCGCTGCGACAGGTGCGCGAGCCCTTACGGACGTGCGAAGACCTGCCAGGCTCAGTCCGCCGGCCAGAAAGTCAACGGCGCTCGCAAACCTTGACCGAAAGGAATTTGGAGCCACCATGACTACCTCTACCCGTCACGTTTCCGTCGACCGATCGGCGGCGGATTTTCACGTCGCCGACCTCACGCTCGCCGACTGGGGCCGCAAGGAGATCGCCATAGCCGAGACCGAGATGCCCGGCCTGATGGCCATACGCGAGGAATTCGCTCCCCAGCAGCCGCTGCGCGGCGCACGCATCGCCGGCTCGCTGCACATGACCATCCAGACCGCGGTGTTGATCGAGACGCTGCAGGCCCTCGGTGCCGAGGTGCGCTGGGCCTCGTGCAACGTGTTCTCGACGCAGGATCATGCGGCCGCGGCCATTGCCGCGCGCGGCACGGCCGTGTTTGCCTACAAGGGCGAGACGCTGCAGGAATATTGGCATTACACCCATCGCATCTTCGACTGGCCCGCTGCCACACCGGCCAACCTGATCCTCGATGACGGCGGCGATGCCACGCTGCTGCTGCACCTTGGAGCGCGCTCCGAGCAGGACCCGGGCGTCATCTCGAAGCCCGCCAGCGAGGAGGAGACGGCGCTGTTCGAGGCCATCCGCGCCACTCTCAAACGCGATCCGCACTGGTATTCGACGCGCCTGAAGGCGGTACGCGGCGTGTCGGAGGAGACCACCACCGGCGTCAAGCGCCTCTACCAGATGGCGCGCGAGGGCCAGCTCGCCTTCCCGGCCATCAACGTCAATGACTCGGTGACCAAGAGCAAGTTCGACAATCTGTACGGCTGCCGCGAGTCGCTCGTTGACGGCATCAAGCGCGCCACCGACGTCATGGTGGCCGGCAAGATCGCGGTCGTGGCCGGCTACGGTGATGTCGGCAAGGGCTCGGCGCAGGCGCTGCGCGCGCTCTCGGCCCAGGTCTGGGTCACCGAGATCGATCCGATCTGCGCGCTGCAGGCGGCCATGGAAGGCTATCGCGTCGTCACCATGGACCATGCGGCCGAGCACGGCGACATCTTCGTCTCGGCGACCGGCAACTTGCACGTGATCACGCACGAGCACATGAAGCGCATGAAGAACAATGCCATCGTGTGCAACATCGGTCACTTCGACAACGAGATCGACGTCGCCGCGCTCAAACAGTATCGCTGGGAGAACATCAAGCCGCAGGTCGATCACGTCATCTTCCCGGGCGGCAAGCGCATCATTCTGCTTGCCGAAGGGCGGCTGGTGAATCTCGGTTGCGGCACCGGTCATCCGAGCTACGTCATGAGCTCCTCGTTCGCGAACCAGACGCTGGCGCAGATCGAGCTGTTCACCAACACCGCGCAGTATCCGATCGGCGTCTACGTGCTGCCCAAGCGCCTGGACGAGAAAGTGGCGCGCCTGCAACTCAGGAAACTCGCCGCGCAGCTCACCGAGTTGAGCGAGCAGCAGGCCCGTTACATCGGCGTGGATCGCGCCGGGCCGTACAAGAGCGATCACTACCGCTACTGACCTGATTCGGCGACAGGTCGCGCCGGCCCGCGCGCTCGTGTTAGCGCGCGCGCCGGTGTCGGTGCATTCTGACGCGCGTCTGCGGTGCGTTTAACATCTCGCTGCAGGGCAGCGCGCGTTTTGAGCGCCCCGTCACCACAGCGATCGCGACCGGCGCTCGCCGCATGATGCGCATCACTCGATGCGCGCGGCGACGCGTGTAATATCGTTGCATGAATGACGTCCGGCTGGTGCAGCTCACCGACCCGCATCTGTTCGCGAACCCCGCCGGCCGGCTGCGCGGCGTCGATACGCTGGCCTCGCTGCAACAGGTGCTGGCGCACGCCGCAGCCCGCAAGCTCAAGCTCGATGCGCTGGTGTGCACCGGCGACATCGTCAACGACGAGCCGGAGGGTTACGCGCATTTCGCGCGCGTGCTCGGCGCCTTCGGCAAGCCGGTGTATTGCGTCCCGGGCAACCACGACGACCCGGCGCAGTTGCGCAGCGCACTGTCCGCGCCGCCGTTTCAGGTCGGCGGCCACGTCGATCTCGGTGCCTGGCGTCTCATCCTGGTCGATAGCTGCGTGCCCGGACGCGCCGGCGGCCACGTCAGCGACGCCGAGCTGCGCGCACTCGCCGCGGCGCTGGCGGGCAGTCCTCGCTACGCCATGGTGTACGTGCATCACCACCCGGTAGACATGGCGAGCCGCTGGCTCGACGCAGTAGGGATCGACAACCCCGACGCGCTGTTCGAGGTGCTCGACGCTCATCCCCAACTACGGGCCGTGAGCTGGGGTCACGTGCACCAGAGCTTCGATGCGCGCCGGCGCGGTGTGCGGCTGCTGGCCACGCCCTCCACCTGCGCGCAGTTTCTGCCCTTATCGGATGAGTTCGCAGTCGATGCGCGGCCGCCCGGCTACCGCCGGCTCACGCTGCATCCCGACGGCACGCTCGAGACCGAAGTGGTCTGGGTCGAGCGCGCGCAAGGCGCGCTCGAGAGCGCCTCGGGACGCTCCGGCTGAAGGCCCGCTGCGCGCTCAGCCCGGCGCCGCCTCGAGCAGCGGCGCCAGCAGGGCCAGGCGCGTTTCGGGATCGTCGATCTCCAGCAATTGCTGCTGCACCGCCCGCTCGAGCGGCAGCAGCTCGGCGAGGCGCTGCCCGATCCAGGCGGCGTCCGCGTAATCCGGCTCCAGGAAGCGTCCCATGGTCGTGAGCTTCGCCATGGCCTCGCGCAATATCGGCAGCAGCGGCTGAAACTGCGGCGGCACCGGCACGCCCCGGCGCTCCTCGAGCCACTCGACTTCAGCGCAGTTGAGCCCGTCTGCCTGGCAGTGGCGCGCGCCGATACGGAAACGCCGTTCACCGCGACACAGGAGCCCGAGGAGCCCATCATCGAGGGTTTGAAAATCGACGATGCGCGCCGAGGTGCCGACCGCCGCCGTGCGCGCCTCACGTTCGGTGTCGCTGCCGTCTTCGATGAGCACCACGCCGAAGCCATCGCCGCTGCGCAGACAGCGTCCGACCATGTCGAGATAACGGGGCTCGAAGACGCGCAGCGGCAGCAGGCCGCCCGGAAACAGTACCGTGTGCAGAGGAAACAGCGGCAGCGGTCCTGTCATGGCGTGCTCACGGGCGCGAGGCCAGTGCCTCGAGCAGCCGCGCGTGCAACCCGCCGAAGCCGCCGTTGCTCATGATCAGCGCGTGATCGCCGGCCCGCAGGCGGCCCGAGAGCTCGAGCAGCAGCGCATCGAGGTCCGCGACCACGTGAGCGCGTGCGCCCAGCGGCGCCATGGCCGCGTGCACGTCCCAGCCGAGCGCAGCGGGCGCATGGATGAAAACCTCATCCGCGCCGGCCAGCGCGCGGGCGAGCGCCTGCTGGTGCACGCCGAGCCGCATGGTCTGCGAGCGCGGCTCGAGCACCGCGACGATGCGTTCCTGTCCGACCCGCCGGCGCAGGCCATCGATGGTGGCTAGGATTGCGGTCGGATGGTGGGCGAAGTCGTCGTAGACGCGCACGCCGGCGGCGACGCCCCGCAACTGCATGCGCCGCGCGACGCCCTGGAAGCTGCCCAGTGCCTCGATCCCATGCTCGATGGCGACCCCGGCGTGGCGGGCGGCGGCGAGCGCGGCGAGCGCGTTGTCAGCGTTGTGCGCACCGATGGCGCTCCACTTGACCTCGCCGCGCGCGCGCCCCTCGAACAGGACCTCGAAGCGCGAGTAATCGGTGTGCCCGGCCGCGCGCGCGCGCCATTGCACGTCGGCGCCGGCCGCCACGGCCGCGAAGCGCTCCAGCGGCGTCCAGCAGCCGGCGGCGAGCACGCGCTCGAGATTCGCATCGGCGCCGTTGCACACAATGCGCCCGCCCCCCGGCACGGTGCGCAGCAGGTGCTGGAACTGCCGCTCGATCGAGGCCAGGTCCGGATAGATGTCGGCGTGATCGTATTCGAGGTTGTTGAGCACCAGCGTGCGCGGCCGGTAATGCACGAATTTGGCGCGCTTGTCGAAGAAGGCAGTGTCGTACTCATCGGCCTCGATCACGAAGAAGGGCGCGGCGCCCAGGCGCGCGCTCAGCCCGAAGTTCTGCGGAATGCCGCCGATCAGGAATCCCGGGGCGAGCCCCGCGTGCTCGAGAATCCACGCCAGCATGCTGCTGGTGGAGGTCTTGCCGTGGGTGCCGGCCACCGCCAGTACCCAGCGATCGTGCAGCACCGCGCGCGCGAGCCATTCGGGCCCGGAGGCATAGGGCACGTTGCGCTCCAGCACCGCCTCGATGACCGGCACGCCGCGCGACATGACGTTGCCGATCACGACCACGTCGGGCGCGAGGTCGAGCTGCTCGGCACCGTAGCCCTCGATGAGCTCGATGCCGAGCGCGGCGAGCTGAGTGCTCATGGGCGGGTAGACGTTGTGGTCCGAGCCGGTGACGCGGTGCCCGGCCGCACGCGCCAGCGCTGCGACCCCGCCCATGAACGTACCGCAGATGCCGAGGATGTGAACGTGCATGGGCTAGGATCCCCCGCGGAAGACGGCGATCAGGAGCATTTCCTCGGCCAGCATCTGCACGAACGCCAGTATCAGACAGAAGCCGAGTCCGCGCTCGAGCGTCGCGCGCAGAATGTGTCCCACGGCGATCAGTGTCCAGATCAGCAGCGCCAGGGCGGCGATCGATACCGGCAGTTGCCAGGTCGCATCGCTGGCGTAGTGCTGCTGCAGAAACTCGCACGCCATGCTCGGCAACGCCAGCACCGCCTCGACGCCGAACAGCGCCGTCACCGTCTGCAGATAGCGCTCGCGCCGCCCGTCGAGCGCGAGCAGCCCGCCGTACCAGAGCAGCATGAACGGCACGTCGAGCGCCAGCTCCTGCCACCAGCTCGGCCGCATCGGCGGCAGCAGCTCCCCGAGCGCCGCGCTGAGCAGAACGTAAGCGCCGATGGTCAATGGCAGTAAGATACCCACCGCGGGCACGTCCTGCGGCCCGCGGCGCCATATCGTGATCTGGAAATACAATCGCGCCAGCCCGGACAGGGCCGAGCTAGCGCGCGGACGCGAACCGGGCATGCTTTTGGCCGCGGTACCGCGCGGCGGCACGCACGGCGGGCAGAACGGTGAGGAATACATCGGGCATGACGGAGATTATCAGCGACGGCGCGGGCCTGGCGCAGCTCTGTGAGCGGCTCGGAACCGCCGAAGCCATCGGTCTGGACACGGAATTCATGCGCGAGCGTACCTACTTCGCGCAGCTATGCCTGCTGCAGCTCAGTGTCGCGGACTACGCCTGCTGCGTCGATACGCTGGCACTGCGCAATCTCAATCCGATCCGCGCCGCCATGGCCGCGGCGCAGGTGCCCAAGGTGCTGCACGCCGCGCGGCAGGATCTGGAGGTGCTCGCGCCGGTGACCGGGCCGGTCATCGGGCTGTTCGACACCCAGGTGGCGGCGGCGCTGATCGGCATGCCGGCGCAGGTCGGCTATGGCGAGCTCGTACAGCGTGTGCTGTCCACGACCCTGCACAAGAGCGAGACGCGCACCGATTGGTCGCGCCGCCCGCTCACGCGCGCGCAGCTCGCCTACGCGCTCGACGATGTGCGTTATCTGCTGCCGCTGCGCGACCGGCTGCGGCAGCGGCTCGAGCAGCTCGGCCGCTGGAACTGGTTCGAAGAGGAAATGGCGGAGCTCAATGCCATCGGTTCGTTCGAGGTCGATCCCCAGCAGGCCTGGCGGCGGATCAAGGGATTCCTCGAGCTCGATCCCGCGCGCCAGCGTCTGGCGCGCGCGCTGGCCGCCTGGCGCGAGCAGCGCGCCATGAGCGCGGATCGGCCGCGCAATTGGATTGTGCCGGATGCCGCCCTGCGCGACATCGTGCTGCGCGTGCCGCGCACGCCCGCGGAGCTCGCGGCTGCCGCGGCCCTGCCCGACGGTGTGCTCAATCACAGCGGGCCGCAGATCCTGGCCGTGATACAGGGCGAGAACCTGCCGTTGCGGCTCGAACCGTTGCCGCAGCGCCGCCGGCCGGATCCGGCCGTGAGCGAGGCGGTCAGGAAGCTCTCGCAGCTGGCAGCGCAGATTGGCCGCGACCTGGGACTGGCACCGGAGATCCTGGCCACGCGGCGGGAGATGGAGCGGCTGGTGGGCGGCGCGCGCGATGGCGCCGTGCTCACGGGCTGGCGGCGCGCGGTCATCGGCGAACGCCTGCTCGGCGCGCTCCAAGGCGCGCTCTAGCGCGCTGCCGCCGCGCGCACCTGCAGCGAGCCGAGGGCGGCCACGAGGCGTGCGGTCACCTCATCCACGCTGCCCTCCGCATCGATGCTGCGCAACAGTCCCTGGGCGGCATAATGCTGCGCCAGCGGGCGCGTCTCGCGCTCGTAGACTTCGAGCCGCCGCCGCACCGTGCCTTCCTCGTCGTCGCGCCGCTGTACCAGTGCCGGCCCTTCGGGGCATTGATCGCAACGCGGCGTGCCGGACTCTTCGGCTGTCACGTTGAATACGCGGCTGCACTGGGGACAGCTGCGCCGCCCCGAAATGCGCTTGATGATCTCGGCGTAATCGACTTCGAACAGCACCACCGCGTCGAGCGGTGCATCGATGGCCGTCAGCATGGCCCGCAAGGCCTCGGCCTGGGCGAGATTGCGCGGGAAGCCGTCCAGGATGAAACCATTCGCCGCATCGCTTTCGGCGAGCCGTTCGCGAATGATGCCGAGCACGATCTCATCGGCCACCAGATGGCCCGCATCCATCGCGGCCTTGGCGCGCCGCCCGTATTCCGTGCCGCGCGCCACCGCGCTGCGCAGCAGATCGCCGGTGGATATTTGTGGAATCCCGAAACGCTCGACCAGGCGTTGGGATTGAGTGCCTTTCCCCGATCCCGGGGCCCCCATGAGCACGATACGCATCGAGAAACACTACCCATCGGGGCC
>DATDHV010000013.1:0-9213 GCA_036521395.1 Steroidobacteraceae bacterium | reverse complement strand
GAGGCCGTGGCCGAAGGGGTACAACGGCCCGTCCGGCAGGTCGAGATACTTGCTGGTGTAGGCATCCAGCGGGTTCGAGGGTCGTCCACTCGGGCGTTGCCCGAAGAATATGGGTACCTGCCCCACCGCGCGCGGCCAGGTGATGGGCGTGCGGCCACTGGGGGAGACGCGGCCGCTGAGCACATCGCCGATGGCATTGCCGGCCTCGGAGCCCAGAAACCAGGCCGCCAGTAGCGCATCGGCCCGCACCGCCAGCCACGGCACGGTCAGCGGCCGGCCCGAGAACAGGATTGCTATGACCGGTATGCGGCGTGCGCCCGCACGGTCGAGTACCGCCTCCGCCAGCGCGCGCTGCGCTCCCGGGAGGTCCAGGTCTGCGCGGCTGGCGGCCTCGCCGCTCATCCGGGCGGCCTCGCCGAGGCAGAGCAGCACCGCATCCGCCTCGTTGCAGAGCGCGGCGGCCTGCTCGATGCCGGCGGCATCGCCAGCGCGTGCGGCACCGGCGCCGTTCTCCGCACTGCCGCTGCCATCGAGCATGACGCCCATCGCATGCAGTATCCGGGTGTCGGGCAGCGCCGCGCGCACACCCTGCAGGACGCCAACATGCTGGTCGGGCACGCCGGCCAGCGACCAGGGGCCGCCCATCTCGGCGGCGGCATCGGCCAGTGGACCGATCACGGCGAGGCGGCGGATGGAGGAGGCCAGCGGCAGTGCCTCGCCTGCGTTCTTGAGCAGCACCACCGCACGAGCGGCAATGGAGCGCGCCAGTTGGCGCCGTCCGCTGAGGGTCGCGGGCGTCTCGGGCGTCGCGCCCCTGCCGTAAGGATCGTCGAACAGGCCGAGGCGCTCCTTGAGGCGTAGCACGCGCCGCACCGACTGATCGATATCCTGCATGACCACCATACCGCGCTCGAGCGCAATTGGCAGGCCGCGGCGGTAGGCATCGGCCATCATGTCCATGTCCACGCCGGCCTTGAGCGCCAGCGCCGCAGCCTCGGCCAGGTCAGCGGCCACGCCGTGGCGGAGAAGCTCGCCGATGGCGTTGTAGTCGCTCATGAGCACATCGTCGAAGCCGAGCTGATCGCGCAGGCACCCGCGCAGCAGTGCCTTATGGATCGTCATCGGAATGCCCGCCAGATCGATGAAGGCGGGCATGACCGCGGCCGTGCCGGAGCCGACGGCGGCGGCAAAGGCTGGCAGATGCACCTCGCGCAGCGTGCGCTCGGAGATGTCCACGGAAGCATAGTCGCGCCCGGCAGTGACCGGCCCGTAGGCGCAGAAATGCTTGGCCACCGCCGCGATGGAGTCGCGGGCCGTGAGGTTCTCACCCTGAAAGCCGCGTATCTTGGCCTGCGCCATGCGCACGGCAACCCACGGGTCCTCTCCGGGCCCCTCGGCCGTGCGGCCCCAGCGCGGATCCCGCGACACATCGAGCATGGGCGCGAAAGTCATGGCCAGTCCGTCCGCGGCGGCCTCGCGAGCCGCCTCCCGCGCTGTGAGCGCCCAGGCCTCTGGGTCGAACAGCGCCGCCTCGGCCAGCGGTATCGGGAACAGCGTGCGGTGCCCATGGATGATGTCGAGGGCGATCAGCAGGGGGATGCCGAGGCGGGAATCCTCCACGGCCAGCCGCTGCATTTCGTGCACCGGCGCGGCGCCGAACAGATTGAGCAGACTGCCTATGCTGCCGGCTTTGATGGCCTCGGAGGAGTCGCCAGCGATGATCGGGCCGGTCACCGTCTGCGTCGAGGCGGTCATGGTCAGTTGACCCAGCTTCTCCGGCAGGGTCATGCGGCCAAGTAGCTGCTCGATCCGGCTCATGGCATCCAGCATTGGTCGAGGCGCGGAATAGACCATCATCATGACAGAGCCGAGCGAAGAAATCGCCCGCGCGGGCACGCTCGAGCCGAGCCCCGGTTGGGCGTCTGCCGCGCGATTTGACCGGGTTCCTGTATCCACGCCGCGCAATCGGCTTAAATGCCGCTGCGCTGCCGACCTCGCGGTAGCGTGGAAATTGCCTTCCAAGCTCCATATGCTCGAGCCATTCAAGGGGGACGCTGACCGTGCGCAGATCCGACCAGAGTCGCGAATTGGGAACCGGCGAGCCCAGCCTGCCGCCCACGTCGGCTGCGTCGGGGGGTGCGGAGGGAGCGCCGGCCATGCTCGCGGCGCTGCCCGACGAGGCGCTCCTCGAGCTGGTGCAGCGTCGGACGTTCGCTTTCCTGTGGGAATGTGCCCATCCGGTCAGTGCTCTGGTGCCCGATCGCTACCCGGCGCGGCGCGAGCATGCCGCTGAGCTCGTCACCACCGGCGGCTCGGGGTTTGCCGTCATGGCGCTCATCGTCGCGGCCGAGCGTGGCTGGGTGGGGCGCGAGGCGGCGCTGGAGCGGCTCGATCCCATGCTCGACGTGCTGCTGCGAGCGACCTGCTATCACGGTGCGTTTCCGCATTTCATGCACGGCGGCAGCGGCGCGACCATACCGTTCTGGCGCAAGGACGATGGCGGCGACCTGGTGGAGACCTCGCTGCTCTGCATGGGGCTGCTGTGCGCACGTGAGTATTTCGACCGCAACACGGCGTGTGAGCGGTCCGTGCGTGGGCGCATCACGGCGCTGTGGGAAGGGGTGGAGTGGGACTGGTATACGCAGCACGGCCGCGAGTTGCTCTACTGGCACTGGAGCCCCAACAATGGCTGGGCCATGGACCACGCGATCCGCGGCTGGAACGAGTGCCTGCTCACCTACGTGCTGGCGGCCTCGGCGCCGCGTTATGCCATTGATCCGATCGTCTATCATCGCGGCTTCGCGGGCGGGCGCGAATTTCTCAACGGCCGCAGCTACTACGGCATCGAGCTGCCGCTCGGCATGCCCTACGGCGGCCCGCTGTTCTTCGCCCATTACTCCTTCTGCGGGCTCGACCCGCGCGGCCTGCGCGACCGCTATGCCGATTACTGGCAGCAGAACGTGCGGCACGTGCAGATCAATCGCGCACACTGCATTGCCAACCCGAATGGCTTCAAGGGCTATGGCGAGAACTGCTGGGGCCTGACCGCCAGCGATGACCCCGAGGGCTACGAGGCGCATGCGCCCTCGCTCGACAACGGGACGATCGCTCCGACCGCCGCACTCTCGAGCCTGCCGTACGCGCCGCAGGCGTCGCTGCTGGCACTGCGCCATTTCCTGACCACGCACGGTGCGCGGCTCTGGGGTCGCTACGGCTTCTACGACGCATTCTGCGAACAGCGCGACTGGTTTGCCGACACCTACCTCGCCATCGACCAGGGACCCATCGTGGTCATGCTCGAGAATCACCGCAGCGGCCTGCTCTGGAATCTCTTCATGGGCGTGCCGGAGGTGCGCTCCGGCCTGTCCCGGCTCGGGTTTACGAGCCCGCACCTGGACCGCGCGGGCGGTGCCTGATGGAATCGCTCGCGGCCTGGCTCGAGCGGCAGTATGGCCGCGCCGTTCAAGCCATGCTCGCGAGCATCTCTGCGGTGGGCATCGTCAAGACGCGGCCGGGCTTCGGCCAGATCATCCGCCCCGCGCGCGGGTCCATCGTCGCCTCGCCGGTGCTGGCGGCCTACGATCCGGATCCGGATTATTTCTTTCACTGGTATCGCGACTCCGCGGTGGTCATGGATGCGCTGCGTCTGCCGTTCGAGGACGGCAGCATCGGCAGCGGGGCGCTCGATCATTTCGCCGACTTCGTGCGCTTCAGCCGCGCGCTGCTGCGGCTCGACGGGCGCGAGCTGGTGACGGCCGCGTCGTGGCGCGAGCGGGTGGCGCCCGACTACCGCAGATTCCTGCGGACCGAAGCGGATCTCGAGGCTGTGCACGGCGAGCACGTGGCCGGCGAGACGCGCGTCAACCCCGACGGCACGCTCGATGTCTCGAGCTGGGGACGCCCGCAGTACGACGGACCGGCACTGCGGGCACTGGCGCTGCTGCGATGGGGGCCCCCGACCTCGCCTGACGCCGCTCTCGGCGCGGAATGGTCCGCGCTGCTGCGCTCCGACCTGGACTTCACCTGGCGTCATTGGCGCGAGCCCTCGTTCGACATCTGGGAGGAAGAGAAGGGCACGCACTACTACACCGTGAGCGTGGGCGCAGCGGCGCTGCAGGCGGGGGCCGCGTGGCTCGAGGAGGATGAGCCGGAAACGGCAGGCCTCTACCGTTCGGCCGTGGACGCTATGCGGGCCATGCTCGATGGCTTCTGGTCGCCCGAGGCCGGGCATTATCGATCGCGCGTGCTGCCCAACGGCGCCGCCTCGACCAAGGAGCTCGACATCGCGGTCATTCTGGCCGCGATCCATACCGCGCCGGCGGGCGCGCACTCACGCGGCGCTCACTCGGCGGCCGATCCACGCGTGCACGCCACGCTGGCGCGGCTCGAGGCGCTGTTCGATGCGAGCTACACGATCAATCGCAGCCGGCCGCAGGGAAGCGCGCCGGCCATGGGCCGCTACGCCGGGGACGTTTACTACTCCGGTGGCGCCTATTATTTCTCGACCCTCGCCGCCGCCGAGCTGTGTTTCCGCGCGGCCGCCGCGCACTGCGATGACATGCCGGGCCGCAACGCTGGGAATGGCGCCGGCGGCCGGCAGGCGCGGGGCTGGATCGAGCACGGTGATGGTTTCCTCGCCACGGTGCGGGCCTATACCCCGCCGGACGGGCAGATGTCGGAGCAGTTCGATCAGCATACCGGTGCGCAGAGTTCGGCGCGGCACCTGGCGTGGAGCTATGCGAGTCTCATCTCGTGCGTGGCCGCGCGGCGTGCAGCGCTGGCGTCCGTGGAGGCAGCGGGTCGCAGCGCACGCGCGCAGAGCCCCGACACCGTATGACGGACTGGTCACCAGAGCTCGCTAGCGGCGCCGGCAACGAGAATCCCGACGCGGGCCTCGTGCCGCAGACGCGCCTGATGCTGCGGGCGCTCCGGCAGTCGCGGGTCGCCAAGGCGCTGCTGCTGCTGGCCGCCGGCGTGTTCGTGGTCGTGGCCGCCACCGCCTACGCGCAGATCCGCCTCAACAGCTGGAACAAGCCGTTCTTCGACGCACTCTCGCGTCGCGACATGCGCGATTTCCTGTTCCAGCTCGGCGTGTTCTTCGTGATTGCCGGCGCGCTGCTGGTGCTGAACGTGGCGCAACGCTGGCTGGTGGAGACGCTCAAGGTCAAGCTGCGCGAGGGCCTGGTGCAGGACCTGCTCAAGGACTGGCTGCTGCCGCGTCGCGCATTCTGGCTCGCCCACGCCGGTTCCATGGGCGTCAATCCCGACCAGCGCATTCATGAGGACGCGCGCAAGCTGTGCGAGCTGTCGGCCGATCTCGGCTCGCAGCTGCTTCAGTCCGGCATCCTGTTCGTGAGCTTCGCCGGCGTGCTGTGGGTGCTCTCGAGCAGTTTCAGCTTCCGCATCGAGCATCGCGACTACACCGTGCCCGGCTTCATGCTCTGGGCCGCCATCATCTATGCCAGCGCCGGCTCGCTGCTGAGCTACTGGGTAGGTGGCAGCCTGATCAATCGCAACGCCGAGCGGTATGCGCGCGAGGCCGACCTGCGCTTTTCACTGGTGCGCATCAACGAGCACCTGGATGGTATCTCGCTCGCCGGGGGCGAGGAGGACGAGCGCCGCCGCGTCGAGACGCACCTCCAGAACGTGCTTGCGGCCACGCAGCGGCTGGTCACGGGGCTGACCAACCTGACCTGGATCACGGCGGGCTTCGGCTGGGTGACCAACGTGGCGCCCATACTCGTGGCCGCGCCCCTGTACTTCTCGGGCAAGATCACCTTCGGCGGTCTCATGATGGCGGCCGCGGCCTTCACCCAGGCGCAGTCCTCGCTGCGCTGGTTCGTGGACAACTTCAGCGTCATCGCCGATTGGCGCGCGACGCTGCTGCGGGTCGCGAGCTTCCGCCAGGCCCTGACGAGCTCCGCGGTGGAACACGACTTCGAGAGCAGCATTACCTACGCGCAGGGCGAGGCCGGCACGTTCCAGATCGACGATCTCGACATTGCCTCGCCGGCGGGCGCCGAAATGCTCAAGGAGCGGCACGTGGTGCTGCGGGCCGGGGAGCGCGTGCTGATCGTGGGCGCGCCCGGAACCAGCAAGACGCTGCTATTCCGCGCGCTCGCGGGACTCTGGCCGTGGGGCTCCGGGTGCGTCACGCGCCCGAAGGACGAGACCATCCTGTACCTGCCGCGCGGCACCCCGTACCTGCCGCGCGGCACGCTGCGCGAGGTGCTCGCCTATCCGCTGAAGGTCGACCGCTTCAGTGACGGCGCGTTCGCGCACGCGCTCGAACGGCTCGCACTCGAGCGGCTCGTGCCCATGCTCGACGCTACGCGGCGCTGGGACCGGGATCTGAGCCAGGATGAGCAGTTGTCGCTGGCCTTCGCGCGCATCGTGCTGCAGACCCCGCCCTGGGTGCTCATCGACGACACCTTCGGCTCGCTCGACGACGAGACGCACGAGCGCGTCATCGACGTGTTCAATCACGAGCTCGAGCGCACCAGCCTCATCCATATAGGCAGAGCCGCACAGGCGCGCGAGCCGCTGTTCTCGCGCGTGCTGCATCTGGTCAAGAGCCCGGCACCGCCCGCCACGGCCCGCAGAGCGAACGCCGCGCACCGGGCGCAGACCAGGGGCGGAGACACATGAGCGCGCCCCGCCGCCGCTCGGGTGCCCTGCTGTATCGGCTCTGCCTCGCGGCGTGCCTGGGGCTGGCGTGCGCGCCGGTCGCGGCGCAGAACATCGACTTCCAGCCGCCCGCGCTGGCGATCGATCCCACGACGCCGGCGCTCATGCGCGATCTGGCCGAGCGCATCCTGCCCGTCTACCAGGAGAATAACCCCGAGCTTTACCTCGCGAATCTGTCGGCACTGCAACTGGTCGCCGGTGGCTACGAGGCGGCAGATGCGACGCGACAGTCCCTGCGCGATCGGCGGCGCAGCACCGACACCGGCCCGCCCGACGGCCGCGCGGTGCTCTACGACATCTATGCGCAGGCACGAGCAACCGAAGCCGACGCACACGTGCCGTTCCCGCGCGCCTTTGCGCAGGCCTTCCGCAATGCGCTGGCGCGCCTCAGCGACCAGAACGCGTACGCGGTCACCGCCTGGCGCGGACCGCCGCTCGCAACATTGCAGCGGGCGCTGCAAAGTGCTTTCGACCGGGAACGGGCGCAGGGGACGCTGTCCCTGTCCGACGCGGTCGATATGATCTGGATCTACCTGGCCTTCGATGCCAACCGCAGTTTTGGACCACTGCTGGGCGCGCTCGACACCGAGGATGATCAGCGGCGCTACGTCACCGACGATCATTTCGTGATCAGGACGCGCGGTCACGCGGGCGTCTCCGCGCTGCTCGTGCGTCCCCGCAATGCCGCCGCGACGCTGCCCACGCTGCTCGAGTTCACGATCTACGCCGATTCGCCCAACTACGCCAAGGAATGCGCCGCGCACGGCTATGCCGGAGTCGTGGCCTACACGCGCCTGACGCCACACAGCCGCTACCGCGTGCTGCCGTACCAGGACGACGGCGAGGCGGCACGGACGGTGATCGACTGGATCGCGAAGCAGCCGTGGAGTGATGGCCGTGTCGGCATGTACGGCGGCAGCTACAGCGGCTTCACCCAATGGGCGGCGGCCCGTGGCCTGCCTCCCGCGCTCAAGGCCATCGCCGCCTCGGCGCCGACCGCACCGGGCATCGACTTTCCGATGCGTGACAACATTTTCCGCAACGACGCGTATCGCTGGGTGTACAACGTAACCAACAAGAAGGGTTGGGACGAGACCTATGACGATGCGCGATGGCGCGCGCTCGAGCAGCGCTGGTACCAGAGCGGCCTGTCATACCGGCGGCTGGATCACACCTTCCGGCGTCCCAATCGCTTCTTTCATCGCTGGCTCAATCATCCCAGCTACGACGGTTTCTGGCAGAAGCTGATCCCCTACCGGCGGCAGTTCGCCCGCATCAACATACCGGTGCTGACGACGGCGGGCTATTACGGCGGCGATGAGGTCGGCGCGCTCTACTACTTCACGCAGCACTATCGCTTCAACCCGCACGCCGATCAGACGCTGCTGATCGGTCCGTACGATGACAACGTGCTCGAGCGCGCGCCGGTCGCGATGCTGCGCGGCTATCAGGTCGATCCGGCTGCGCTGCTCGACCTGCACCAGCTCCGCTATCAATGGTTCGACTCCATCTTCAAGGGCGCGCCGCGTCCGGCCGTGCTCGCCGGTCGCGTTAATTTCGAAGTCATGGGCGCCAACGAGTGGCGCCACGTGGCCTCGCTCGATGCCATGGCCGAAGAATCGCAACGATTCTTCCTGGACGCCGCGACGGTGGCGGACGCTCACGCGCTCGCGCAGCGCAAGAGCCTCCGTCCGACCTTCATTCGCCAGACCGTGAGCCTGAGCGACCGCAGCGATGCTGCGTGGGCGGCGCCGTTCAACGTGCTCGGCAAGGAGCTGCCGATTCACAACGGCGTGAAATTCGTCAGCGATCCGCTGCCGCAACCGCTGGAACTCAACGGCTTGTTCTCCGGTCGCCTCGATTTCACCGTCAACAAGATGGACATGGACCTGTATGTCGCCCTGTACGAGTTGACGCCCGCGGGCGATTACCTCGAGCTTTTCGATCCACCGTTCGAGTTCCGGGCCAGCTACGCGCGCGACCGCGTGCACCGCCACCTGCTGAAGGCCGGAGAGCGCCAGCAGCTCGACTTCCGAAGCGATCGGCTCACGAGCCGCAAGCTCCAGGCCGGCAGCCGTCTGGTGGTGGTGCTCGGCGTCAGCAAGCGCCCCGATCAGGAGATCAACTACGGTGGCGGCGACGATGTCAGCGTGGAGTCCGTGGAGGACGGGAAGGAGGCGGTGAAGATACGCTGGTACAGCGACAGCTACATCGACTTTCCGGTGCGAAAGTAGAGCGACGCGGCGCCGCCGCCGACGGCGCCAGCCGCCGCGTTACGCCAGCAGGCGCTGCGGATGTGCGTACACCACGTGGCGCTGGGGGCGTGCGAATCCGATCAGGGTGAGGCCCGTCTCGACTGCCAGCCTGATCGCCAATGCCGTGGGAGCGGACACCGCGGCCAGCAGCGTGATACCCACCGTGGCAGCCTTCTGCACCATCTCGTAGCTCGCGCGGCTCGTGATGACGACGTAGCCGGTGCTGCAATCCACGCCGGTGCGGACCAGCGAGCCGATGACCTTGTCGAGC
>DATDHV010000012.1:0-19735 GCA_036521395.1 Steroidobacteraceae bacterium | reverse complement strand
GATCCTGGTCAACGCCCAGGGTCGCTCGGTGCAGCGCCAGGGCGCCTACGCGCCGGTGCTGCGCTCGCAACCGCCCATGGCCGGGGACGATCTGCGGCTGTCGATCGATCTGCAGGCGCAGCAGGCCGCCGAGGAAGGTCTTGGCGACCACCGCGGCGCGGTGGTCGCTCTGGACCCGCGCAATGGCGACGTGCTCGCGCTGGCCAGCGAGCCGGGCTTCGACCCGGCCGAGTTCGCGCGCGGCATCTCGCGCAGCGAGTACGCGGCGCTGGCCGACAACATCGACAAGCCGCTGCTCAATCGAGCGCTTCGCGGCACCTACCCGTCGGGCTCGACCATCAAGCCGGTCATCGCGCTGGCCGCACTGTCCTATCACCTCGTGGATCCAAACAAACCCGAGTTCTGCGCCGGCGTGTTCCATCTACCCGGCAGCAGGCTGCTGTTCCGCGAAGGCCGCACCGGTCGCCACGGTTGGCTCGATCTCACGCACGCAATCGCCAAATCCTGCGACGTGTACTTCTACGGGCTCGCCGCCACGGTGGGGGCCGAGCGCATCGCCGCCTTCATGGCTCCCTTCGGCTACGGCGAGCTCACCGGCATTGACATCAGCGGCGAGAAGCCGGGTCTGCTGCCCTCGCCGGAGTGGAAGAAGAAAGCCTTCAAGCCGCCGCTGAATGTCTGGTATCCCGGGGAAACCGTGAATTTCGGCGTCGGCCAGGGTTACCTGCTGGTGACGCCGCTGCAGCTCGCGCACGTCGCCTCGGTGCTGGCCGAACGAGGCAAGAGCTTCCGGCCGCGGCTCGTCACCGGCGTCCGCGACGCCTCGGGCCGCATCACTGCCATCGAACCGGTGGCCGATCCACCCATTCAGGGCGTCAGCAGCACCGACTGGGACATCGTCATCAACGGCATGGTCGGCGCGGCGACCTACGGCACCGCCGCCGCCATCAGCAAGGGCGCCACCTACAGCATCGCCGGCAAGACCGGCACCGCACAGGTGTTCACGGTCTCGCGCAGCGAGCGTTTGACGCAGAAGGTGGCCGAGCGTCTCAAGGATCACGCCTGGTTCATCGCCTTCGCGCCGGTGGAGGATCCGCGCATCGCCGTGGCGGTACTGGTCGAGAACGGCGGCTTCGGTGCCAGCGCCGCGGCGCCCATCGCGCGCAAGGTCATGGACGCCTACCTGCTGCGCCAGAGCACGGCCAGCGCGTCTGAAACCTCGGTCCCCGAATCCCAGGCCGCCGACTGATGGAAGATCTGGGCTATTCGCGCACGCGCCGCACGCTATCCTCGACCGCGAGGCTGCTGTCGGTGCTCAACCTCGACGGGCCGCTGCTGGTGGGCCTCGGCCTGCTCGCCCTGTACGGGCTCGCCATCCTCTACAGCGCCTCCGGACAGAGCGTCGACACCATCGTGCGCACCGTCATGCGCATTGCGCTCGGCACCGCCGCCATGCTGGCCCTCACGCATGCCAGTCCCAACTTCCTGCGCCGCGTGGCCCCCTGGCTGTACCTGCTCGGCGTGGTGCTGCTGATCGTCGTGGCGCTCACCGGAGTGATCGGCAGGGGCGCCCAGCGCTGGCTGAACCTCGGGCTGTTCAAGTTCCAGCCCTCGGAGATCATGAAGCTCGCCGTTCCAATGCTTGCCGCCTGGTACCTGCACGATCGCCCGCTGCCGCCGGACTGGCGCTCGCTCATCGTGCTGGCCGTGATCATCTTCGTGCCGGCCGGCCTGGTGGCCGTGCAGCCCGACCTCGGCACCGCGGCCCTGATCGCCGCCAGCGGCGCGCTGCTGGTGCTGATGGCCGGATTGTCGCTGCGCATCGTGCTGGTGCTGGTGCTGGTCATGGTGGGCGCGGCGGTCGGCGGCTGGCATTTCCTGCACGACTACCAGCGCGCGCGAGTCATGACCTTCCTGAATCCCCAGACCGATCCGCTGGGGGCCGGCTACCATATCATCCAGAGCCAGATAGCCCTCGGCTCGGGCGGTGTCTTCGGCAAGGGCTGGATGAACGGCAGTCAGGCACAGCTCGAGTTCCTGCCTGAGCGCTCCACCGATTTCATCTTTGCCGTGGTCGGCGAGGAATTCGGGCTCATCGGACTGATCGGCCTGTTGGCGCTGTACCTGTTCATCGTCGCGCGCGCCGTCTGGCTCGCGACGCAGACCAACGACACCTTTTCGCGACTGCTGTCGTTGTGCATCGCGCTGACGTTCTTCGTCTACGTGTTCATCAACGCCGGCATGGTGAGCGGCCTGTTGCCGGTGGTCGGCGTACCGCTGCCCCTGGTCAGCTACGGCGGTACCTCGGTCGTGACGCTGCTGGCGGGCTTCGGTATTTTGATGGGCATGTATTCGCACCGTAAGCTGGTCGGCACATGAGAATCCTGCGAGCCCGATTGCGGGCGCCAGGGCCGCTGTCCTGGGCGCCGCCGTGCGCGCTCGCCCTGAGCCTCGCGCTGCTCGCCCCGGAGCCGGGTTGCGCTGCGACTCCGGCTCCTGCGCCAGCACCCGCACCCGCACCGCTGTCGGCCGGCGAGCAGCATGACGACCATGTCCGCTTCGACCTCTCGCGACCGGAGATCCAGGAGTTCATCGAGCAGCTCGTGGCCGAAGGTCTGGATCGTGACTGGCTGACGGGCGTGCTCGGCGCGGCCGAGCCGCAGCCGAAGATCATCGACGCCATGACCCGGCCGGCCGAGAAGACGCTGCAGTGGTGGGAATACCGCGCGCGCATGCTGACGCCCCAGCGCATCGAAGGCGGCGTACAACTCTGGCACGAGCACCGGGAGCTGCTCGACCGCATCGCCATCGAGTACCAGGTGCCGCCCGAGTATCTCATCGCCGTGCTCGGCGTCGAGACCCTCTATGGCCGCAGCACCGGCCGCTATCGGGTCATCGACGCGCTCGCCACCCTGGGCTTCGACTACCCGCCGCGCGCTCCCTATTTCCGCCGGGAGCTCATGGAGTACCTGCAGCTCTCGCTCGAGGAGCACCTCGATCCGCTGAGCGTACGCGGCTCCTACGCCGGCGCCATGGGCGCATTGCAGTTCATGCCCTCGAGCTATCGCCGCTACGCGGTCAGCACCGAGGGCGCGGCCAGCCGTGATCTGTGGAACGATTGGGCCGACATCTTCGCGAGCATCGCGAATTATCTGCATCAGTACGGCTGGCAGTACGGTGCGCCGGTGCTGGCCGAGGCACAGCTCCCGGGCGCCGAGCCCCTCACACCGCCCGACCACCTGTCGCTGAGCGATACGCTGGGCGGGCTGCGCGCACGCGGTCTGCGCATCGCCACCACGCTGCCTGACTCGACACCGGCGCTGCTGCTTGCCGCTCCGCAGCAGGATGCCATGAGCTATCGCGTGGGTTTCCAGAATTTCTGGGTGATCATGCGCTACAACACCAGCCCGCTGTATGCCATGGCGGTGCACGACCTGGCCGAAGCGATCAAGCAGCAGATCGCACTGGAAGCAGTGCTTTGAGCGCGCGCTCTGCCCCGGCGTATTGGGCGCCGGCCGCGCGCCCGGCGCTGCCGGGGGTACCGCTGCCGCGCACAGCGCTGTTGGCCGCACTGCTGGGCGCACTGCTGCTCAGCGCCTGTGCGCACGTGCCGCGTCGCGCCATCCCTGCCGGGCCGCTACCGCCGCCGCCGCCGGCAAACCCGGCCGCGGTTCCCGATGCGGTGCCGCGCGCGGAGCCGCGCAGCGCGTCGGGAAATCCGCCGTTCTACGACGTCGCAGGACACCGCTACGTCGTTCTCGCCAGTGCTGCGGGCTACCGCGAGCGCGGCGTGGCCTCCTGGTACGGCCCCGACTTCCACGGCCTGAGGACCGCCACCGGCGAGCGCTACGATATGTTTGCGATGACGGCCGCGCACAAGACGCTGCCGATTCCCTGTTACGCGCGCGTGACCAATCTATCCAACGGCCGCAGTACGGTGGTTCGCATCAACGATCGTGGGCCCTTCGTCGCCAATCGCATCATCGATCTCTCGTATTCGGCCGCCCTCAAGCTCGACATGATCCGCAACGGCACCGCCTTCGTGGAGGTCGACGCGTTGACGCCGGCAGCCCCGCCGCTGCCCGCGGCCCTGCCGGCGACGACCGCGGCGGCCTCGGCGGCCGGTGTGGGCGTCAGCACGGTGCCGGCGATGACCGCGCCGCTCGCACCAGCGCCCTTCTCGGCGGCGGCGCCATCGCACGCGCCTGCCATGACGGACACGAATCGCTTCTATATCCAGGTCGGTGCCTATGGACGCGCCGAGAATGCCCGGCGCGCGGCACAAAGGCTGCGCGATGACGGACTCGAGCACGTCTTCACGCTCGAAGCAGCGGCCGATCAGCCGCTGCGGCGGGTGCGGATCGGTCCGATCTCGAGTGTGCAGGAATTCGATCAGCTGATTGCGAGACTGTCCGCACTTGGCTTCGCCGGCGCGCGACTCGCACAGGACTGAACTCTGCCGCTACACTGGGCGCTTCCGCCCGCTGGAGACTCACACCCGCATGAAACTCATTGCACTGCTGCGCACCGCGGTTCTGGTCTCGCTGTGTATTCCGGGCGGCACTGCCCTGGCCACCGCGAAGCACGCCGCCAGGCATGCCGCGGCCGCGGCCCCGGCCGCGCCCACCCCGGCTCCTGCGGCCGCGACGCCGGGCGCCCCCGGCATTCCCACGCCCCCCGACGTGGACGCGCAGGCCTACATCCTGATCGACTACACCAGCGGCAAGGTCCTGGCCGAGCGCAATGCCGATGCGCGCCTGCAGCCGGCCAGCCTCACCAAGCTCATGACCTGCTACGTCGTATTCCACGCTCTCAAGGCGGGCACCCTCAAACTCACCGACCCGGTCACGATCAGCGAGCACGCCTGGCGCGCCGAAGGCTCGCGCACGTTCGTGCAGGTGGGCAGCCAGGTGCCGGCCGAAGTGCTCATCAAGGGCATGATCGTGCAGTCGGGCAATGACGCCACGATCGCGCTGGCCGAACGTGTCGGGGGCACCGAGGCAGGTTTCGTGCAGCTCATGAATCAGAACGCACAACGCCTCGGGATGACCAACACCCACTTCGACGACAGCAGCGGCCTGCCTTCGCCGACTCATTACACTACGGCGCGCGACCTCTCGAGGCTCGGTGCGGCACTGGTGCGCGATTATCCGGAATTCTACCAATGGTTCTCGATCCGCGAATTCATCTGGAACAACATCAAGCAGCAGAACCGCAACGGACTGCTGGAGCGCGACCCGACGGTCGATGGCATGAAGACCGGCCACACCGACAGCGCCGGTTACTGCCTGATCACCTCGGCCGTGCGCCAGGACATGCGCCTGATCGCCGTCGTGCTCGGCTCACACAGCGTCAGGGGGCGTGAGGACGCCAGCGCGGCGCTGCTCAATTACGGCTACACCTTCTATGAGACCGTGAGCGTCAAGAAGCGCGGCACCGTCGTGCTCAAGCCGCGCGTCTTCAAGGCGTCCGAGGAGTATTTCCCGGTGGGCCCCGCGACCGATATCGACATCGTCGTGTCGCGCGGTCAGGGTGGCAGCATCGAGACCAACGCGAGCGTGCGCCATCCCCTGATCGCCCCCATCCGCACCACCACGCCCGTGGGCGAGCTACAGGTGATCGTAGGCGGCAAGCTCGTGACTTCGGTGCCGCTGTATCCGCTGGCCGACGTGCCGGCCGGGGGCATGTGGAGCCGGCTCAGCGACACCGTGCTGCTATGGTTCCAGAAGTAAGTCGTGGCTGAGCCGCTGCCGGTCTGCCACCTCAACGACGAGCTGCTGCCGCTGCGGGATGCCCGTATTTCGCCGCTCGATCGCAGCTGCCTGTTCGGCGATGGCGTGTACGAGGTCGTCGCGGTGCGGCACGGGCGGGCGCGGCGCCTGGCCTCGAACCTCGCGCGGCTGCGCCGCAGCCTCAAGGAACTGCGCATCCGCGATCCGCACGGCGAGCCGCAATGGCGGGCCTTGATCGAGGCGCTGGTTCGGGCCAATGGCGGCGGGGATCTGTACGTCTACGTGCAGGTGTCGCGCGGCACCGAATATGGCCGCAATCATGCCCCGCTGCCCGATCTCGAGCCAACCGTGTTCGCCTTCTGCGCACCGCTGCCGGCTCCCTCGGCCGAAGTCCTCGAGCGCGGCGTGAGCTGCATCACCGCCCAGGACACGCGCTGGGCACGCTGCGATATCAAGTCCGTGGCGCTGCTTGCCAACGTGCTGCTGCGCCAGCAGGCCGTGGAAGCCGGGGCCAGCGAGACCATCCTGCTGCGCGAAGGCTGGCTCACCGACGCCAGCTCATCCACCGTGTACGCGATCCTCGACCGGGAAATCGTGGCGCCGCCGAACTCGACAAGGCTGCTGCCCGGCACCACGCGCAACCTGCTCGAAGAGCTGGCCGACGCGCACGGCATCGCGCGCCGCAGCATTGCCGTCAGCGAGGCGCAGCTTCGCGGCGCCGATGAGATCTGGCTCTCCGCCGCCACGCGCGGGGTCATCGCGGTCACCGCCCTGGATGGCAAGCCGGTGGGGACTGGCCGGCCCGGCCCGCTCTGGCGCCGCATGCACGAGCTCATCGAAGCGTACTGGAGCGATACTTCCACATGATGCCAACCCTGTCCGCCCTCGAAGCGCGCGTGATCGGCTGCCTGCTCGAGAAACAGATCACGACTCCCGAGCAGTACCCGCTGTCCCTGAATGCCCTCACCCTGGCCTGCAACCAGAAGAGCAACCGCGATCCGATCCTCGAGCTCAGCGATCGCGCCGTGCAGGAGCTCGTCGATACCCTGATGCGCACGCACCTGGTGCTCGAGAAGTCCGGCTTCGGCAGCCGCGTGCCGAAATACCAGCAGCGCTTCTGCAATACCGAGTTCAGCGCGCTGCAGTTCACGCCGCAGGAGCGCGCCATCGTCTGTGAGCTGCTGCTGCGTGGACCGCAGACTCCGGGCGAGCTGCGCTCGCGCGCGAATCGAATGGCAGAGTTCACCGATGCCGCGCAGGTCGAGGCGGCCCTCGAGCAGCTTGCGCAGCACGAGGGCGGCGCGCGCGTGGTCAAGCTCGCGCGCGAGCCGGGTCGGCGCGAAGCGCGCTATGCGCATCTCTTCGGCGCCGACGCCAACGCTGGCGGGGAGGGCGCCGCGAGTGCGCACGCGGCCCCGGACCCAACCGCGGACACCGCCGGCGCAGCAGCGGGCGGCGATGAGCGCGCGGCGCACCGGCTCTCGGCGCTCGAAGCGGAGGTGCGCGAGCTGCGCGCCGAGCTGCGCTCGCTGCGCCAGGCACTCGAAGCCTCGGCACCACGGGACTCGCAGCGCGAAGGCTAGGCTGGCCGGTTCGGCGGCACGTCAGTCGACCGTGCCGTTTCCGGGCGCCGCCGGTCCGTTGCGGTCGAAGCCGAGGGCGCGCAGCTCCAGGCTTTCGATCTCCTGCAACGACTGGCCCGCGATGCCCTGCAGATCCCCGTACAGTCCGACCGTGGCGCCCATGACGCGCTCGATCTGTTCCTCGCGTTTCGCCCATTGCTTCATGATGGCCTTGCGCTCCCGGTCCAGATCCTCCTGCATGGAGGTGAATGCCTCGACGATGGCCTCCACGCGCTGTCGAAAGCGCGGACCGGTCAGGTATTGGTACACCATCTCGGTCTTGCTCTGCTGTCCTTCCGACACCTGACGCGCCGCCCGTAGCTGGAGCAGCAGCTGGCGCAGCACCGTCGCCAGCGGCAGCGCGGCGCGCGGGTGCGCCACCCAGATGCCATCGACGATGTCGAAGGTCTCGAGTCCCCTCGGCAGGGTACGGCTGACCAGCACCGCGAACTCCGCCTTGGCGCAGCGCTGATCCTCGCGCAGCTTGGCCAGCCAGCCGTCGCTCCAGTTGCGTGTGCGCTTGCACTCCCAGAGGATGGCACCGCACGGGGCGCCGCCGGCGCCGATGACGACCTGCAGCGCGTCGCCGCCATACTCGCCCTTGGGCACCGGCTCGATGAGGTCGAAGGGAAATTTCGCGCGCAACACCGCCTCCAGCTCGAGCTCCTGCACCTCGCCTTGAAGCTGCTGCGAGCCTTGCTCGGCGCGTTGCTTGAGCTCCTCGATCTTCTGCTGCATCGAGGCGATGGTCTGGTCCTTTTCCATGACCTTGAGCTTCAGCCCTTCCTCGGCCTCGCGCCGCGCCAGCGCGCGCGCCTCGGCCAGGGCATCGTGTACGCGCCGCTCGACGTCGAGCTCGAGCTCGCGCCGTGCATCCTCCAGTTCGCGCTGCTTGCGAATCAGCTCGGCCTGTCCCTTCTGAGCTTCGGCGAGCTTGTGCTCGCGCTGCTGGAGCAGCTGCTGCGTCTCGGCGAGCTCGCGGCTCTTCGCCTCCAGCTCCTCCGCGCTCCGCAGGCGCGCCTTGCGCGACTCCTGCTCAGTCAGCCGCGCGCGCTCGGTCTCGAGCTGCGATACCACGCGATCGGCCACCTGCTGCTCGATGCCGGCCCGCGCCGCGGCGATTTGCCGCTCCTGCTCGCGCACCATCTGCTCGCGCTGCAGGATCTGCGCATCCTGCTGCGACAGCTTGAGCTCGAACTGCGCGCGCGTGGCCGCGATCAGCGGCGCGGCCAGCGACTCGGTCAGGCGGATCTCAGTCCGACAGTTTGGACAGTTGACGGTGGGCTCAGTCATGCGGGAACTCCGGAACCGGGGGCATGCGCACGAAGCGCGGCTGCTGCTCGACCCGCGCGAGCCAGGCGGCGACCGCCGGATAGCTGCGCAGATCGAAGCCGCCCTCGCCGGCCGCATGCGTGTAGGCATAGAGCGCCATGTCGGCGATGCCATAGGCGCCGCCGACGAAGAACGCGCGATCCGCCAGGTGCTGTTCCATGACGGTGAGGGCCTGCGCCCCGCGCTCGTGCAGGCGCGGCAGCTCGTTGCGGCGGACGTGCTCGGGCGGCAGCATGCTGCAGATCATTCGCGCCACCGCGATGTAGGGCTCGTGACTGTACTGCTCGAAGAACATCCACTGCAGCACCTCGGCGCGCAACCGCCGCTGCTGCGGCCAGAAGGCCGTGCCTTGCGCGAGGTAGAACAGGATCGCGTCCGACTCGGCGAGGTACTGCCCGGGCTCGATTTCGAGCAGAGGTACGCGGCCGTTCGGATTCCTCACCAGGAATGCCTGCGAGCGCGTCAGGCCGCTGCGGGTATCGATCTCCACCCAATCATAGGAGGCCTGGAGCTGCTCGAGCAGCAGCCGCACCTTGTAGCAATTCCCCGAACTCGACATGCCATGCACGGTGTACATCGGATCCCCGGCGCTACCCTTGAAGCGCTCAGCATAGCCTTGCGGGCACCGCCAGGACCATGACCAGCGAGCCTCCTTCTCACGCCGCAGGGCCCGGGTGCTGATGAAGGTGCGCCGTGCGCAGGAGGTACCCCAGGTAGGCGGCGATCAGCACGTTCACCAGCAGCGTCGCCACGACGGTGAGCCGCCGGCCGGGAGGCCGCATGAACAATTCCCACAGCTCGAAGGGAATCAGCGACAAGGTTGCAACAATCGTGACCCACTCGGCCCAGCGGCGGCGCAGCCACAGGCCCGTGCCCTCGATCAGCACCACGGCGGTATAGGCCACCGTCACGGCGATCACCAGATGAAGCTTGTCCTCGCCCAGCCCCTGTACCCAGCTCAGCGCCCGCAGCAGCAAGCGCTGATCGACCCGGTCCGTGAGGGTCGCGGACCAAAGGCGCAGCTTCTCAAGCAGCGCCGGATCGAGCAGCCGGTGCACGCCATAACTGGTCAGGATCAGCAGCACCGCCTTGATGTATTTGAAGATCGCGATGACCCGCAGGCCGTCGATTCTTCTCGCGGGCGCTTGATTCGGAGACGCCATGACCGCCTGCGTGGGAAATGATCGCTTACCCTAAGCGATCGGGCCTCGGTGCGCCACGCGGACCCACGGCCGCTGGGCCGCCCCACGGGGGCGCTCCCCGACCATGGCGCCGCGCTCAGCCCTCGATCGGCGTGTCCTCACGCGCGCCCCACTCGGCCCAGGAGCCGTCATACAGCGCGCCGACCGGCAGTCCCGCCACATCCAGTCCGAGGCTCAGCACGGCGGCTGTTAAACCCGACCCGCAGCTCGTCACGACGGCGGTGTCAGCCGTCACCCCGGCGACCGCCAGTCGCTCCCGGATGGCGGCCGCCGACAGCAGCGTCTCGCCCCCGACGAGCAGCTCCGTGTACGGCAGGTTGCGGCTGCCCGGAATGTGCCCGCCCCTGAGGCCGGGTCGCGGCTCGGGGACCCGAGCGAAGAAACGATCGGCCGAGCGCGCGTCGAGCAGCAGCTCGCGCGGCCGGGACACGTTCGCCAGCACATCGCCCAAACCGCGCAGGTAGCGCGCGTTGAAGGCCGCACGAAAGGCCGCCGGGACCGGCGGCGGTTCCTCGCCCGCGCGCAGTGCACGCCCTTCGCGGCGCCACTTGGGTAGGCCACCGTCGAGCACGGCAACCTGCTCGTGACCGAACAGACGCATGAGCCACCAGCCGCGTGCCGAGGAGAACACGCCCTTCTGATCGTAGAACACCACGCGGTGGCGATTGCCGAGACCCAGCGCGGACACCAGTCGCTCGAAGCGGGCCGCGGTCGGGGCCATGTGCGGCAGCGCCGAGTCGACGTCGGCAACCCGGTCGATGTCGAAGTAGCGCGCCCCCGGCACATGCGCCTCGAGGTGCAGCGCCGGCGCATCGCGCTTCTCAGCGGGCATGTACAGCGTGGCATCGAACAGCAGCAGATCGGGCGCCCCGAGCTGTTGCGCAAGCCATTCTGTGCTGACCAGGGACTGCAACGATGGGATCTCCCGGCGAACGGACCCGATGATGCCTGCGCGCACAGCCAGCGGCAACGCGCGAGGCTTTCGGCGCTGGGCGCGCCACGCGCCGCACCGCGCCGCGCCGCGCCGCGCCGCGCAGTCTAATGCGCGCCGGCGATCACCTCGTGCACGAAGTGTAGCTTGGCGATCGCCGGGTGGAGAGCACGAACGGATAACCGTCGGCGAGGCCCATGCTCCGGTTGAGATTGTTGAGGATGTAGGTCAGGGGAAACCAGCTCGCGATCAGCCCCTCGAAGGGCTGCTCGCTGCCACTGCGGGTGCGCCGCAGAACCGGCTCGTCGCGGCGTCGGGGCAGCAATGACAGACCGCACTCGGCGGCAGTGTCGAGCATGTCACTCATGTGCAGATAGTGGGCCCAGCTTTCGGCCCAGTCCTCCCAGGGATGGGAGGCGGCATAGGCGCTCACGAAGCGCTGTGGCCGGTGCGCCGGCGGCCCGGATTCCTAATGCACCCGTAACGCCGCCGAATAGTCCAGGCACCGACAGGTTCGGGATGACCTGCGTGAGCCGGCACGATTGGCGCAGTTCCACGGGATCCACGGCGCGCACCGCCCAATTGCAGACACTCTCGCGGCTGTAGTTCACGCACAGCCGGTAGCTACGCCGTCCCGCGGCACGCGGGCGCGCGATGCGCCATAGCCCCGAGGGCAGTGGCTCGAGCGCGGCCACCATGCCCAGCTCCGGCACGTAAGCCAGCGTATAGCCGCAGTGAACGCACGAGGTGTTGTCGAAGAACACCACCTGCCGGCAGCGCGTGCAGTGAAAGACCTTCATGGGCGCGCGCGGCTGCTGCCCCTCACAGCGTGGCGAGCGCTTGTTTTGCATCCGGCGGCGGGAACGCCGCGTCGATCTGCGCGATCTCGGCCGCACTGAGCTGCACCCGTGCGGCCTGCAGATTCTCCTCGATGCGCTGCGGCTGCGCGGATTTGGGTATGGCCACGACATCGGCCTCGCGTACCGCCCAGGCGAGCGCGATCTGCGCGGCGCTGAGGTCGCGCTCGCGTCCGATCCGCTGCAGCAGCGGATGGGCGGCAAGTGCGCCGCGTCCGAGCGGTGAATACGCCATGGTCTGTATGCCGCGCGTGCGCTGCCAGGGCAGCAGCGCGAATTCTACGCCCCGCGCCTCGAGGCAATAGTAGATCTGATTGCAGTGCGTCGCGGCTGGAAGTCCCAGGCTCCTCTCGTCGTCGAGCCACTGGTTGAGCTCCTCGACGTCGAAGTTGCTGACGCCGTAGCGGCGAATGAGGCCGCGCCGCCGCAGATCGTCCAGGCCGCGCAGCGTGTCGCAAAACGGATGGGCGCCGGGCCAGTGCAGCAGATACATGTCGAGATAGTCGCAGCCCATGCGGGCGATCGAGGCCTCGCAGGCGCGTACCGTGCCGCGCTGCGAGGCATTGCTCGGCAGCACTTTGCTGACGATGAACAGCTCATCGCGCCGCGCACGGCCGAATGCCTGCAGGGCGCTCCCGACGATGCGCTCGGCGCCGCCGTCGCCGTACATCTCGGCCGTGTCGAGCAGCCGGTACCCGACCGCCAGCGCGTGCGTGACCGCGGCGGTCTCCTGCGTGCGCGAGGCGCGCGCGACGCCCATCTCCCAGGTGCCGAGACCGATGCGGCCGGGAAACTGCAGCGATTGCGTTTGCGAAGACATGTCGGATTCCTCCGGCCCCCATGAAAAAGGCCCGGGTCACCCCGGGCCTTCATCGCGTTCAGTGGGTCGCGAGACGCCTACCAGCGCCCACCACCACCGCCGCCGCCGCCATTACCGCGGAAGCCGCCACCGCCGCCGCCGCCCGGTCGACCGCCACCGGTGCGCGGTTTGTCCTGCGCCTCATTGACGCGAAGCGGACGGCCATTCATCGAGTAGCCATTCAAACTCTGGATCGCGCGCGCGGCATCGGCTTGGCTCATCTCGACGAACCCGAAGCCGCGCGGACGACCGGTTTCGCGATCGGTTGGCAGCGACACGGCTTCCACGGTGCCATGCTGCGCGAACAACGTTCGCACCTCGGCCTCACTGGCCGTGAACGGTAGGTTACCTACATAAATCTTCGCCATAAAAGTCACACTCTCCGGAACGTTCGATCCTTGAAGATTCATTACACGGCAGGAACAACAACTGAGGTCAGGGAGAGAGCGTCTCACGAGCCGTCGAAGCGTAGATCCTGTCACCATGATCGCAGGCGGTTCGGCCTCGACATAACGAAACACGGACGGTCGGCGATCGGCGGCGAGTGTAGCACAACCGCCTGAATTTCAAGCTGCAACCCTGTCGGAACCGTCCTACACGGCCCGCCGCGCCCCATAATAAACTGGCCCCCGTTATGGACGCCGACGTGCCCTCGCAACTGAGCTTTCCGTGCCCCTATCCGATCAAGGTCATGGTCCGGGCCGACCCGGGCGTGCGCCACCGCGTGGACGCCATCGTCGAGCGGCACGCCGGGCCCGTGGACCTCTCGGCGGTGACCGAGCGCAGCTCGGCCCAGAACCGTTTCCTGGGTATCACCTACGTGATAATCGCCACGAGCGAATCCCAGATCGCGGCGTTGTTCGAGGCGCTCAAGCTCTGTCCCCAGGTATTGCTGGTGTTATGAGCTGCTCGCACCCTTCCGGGGCAGACTTCAGGACCGCGCACCGGCCTGGGTGAGCGCGACGAATTCTCCGCTGAAAGCGCCGGCCTCGCCCTGCTCGCACGTCAGCCGCGCGAGCACCGCAATCCTCGCCTTGCCGTGCCGCTCGAGCGTGCGCAGGAACCGCGGCCAGGGCGCCGGAGGGGCGAGGACCGCGCAAGCGCGGAAGATGCCGGCAACGGGACGCTCGTAGCTCATCGAGTGCCGGCGCAGCACCACGCTCACATCCGCCACACACTCGTGCAGCCGGTAGTGCAGCAGTGACCAGGCCGCCAGTGTGGCGAGCGCGCAGGCGCTGCCGCCGAACACCGTTCCCAGATGATTGACGTTGGGGGCGAGCGGCGCGGACAGCAGCGCCTGCTCGGCGCTCAGTTCCAGCACGCTGATCTGCATGGCGCGCGAGAGCGGAATGTGGGCGTGCAGGTAGCGCTCCAGCTCGGCGGGAGACGGCGCCGCCACCACTACAGTTGCGCGCGCCGGGGCCGCATGAGCGCGTTCACCACCAGATGAAACAGCCCGAGCAGCACGCCGCCGACCAGCGCGGAGCCGAAGTTGTCGACCACGAAGCCCTTCACCAGATGGCTGGTGAGCTCGAACATGAGCGCGTTAATGACGATCAGGAACAATCCGAGCGTCAGTATGGTGATGGGCAGTGTGACCAGGATCAGGATCGGGCGCACCAGGAAATTCACCACACCCAGCACCAGCGCGGCCACCAGCGCAGCGCCGAAGTTCGCGATGTGAACGCCGGTGACGATGTCACTGATGAACCACAGCAGCAGGGCGGTCACCACGAGATGGACGATCAGGCGTGTCATGCGGACGATGCTACGCTGCGGCACGCACGGCGACAACGCGGCGAGGGTATGGCGAGGGTGCGGCGAGGGCGCGGCGAGGGTGCGGCGAGGACGCGGCGAGGGTGCGGCGAAGCGCGGCGCCACCGCTCAGGGCCGCGGCACCTGCACGCTCATGACGATCCGTTTCTCGAACCGGACGGCATCCACGGCGCCGCGATAGTAGCCCGCGATCCGGCCCGCCTCCCTGAATCCCTGCTTGCGATAGAAGCCGATGGCATTGGGATTGTCGGCGCGCGCCTCGAGCCGGATACGCTCGATGCCCGCCACGCGCGCCGGCTTCTCGAGCCAGGCCATCAGCAGCGCACCGAGGCCCCGTTGCTGTTGGCGCGGTCGCACGGCCAGCAGCGCGAGGTGCGCGACCTCGTCGCCGTAGTGCATGATGCCGAAGCCCGCGATGGCCTCCCCATGCTCGAGCACGACGGTGTTGGTGGCTCGATCGCACACTGCCGCTAGCACGCGTGCGGGGGTCCAGCTCCAGCCGAGCCCATATTCGATGTAATCGCGCGACATCTCGGCGATCATGGGCGCATCGCGCACGCTCGCGAGGCGGATCGATGGCAGCAACAGCACCGGGGCGCCTCAGGGCCGCATCACCGGTGGCCGAGATGGACGCGCAGCCACGGCGTCAGTCCGGCCGCCACCGCCGTCACCTCGCCCGGGCCGCCGAGCCGCGCCAGGTCGGTCATCTCGAGTCCCTCGAAGCCGCAAGGATTGATGCGCCGGAAGGGCTCGAGATCCATGCGGACATTCAGGGCGAGTCCGTGGTAGCTGGCTCCGCGCCGAATGCGCAAGCCCACGCTCGCGAGCTTGCGCCCCTCGACGTACACGCCGGGGGCGCCGGGCCGGCACTGCGCGCGTATGCCGAAACCGGCGATGTAATCGATCACGCTGCGCTCCAACGCATTCACCAGCTCGCGTACGCCCAGACCCGCGCGACGGATGTCGATCAGCGGATACACCACGAGCTGGCCCGGACCGTGGTAGGTCACCTGCCCGCCGCGATCGACCTGCAGCAGCGGAATGTCGCCGGGTGCGAGCACGTGCTCGCGACCGGCGTTCATGCCGAGTGTGAAGATCGGCCCATGCTCGAGCAGCCAGATCTGATCGGCCGAGCATGCGTCGCGCTCCTGCGTGTAGCGCTGCATCGCCCGCCAGGTCGGCTCGTAGTCGACCCGGCCGAGCCATTGCGCCTGAAGGCCCGGGACTGCGGGCTCGCGAGCCGGCGCAGCGCCCGGCGGGGCCAGGCCGACGTTGTTTCCCGCCAGCACCCGCTCGGCTCGATAGCTCGAACGCACCAGCGGGCCGGCGACACACTCGCGAAAGCCATGCTCGAGGCCCCATGCGCGATAGTGCTCGAACTGCTCGGGGGTCACGAAACGCTCTACCGGCAGATGGTTCTGCGTCGGGCGCAGATACTGCCCGAGCGTGAGCACATCCACGTCGGCGGCACGCAGATCCGCCATGCATTCGATGATCTCCGCATCGGTCTCGCCGAGGCCCAGCATCAGGCTGGTCTTGGTGAGCGTCTGCCGCCGGTACTGCTTGGCGTACGCGAGTACGGCCAGCGTCTGCGCGTAACCGGCGCGCGGATCGCGCACCGGATGGGTGAGCCGGCGCACGGTCTCCACGTTCTGCGCAAATACTTCGGGCCCGGCATCGAGTACGGTCGCAACGTCGCGCAGCACGCCCTGGAAGTCGGGCGTCAATGCCTCCACCGCGGTGGCTGGGTTGCGCTGCTTGATGGCGCGAATGCAGGCCGCATAGTGTGCGGCGCCGCCGTCCGGCAGATCGTCGCGATCGACCGAAGTCAGCACGACGTACTTGAGCCGCATGAGCGCGACGCTGTCGGCCAGGTTGGCCGGCTCATCGGTGTCGAGCCAGCCGTGCGGATTGCCCGTGTCGACGGCGCAGAAACGGCAGGCGCGCGTGCATACCGCCCCCATGAGCATGATGGTGGCCGTACCCGCATTCCAGCACTCGCCGATGTTCGGGCAACGGGCCTCTTCACAGACCGTGGCCAGCCCGTGCTCGCGCACCGTGCGGCGCACGAAATCGAAGTTCGCTCCCGCCGGCAGCGGCGCGCGCAACCACGACGGCTTACCGGTGAGCCGCTCGCGATGGGCAGCGCCGCGCGGCCTGATGCCGTCCTTGATCGCGCTGAACCCTTGCGGGGTGCGGTATTTCTCGCCGCTGCGCACCGCCCCGGCCACATGCGGGTCGGGCGCATCGATCACGATCGGAATATCTTTGAGGGTGCTCATGGGCAATGGTGCTGGCTGCGGTGATTTTACCGGAATGGCACGGGTGCCGCCGGGCGGCCGGTCACGTCAGCTCACTGCAGGCTCGCGAGGCGATCGAGCGTGCCCACATCGCTCCAGTGACCACGATACACCTCCCCCTGCAGGCGCCCGGCGGCGATCGCCCGCTGCAGCAGCGGCAGTAATGCAAAACGGCCGTCCTGGCAGCCGCCAAAGAGCTGCGGCCTGTACAGACCGATGCCCGCATAGGTCCAGCGCGGACCGCCCTGCGCCACCACCAGGTCGCGTGCGAGCGCGAAATCGCCGTCGGGGTGATGCGCCGGATTGGGCACCAGCAGCAGCCGCGCCCAGGCGTCTGGCGAGATGCGGAGGCTCGCGAAATCGAAATCCGTATAGACGTCGGCATTGACGACCAGGAACGGCTCGTTGCCGAGCCACGGCAGCGCCCGCAGGATGCCGCCGCCGGTTTCGAGCGCCACCGGACCTTCGTCGCTGTAGTGGATCGAAATGCCCCAGGCACTGCCGTCGCCGAGCGCTGCCCGGATGCTGGCCCCGAGCCAGCACAGATTGATCACCACCTCATGCACGCCGCTGCGGGCGAGCCGCTCGAGATGATGGACGATGAGGGGCTTGCCGCGCACGATCAGCAGTGGCTTGGGCGTCTGATCGGTGAGCGGGCGCATGCGCTCGCCGCGGCCGGCCGCGAGCAGCATGGCCCTGCGCGCTGCGCCGGCGGTCAGGACGGCGCTCCGCTGCGCGCGCGGGCGTTGGCCGGCACGAGCCCGGGCACCAGCCTGGTCTCGACCCAGCGCGCCAGCGATTGCAGCTCCCGGTAGCGATGTGCGGTGTCGCGCACGTACTCGAGCGTGCGCGGCAGATCCCCTAGGTAACCATCCTTGCCGTCGCGGTACCACAGCCGCGCGAAGATACCCAGCACCTTGATGTGCCGCTGTAGCCCGATCAGATCGAACCAGCGCAGGAATGTGGGCTCGTCGGCGCCGCCGTCGCCGCCAGCCGCCATGAGCCGAGAGCGATAGGCGCTGACCCAGGCGGTTACGCGGGCGCGCGGCCAATCGATATAGCAGTCCTTGAGCAGCGACACCAGGTCGTAGCCGCATGGGCCGGCGAGCGCATCCTGGAAGTCGATGATGCCCGGATTGCGGGCCTCGAGCACCATGAGATTGCGCGAGTGATAGTCACGGTGCACCAACACCACCGGCTGCGCCAGCGCCTCGGCGATGAGAAATTCGAACGTGGCCTCGAGCAGCTCCCGTTCGCGCGGCTCGAGCTCGAGCTGCAGGTGGCGCGCGCAGAACCACTCCGGCATCAGCGCCATCTCGCGCGCGAGCACGGCGCGATCGTAGCGCGGCAGCTCGAGCGCCGCCGCACATCCGCCGATCTGCATGCGCAGCAGCGCCCCCAATGCATCCTGATACAGCGCTTCCGGATCCGCCCCGGCCTGCAAACGTGACAGGTACGAACTCGAGCCGAGGTCCTCGAGCAGCACGAACCCGCGCCGTACGTCACTCGCCTCGATGCGCGGCACGTGCAGCTCGCAGCCCTCGAGCAGCGCCGAGACCTGCAGATAGGGGGCGACATCCTCCTTGTCGGGCGGGGCGTCCATCACGATGCGCGTGGCGCCGTCGGCGCGCCAGATGCGGAAATAGCGTCGAAAGCTCGCATCGGCCGAAGCCGGCGCGAGCCGCACCAGCGGCCAGCGCAGTTCACGCAGCCAGTTCTGCAGTTGATCGAGGCGTGGATCGCTGTGGGCGACGTGCATGAACGAACCTTATGCCGCAACCCGTCATTATAATGAGGCCCACATGATTTCCTCCCCGCATCTGCGCGCGCTGTGGGGCGCGGCCCTGTGCTGCGCACTGCCGCTCGTGGTGCAAGCCGCCGACGGGCCGTGCATCGAGCCCTGGGAGAGCCCGCCGGTGCTGCTCGCGGCGGCCACTCCAGCGGCCACTCCGTCGACGGCCCCGACCGCTGCCGACGCAGCGCCCGCTGCCGGCGCCCCGAACCCCCCCATCCAATCCCTGTTCCACGGCCGCGGCGGACTCACCGGCGACATCACCACCTCCTCCGACACGCTCAGCCTCGCGCCCGACGGCAAGACGATCCTGGCCGGCCACGTCGATGTGCACATGGGGGATAAGGAAATTCACGCCGATGAGCTGACCTACGATCGCAATGGCAATAATCTCGAGGCGAGCGGCGCAGTGCGCTACCGCGATCCGGTCGTGCTGCTGCAGGGGGATTCGGGCCATTACAGCGAGGCCGGCGCGCATTTCAGTCACGGACAGTTCCAATTGCTGCAGCAATCCGGCCACGGCTCGGCCGAGCAGATGTCCATGACGCCGGACAAGGTGATCACGCTGCAGCGGGTGACCTACAGCAGTTGTCCGCCGCCACGTGCCGACTGGCTGATCCGCGCACGCGAGCTCACGCTCGATACCGCCGCTGGCCGCGGCGTGGGCCACGACGCAACCGTGGCATTCGAAGGCGTGCCCATCATCTACCTGCCATGGATCTCCTTCCCGCTCAGCAGTGCACGACAGAGCGGTGTGCTGTTTCCAGATTTTGGCACCTCGAGTCAGAGCGGCGCATTCCTCGCCGTGCCGTGGTACTGGAACATCGCCCCCAACCAGGATGCCACCTTCACGCCGACAGTCTATTCGAGCCGCGGCTTCGATCTCGGCGCCGAGTATCGCCTGCTGACCGAGGCCACCCGCGGCAGCGTCGACGGCAACCTGATGCCCTACGACCGCCAGACCGGCGACTCGCGCAGTTTCCTGCGGCTGATCGATCGCTATCAGCTCGGCTGGAACACCCGCATCGACACCAGCGTCGAGAACGTCAGCGACGGCAAGTATTTCGAGGACTTCACACAGGGCACGGAGAGCACCAGCACCGCCTTCCTGACCCGCAGCATCGGCATCGGCCATCGGGACGATATCTGGAATCTGCGCGCCGAGATGATCGACTTCCAGACGCTCGACTATACGTTGCCGGTCGATGAGCGCCCCTACATCCAGCTGCCGCGGCTCACGGCCGCGGCGCTGTGGTCGCCCCAGGGCTGGTCACAGCTCCAGACCGGCTTTGACAGCGAGCTGGTGAATTTCACGCGCGCCGGCTGCAATCC
>DATDHV010000011.1:0-5522 GCA_036521395.1 Steroidobacteraceae bacterium | reverse complement strand
CGCTGGCGCGGCGCGCGGGTCGAGAACCTGCACAAGTTTCGCGACGACTTCCCGCACGC
Organism: Steroidobacteraceae bacterium; assembly: GCA_036521395.1. Classification (GTDB taxonomy): domain Bacteria; phylum Pseudomonadota; class Gammaproteobacteria; order Steroidobacterales; family Steroidobacteraceae; genus FEN-1191. Next base: position 5,463 of record DATDHV010000011.1, on the reverse strand, counting down.
GCGACTGTTCCGCCTGGAACAGAACTACCGCTCCACCGCCTCGATCCTCGAGGCCGCGAATGCGCTGATCAGCAACAACTCCGCGCGGCTGGGCAAGACGCTCTGGACCAGTGGCGGGCGCGGCGAGCCGGTGCGCGTGTATGCGGCCTTCAACGAGCGCGACGAGGCCGACTTCGTGGTCACGCGCATCCTCGACTGGACGCAGCACGGCGGCCTGCGGCGCGAAGCGGCGATCCTGTACCGCTCAAATGCCCAGTCGCGCACCTTCGAGGAGGCGCTGATCAGCGCGCGCATGCCCTACCGCGTGTACGGCGGCCTGCGCTTCTTCGAGCGCGCCGAGATCAAGGATGCGCTGGCGTACCTGCGTCTTCTCGCCAACCGCGACGATGACGCCTCGTTCGAGCGCGTGGTGAACCTGCCCGCGCGCGGTATCGGCGCGCGCACCCTGGATGCGCTGCGCGAGGCCGCACGTTCGGGCGGCTGCTCGCTCTGGCAGGCCGCGGCGAGCGCCGCCGACGCGACGCTCGGCCGCGCGGCCGGAGCATTGCGCGGCTTCCAGCAGCTCATCGAGCGCCTCGCCGCGGAGCTCACCGAGCTGCCGCTGCACGAGCAGGTCGATCGCGTGATCCAGGAGAGCGGGCTCATCGAGCACCACCAGAAGGACAAGGCCGAGCGCGGCGAGGCCCGGGTCGAGAACCTGCTCGAGCTCGTGAGCGCCGCGCGCGGCTTCGACCCCGAGGGCGAGGGCTCGCCGCTGCAGAATTTCCTGTCGCACGCCGTGCTCGAATCCGGTGAGGGCCAGGGTGCCCGGACCGATGATTGCGTGCAGATGATGACGCTGCACACCGCCAAGGGCCTGGAGTTCCCGCTGGTGTTCCTGAGCGGCATGGAGGACGGACTGTTCCCGCACCAGCGCTCGATCAACGATCTCGACGGGCTCGAGGAGGAGCGCCGGCTGTGCTATGTCGGCATGACCCGGGCCATGCGGCAGCTGTACTTCACCTACGCCGAGCAGCGGCGGCTGCACGGCGTCGACAGCCACAATGCGCCCTCGCGCTTCATCCAGGAACTTCCGCCGGCGCTGATCGAGGAAGTGCGGCCGCGCATACGGCTGGCGCGGCCCCCCGAATCGAGCCACAACGGCCGCGGAGCGCCGCGCGCGCCGCTGGCGGAGATTCTCGGCGGCGGCATGCGGCTGGGCACGCGGGTGCGGCACGGCAAGTTCGGCGAGGGCACGGTACTGAACATCGAGGGCCAGGGTCCGCACGCGCGCGTGCAGGTCAATTTCGAGCAGCAGGGCTCCAAATGGCTCATGCTTCAATACGCGAATCTCGAAGTGATGTAGGGACGCAGGAGCGCACCGGCTGATGAAAATCCTGATTCTGGGGGGCGGCCAGGTCGGCCGCACGGCTGCCTACCATCTCTCGCGCGAGCCCGCCAACGAGGTCACGGTGGTGGATACCAACGAAGACGTGCTGCGCGACCTTCAGGACCGGCTGGACGTTCGCGCCGTGCACGGCAACGGCGCCTTCCCCAACGTGCTCGAGAGCGCTGGCATCGCCGACACCGACATACTCGTGGCGCTCACCAACAGCGATGAGATCAACATCGTCGCCTGCGAGATCGCGCACGTGCTCTACCGCACCCCGACCAAGATCGCGCGCATCCGCTCGCCCGAGTACACCGCGCGCGCGCAGCTGTTCGCCGAGGGCGCGCTGGCGGTGGACGTCTGGATCAGCCCCGAGCAGCTGGTCACGGAATACATCGCGCGGCTGCTGTCCTATCCGGGCGCGCTGCAGGTGGTCGACTTCGCCGACGGCCGCGTGCAGCTCGTGGGCGTGCGCGCCCGCCCCGACGGACTGCTGGTGGGACGCGAGCTGCGCACGCTGCGCGAGCATCTGCCCGACACGGAAGCGCGCGTCGCCGCGATCTACCGCAACGACCGCCTGGTGCCCGCGGCCGGCGACACCGTCATCGAGGAGGGTGACGAGATATTCTTCGTCGCCGCCTCCGACGATCTGCGGCGCGTGATGGCGGAACTGCGCCGCAGCGAGGATCCGGTCCGGCGCCTGGTCATCGCCGGCGGCGGCAACATCGGCCTGCGCCTCGCGCGCACACTCGAGAAGAGCAACCAGGTCAAGCTCATCGAGCGCGATCCGCGCCGCGCGCGGCGCATCTCCGAGATACTCGAGAACACCATCGTGCTCAACGGCGATGCCGCGGACGAGGAGCTGCTGGTCGAGGAGAACATCGACAGCGCCGACGTGTTTGCGGCGCTGACCAACTCCGAGGAGGCCAACGTGCTCTCGGCCATGCTGGCCAAGCGGCTCGGAGCGCGGCGCGTCATGGCGCTGATCAACCGCCCCTCGTATGGCGAGCTCATGGAAAATCACAGCATCGACATCGTGATCTCGCCGCAGACCATCACCATCGGCACCCTGCTCGCCCACGTGCGCCGCGGCGATGTGGTGCGCGTGCATTCGCTGCGGCGCGGCGCGGCCGAGGCCATCGAGGCGGTGGTGCACGGCACGCAGGGTCGCTCGAACGTGATCGGGCGCCAGCTCCAGCAGATCGCGCTGCCGCAGGGCGCGAGCATCGTCGCCATCGTGCGCGGCGACGCGGTGATCATGGCGCATCACGACACCATGATTGAAACGGAGGACCACGTGATCATCTTCCTGTCCGACCGGCGTCACATCGACGCGGTCTCGCGCCTGTTCCAGAGCGATACCTAGGCGCTCCGCGATGCGCTCGCTGTTCGGCGTACTGAACATCTTCGGCTCGCTGCTCACCTGGTTCGCGCTGTACTTCCTGCTGCCGATCGTCACCGCGCTGCTGTACGGCGAGATCGCCCCGTTGCGCGGCTTCGTGATCGGCGCGGCCGTCAGCGCCGTCGGCGGCGTGCTGCTGCGGCTGGCGACGCGCCGCTTCCGCTACGACCTCAAGCCGCGCGATGCCTACCTGCTGGTCAGCTTGAGCTGGCTCACCATCACCGCGGTGGCCGCCCTGCCGCTGCTGATCGACCTGCCTTCGTTGAGCTTCACGCGCGCCTATTTCGAATCCATGTCGGGACTGTCCACTACCGGCGCGACCACGCTCGTCGGGCTCGACCGGCTGCCCCATTCGATCAATCTGTGGCGCCACGCCCTGAGCTGGCTCGGCGGCATGGGCATCATCGTACTGGCCGTGGCCATCCTGCCGCTGCTCGGGATCGGCGGCATGCAGCTCTACCGCGCCGGCGCGCCCGGCACGGTCAAGGACGCCAAGCTCGCCCCGCGCATCACCGAGACCGCCCGCACCCTGGGCGCGGTCTATGCCGGCCTGACGGCCGCCTGCGCGCTCGCGCTCTGGGCCGCCGGCATGCCGCTGTTCGATGCCATCTGCCATGCCTTCTCGACCCTGGCGCTGGGCGGCTTCTCGACCCACGACGCCAACATCGCCTACTTCCATTCGCCGATGATCGAGTTCGTGCTCATGCTGTTCATGCTCGTCGCGGCCATGAACTTCGCGACCCATTTCATCGCGCTGCGCAAGGGCGATTTCAACGCCTACAAGCGCGACCCCGAGGTGCGCTGGATGCTGGTGCTGATCATCGGCAGCTGTATTGCCATCACCGCTTTCCTCGATGCCCGCCACGTGTATGCGGATCACATCGCCGCACTGCGCTATGCCGCCTTCAGCGTGATATCCCTGGGCACCGACAGCGGCTTCATCAGCACCGACTACGGTAGCTGGCCCATCTTCGCGCCGCTGTGGATGCTGTTCCTGAGCAGCCTGTGCGCCTGCACCGGCTCCACCGGCGGCGGCATCAAGATGTTCCGCTCCCTGATCCTGTTCAAGCAGTCGCTGCGCGAGATGTTCACGCTGGTGCATCCGCAGGCGGTGACGCCGCTCAAGATCGCCGGCCAGACGGTGCCCAACGGCGTGGTCTACTCGGTGCTGGCGTTCATCTTCCTGTATTTCATCACCATGGCGGTGCTGATCTTCGCGCTGCTGATCTCGGGCCTGGACTTCATCACCTCGCTCTCGGCGGTGGTGGCCTGCATCAACAATGTCGGGCCCGGCCTGGGCAACGTCGGGCCTTCCGGCACCTACGGCGGACTGAGCACGTTCCAGAGCTGGGTATGCATCGCCGGGATGTTCCTCGGCCGCGTCGAGATCATCACCTTCGCGGTGCTGCTCACGCCGACGTTCTGGCGCAAGTAGCCGGCCGGCCGCGCCGCTCAGCTGCGGATGTAGCGCTCGAGCTCCTCGATGGTCTGCTGCTGCTCCTCGAGCACGGCGCGTACCAGGTCGCCGATCGAGAGCACGCCCACCACGCGCTCGCGGTCCACGACCGGCAGATGGCGCACGCGCTTCTCGGTCATGAGCTGCATACACTCGCGCACCGTCTGGTCCGGACGCACCGTCATGACGGGCGAGCTCATGATCTGCCGCACCGGCGTCTCGCTCGAGGCAAACCCGCGCAGGATCACCTTGCGCGCGTAGTCGCGCTCGGAGACCACCCCGACCAGCTTCTCGCCCTGCATGACCAGGAGCGCCCCCACCGAATGTTCGGCCATGAGCCGTATGGCCTCGAGCACCGGCGCCTCGGGCTCGACGCTGTAGATCGCACCACCCTTGTGGCGCAGTAGCTGCGCTGCCGTGTCCATCTTGTCCCCCTCGTACCCGTATCGATATTAACGCCGAAGATGCACGATCAGTATCGAGATGGCGGCCGGCGTGACGCCCGGCACCCGGGCAGCCTGCCCCAGGGTAGCAGGCCGGATCTGCGCCAGCTTCTGCCGGATCTCGGTCGAGAGGCCGGCCAGCGCGGCGTAGTCCATATCCGCAGGGAGCATCGCCCCCTGCTGCGCTTGCGTACGCTCGATTTCGGCCTGCGCGCGCTCGATGTAGCCGGCGTAACTGGCGCGCACCTCGATGGCGCGCTGCACCTGGCCCGCAAGCCGGTCATCCGCGGCGGCGGCGGTGCCATCGGCCGGGTCCAGGAGCTCGAGCAGCGCCGCGTAACCGACCTCGGGCCGGCGCAGCAGGTCGAAGGCCGAGACCTCGCGCGACGGCGCCGCGCCGCCGAGCACGCGGTTCGCCCACGCCGCCGGGATCTGGCCCGGCTTGAAGCGACGCCGCTCGAGTCGCGAGAGCTCGGCGCCGATGGCGCTTCGCTTGGCCTCGAACAGCCGCCAGCGCTCCTCGTCCACGAGCCCGAGCTCGCGGCCCGTGGGGGTCAGGCGCTCATCGGCGTTGTCCTCGCGCAGCAGCAGCCGGTGCTCGGCTCGGCTCGTGAACATGCGATAGGGCTCGGAGGTACCGCGCGTGACCAGGTCGTCGACCAGCACGCCGATGTAGGCTTCCGAGCGCGCAGGGACCCAGGGCGGCGTGCCGCGATGGCGCAGGCCCGCGTTGATGCCCGCCAGGATGCCCTGCGCCGCGGCCTCCTCGTAACCCGTGGTGCCGTTGATCTGG
>DATDHV010000010.1:0-12773 GCA_036521395.1 Steroidobacteraceae bacterium | reverse complement strand
CCAGGCCGAGCCCTACCTCGCCGTGCGGATGGGCCTCAAGTGCAGCACCTGCCACGTCAATCCCACCGGCGGCGGCCTGCGCACTACCTTCGGCGATGTATTTGCCCAGAACGTGCTGCCTGCCAAGCACCTGGACACGGGCGCCAATACCTGGATGGGGCAGATCGGCAACTTCATTCGCGTTGGTGGGGATCTGCGCTTCGACGGCACGGTCGAGCAGGCACCGCAGACCAGATCGCTGCAGGAATTCTCACTGGAGCAGACCCGCGTCTACCTGGATGCCAACGTGATCCCCGACCGGCTGCTGATCTATGTCGATGAGCAGGTGGCCCCGGGCGGGGCGCTCAACCGCGAAGCCTATGGCGTGTACTGGTCCGCATCCCACGACTGGTACGTGAAAGCCGGGCAGATGTACCTTCCCTTCGGCTGGAGGCTGCAGGATCAGAGCGCCTACATTCTCACCGCCAGCGGCATCAACATGACCACGCCGGATCAGGGCGTGGAGTTCGGGTGGCTCAAGGGCGCCTGGGACATGCAGGTCGCGGCCAGCAACGGCACCGCCGGGGGCACCGTGAGCAGCGACGGCAAGCAGTACAGCGGTCAGTTCATGTACGTGCAGCCGCTCTGGCGGCTCGGTCTTGCCGCCAACTCGAACAATCAGTCCATCGGCAGCAAGAGCGCCTACGCCATCTTCGGCGGTCTCAGGACCGGACCGATTGCGTGGCTCGCGCAGGCCGAGCTCACCGATGATCACAGCGTAGCCAACGGCCAGGGCCAGATGCTCGCGACGCTGCTCGAGGGCAACTGGCTCATTGCCCGCGGCAACAATCTGAAGATCACCGAAGAATTCCTCAATCCCGATCGCGCCGTCCCCAATGGCGAACGCACGCGCTGGAGCCTGGTGTACGAGCTGACACCCATCCAGTTCATGCAGCTTCGCGCGGGTTTTCGCTACTACGACGGCATCCCGCAGGACAACTCCGAGCACCAGCGGGTCTACTTCATCGAGCTGCACGGATTCTTCTGAGCCGCGCGGCCTCCAGCTACAGCTCGCGCACCCACGTCTGGCCTAGCAGGTCGTGGCCGAAGCGGTGGTGTCGCGACTGCTCCAGCAGAGTGAATCCAGCTGCCTCGTATAGTCGCCGGGCCACGGTCAGCACGTCGTTGGTCCACAGCAGCATGCGCCGATAGCCGGCAGCCCGGGCGAAGCGCAGAGACTCATCGATGAGGCGCCGACCGATGCCGAGGCCGCGCGCCCGGGGATCGACCAGCAGGCAGCGCAGCTGCGCGGTGGTCGGGGCCTCATCGCTGCGCACGACGAACACGCACCCGGCACGCTCACCGTCGACATTGGCGATCCAGCAGCGCTCGGCGCGCGGATCGTGGCGGGTCGCGAAGCGGGCGAACAGCGTCGCCACGAGGGCCTCGAACTCGGCATTCCAGCCGTATTCCTTAGCGTACACGCGGCCGTGCAGCTCTATTGCCCAGCCAATGTCGCCGATACGGTGGGTGCGCAAGCTGACGCGCGGCCGCGGCGGGGGCTCACCGGCGGCCGGGGTCAGTATTTCCTGCAACGCGCGCATGGCAACAAGTGCGCGCCTGCGCTGCGCTGCCGACAGCGGCGCGAGAAGCGCAGCGTTGGCGGCGCGCGACCCCCGGTCGAGCGCCTCGAAGGCGCTGCGGCCCCGGGCCGTGAGAGTGAGTTCCGTACGCCGCCGATCCGCCGCCGGGCGCCGACGTGCAAGCAGGCGCCGCGCATGAAGATCGCGGAGGATGCGGCTCAGGTATCCGGGGTCCAGCTGCAACGCATCCACGAGCTGGCCGGCGGTGAGCTTTCGGCGTGCGGCGAGCTCGTACAGTACCCGGGCCTGGACCAGCGTGAACGGGCTCGATAGCAGATGCTCCTGCAGCACCCCGATTCGCCCGGTGTAGAAGCGGTTGAAGCGGCGCATCGCCCCGACCGCAGCGCCGGAAACGATCCGCATTGTCACCCCGCATCAGCAAGCCATGTCACGATCGTTGGCGAAATAGTTGCCAAAGTCAAATATCTCGCACCGTACGGGTCAATCGAGTCGGCCGCACCACCGACAGGTATGCGCCGGCGATCGGCATAGACATCGCCCAGTACAGCAACTGGCCAACGAGGGCGGCGGCCCGGCCGTCCCGGAAGGATCCCACGGAAGAGGGACTACTTCATGGCCTCAAGGCGCCAACCATCGCCGGAGATGCTGCTAGCCGGTGCGCCGGGAGACTTATACTAACGGGATTCGGGCGCGCTCGAATCGGGGATCTCACGCATGAAGGGTTTGTTACGGCGGGCGGCGCTGTCGCAGGGCTATACCTTGGCGCCGATAGTCGCGGATGTCGATGTTCTGGAGCTGATCCGGCGGCTGCGGCCGCGCGCTTGTGATGCAGGGCTGATCCGGGTCGGGGGCAATGCCGACGGCGGCTACCTGATTCCGGACGATCTGACGGGCATCGAGTACTGTTTCTCACCGGGGGTCGATCGCACGGCGGCATTCGAGGATGATCTCGCCAATCGCCACATTCGCTCCTTTCTCGCCGATCATTCGGTCGAGCGGCCGCCGCTGATGCGACCGGAATTCGTATTCGACCGCAAATTCATCGGCGCCAACGACAGCGACACCCACATGACCCTCAGTGCGTGGAAGGACAAGTATCTGCCAGGGTATCGCGCTGACATGCTGCTGCAGATGGACATCGAGGGTGGCGAGTACGAGGTACTGCTGAGCACGCCGATCGAGCTGCTCGCATGCTTCCGCATTATCGTCCTCGAGCTGCACTCGCTGGAGCGGCTGTTTGACCCGTTCGCCTTCGGGATCATGCGCAGTTGCTTCGATAAACTGCTCAGCCGCTTCTACGTGGTACATGCACACCCGAACAACTGCAGCGGCATGACGGCGCGCAACGGCATCGAGATACCCGAGGTGCTCGAGATGACGCTCTACAATCGCGCCCGCGGTGCACCCGGCCCCTACCGTACCGACTTTCCGAGCGCCCTGGACGTGGATAACTGCCGCGGCTGCCCGTCATTCACGCTGCCCAAATGTTGGCGTTAGCCTCATTGCCGCGCGCCGCGGTGTCACCGTGAGGCGGCTACGGCTGGGCGCGCACGGGCCGAGCGTGGGGGCGGTCGGACTGGGCTGCATGGGCATGTCTGGAATGTACGGAACTTCGAGCCGCGAGGAGAGCCTGGCCACGCTGCGGGCCGCGATGGATGCCGGCATCGATCTCATCGACACCGGCGACTTCTACGGCATGGGGCACAACGAGCTGTTGATTCGCGAGAGTCTTGCCGGGCGCCGCCGCGATCGCGTCCTGCTCAGCGTCAAATTCGGCGCGCTGCGCGATGCCGCGGGGCACTGGCTGGGCCTGGATACGCGTCCGGCTGCCGTCAAGACGTTCCTGGCATATTCGCTGCAGCGCCTGGGCAGCGAGTACATCGACATCTACCGGCCGGCGCGCCTCGACCCGAACGTGCCGATAGAGGACACGATAGGCGCGATCGCCGACCTGGTGAAGGCCGGGTACGTGCGCTACATCGGTCTGTCCGAAGTCGGGGCGGGGACCCTGCGACGCGCCGCGGCAGTGCACCCGATCTGCGATCTGCAGATCGAATACTCGCTGCTGTCACGTGGTATCGAGGACACCATCCTGCCTGCGTGCCGTGCGCTCGGGATAGGCATCACCGCTTACGGAGTGCTCTCGCGCGGGCTGATCAGCGGCCAATGGCGCCCGGGTGGCGCACAGAGCGCGGATCTGCGCGCACACATGCCGCGCTTCGCGCCGGAGAATCTGCAGCGCAACCTCGACATGGTCGAGGCGCTGCGCGGCATCGCCTCGGCCCAAGGCGCGAGCGTCGCGCAGCTCGGCATCGGCTGGGTGGCCGCGCAGGGACAGGACATCGTGCCGGTGATCGGATCGCGCACGCGTGATCAGTTGATCGAGGCGCTGGATGCGCTGGAACGGCCCCTCAGCGCCGAGGTTCTCGCGGCCATCGAGCGCGCGATGCCGAAGGGCGCCGCGGCCGGAGGGCGCTACGCGGACGCACAGATGGCGCAGCTCGACAGTGAGCGAGGTGCGGACTAGGGCGAGGCGCTGCCGAGTGTGACCGAGCGCATCGGCTCACGCGGGGATCTGGCGGCTCAGGCCGATACCAACCCGAGTTTCTTGCAGGCCGGGCACTCCATGAGCTTGGGCAGCTCGAGCTCGAACCAGGAGCGGCCGCAATCGCAACGCAGTTTGTAGAGCCGTTGCGCCTTGATGCTGCGCAGCTCCTCCTCACTGACTACGATGCCGCTCTCCATGGCCGTCATAGCTTGTTGTGATTGAGCAACAGCTCGGGCCGCCGCGCCCTTGGGCTGCGGCTGGGTTGGGACCATGCTCAGTCCCGGTCGGGGACCCCCGGCCCGCGAATGGCCTCGAGTAACGGTGACGTCTTTCATGACTCCGCCAGTGCGGCTCGCCGCGCTTTTTATAGGGATGATCATGTGCTGGTCTCACGTGAATCCGCAGATTCATGCGAAACCCCGTGTTTTCGTTATGTTAACCATCGCACAAAGCACGGCTTCAGGCAACTGTGTCGCGCCATTCGCAGTGGGCGGCCCGGCGATATGGCGCCGGCGCCGTGGCCCCGGCATTGCGCGCCTTGATCGGCCGAATAAAATCGACCGCTAGCCCGCCCGAGGGCGCGTCCGAACTGTGGCGTCGCGGAGAATGCTGTGGCCGATGCGTTATTACTCCGCTCAGCAACCCGCGCCGATGCGCCATCGCTACTGGCCATCTATCGCCCGTTCGTCGAATCGACCAGCGTGTCGTTCGAGGAAGAGCCTCCGAGCATCGAGCAGTTCGCGGCGAGAATCGAACAAGCCGTGCACGGATGGAGCTGGATCGTGGCCGAGCGAGAGGGGCGCTGCATCGGCTATGCGTATGGCTCGAAGCATCGTGAGCGCGCCGCTTACCGCTGGTCTGTCGAGGTGTCCGCTTACGTGCACCCGGACCAGCACCGCCGGGGTGTGGCGAGCACCCTTTATGGCCACTTGTTCGAGGCGCTCGCGAATCGGGGCTTCTGCAATGCCTACGCCGCAGTGACGATGCCGAATGAGGCCAGTCTGGCGCTGCATCGCAAGCTCGGTTTCCAGCCGATTGGCGTCTTCGAGCGCGTGGGCTACAAGTTCGGCCGCTGGCACGATGTGGCCTGGGTGCACCGGGTCCTACGCGACACGCCGCCCTGAGGGATGCGCCCCTCGAGGTGATCGGCGCCAGCCGGACGTGATCAGGCGCTGCTCGCAAGCCAATCGCGGCCGCGCAAGGTCGTCAGGTAGGGCAGCAGCATCGCATCGAGCTGCGGGTCCGGCGACGCGTAGGTCCAACGTGCGACCGGGGGCAGCGACATCAGTACGGCCTCGGTTCGCCCACCGGATTGCAATCCGAACAGCGTGCCGCGGTCCAGGACCAGATTGAACTCGACGTAACGCCCGCGCCGATGGAGCTGGTAGTTGCGCTCACGTTCGCCGTAGGACTCCCCGCGGCGGCGCTGTACGATCTGCACATACGCGCCCCGGTACTGGGCGGCGACGCTCTGAAGAAACTCAAAGCATTGCTCCCAGGGCATGCCGACATGCGCCGTCGCAGCATTCAGATCATCGAAGAACAGGCCGCCAATTCCACGCGCCTCGCCGCGGTGGGGCAGGAAGAAGTAGGTGTCGCAGGCTGTCCGTGCCAGCGAGTAAAGGCGCGGATTGAAGGGCCGGCACGCGGCCTCGGCCGCGCGGTGCCAGCAGACCACATCGTCCTCGAAAGGCAGATACGGGGTCAGATCGAACCCGCCGCCGAACCACCAGGCCTCCCCGGCAGTGAAACAGCGTACATTCAGGTGACTCGTCGGGACGCAGGGATTACGCGGGTGCACCACCACCGACAGACCCATGGCGCGAAAGCTGCGCCCCGCGAGATGCGGATTGCGCGCGGTAGCGGCCGGCGGCATGGCCGCGCCGCTCACGTCCGAGAACGCCACGCCGGCCCGCTCGAACACCGTACCCCCTTCGAGCATCGCCGTGGTGCCGCCGCCGCGCAGCACGGTCTCGCCGTCCGAGCGCTGCCAGGGATCGAGCACGAACTTCTGCGCCCGCTCTTCGCTCTCGAGCGCGCCGCACAGCTCCTGTTGCAGGGCTACGAGATAGCCGCGCACGCGTTCGATCGTTGCCTCACCGGTGTCCGTCATGCTGCGGATAGCATGACCACGCGCCGAGGGCGGCGCCAGTGCATTGGTCTGCTCGCGGCGCTGCTGGCAGGGTGTGGCACCCTCGGCCCCACGCTGACGCAGCCCCTTGGGCACGATCCGTCGGATGCCGCGGCCACGATTTACCTCGTGCGCAGCACCTGGCACATCGACATCGGATTTGCCACCGAAGAGCTCGAGGCGCCGCTGCGCACGCTAACCGACCGCTTTCCCGGAGCGCGCTATCTGCTGTTCGGGTTCGGTGACCGCCGCTATCTCGAGTCTCGACGCCGGGATACCACCAACCTGCTCGCGGCGCTGTGGCCGGGGGCGGGCCTCATCCTTATGACTGCACTGGCCGCTTCCCCCGCGGCGGCCTACGGCCCCGCCGAGGTCATCGCCATCCCCGTCAGCGCGGCACAGGCGCGGGCCGCTCAGGCCTGGGTGTGGTCATCGCTCGTCAAGCGGCAGGATGTGGTCCAGTCCGATGGGACCGGTCCGTACGAGGGCAGCCTGTACCTTCGGGCCAGCGAGGATTACTCGGCCGTGCACACCTGCAATACCTGGGCGGCGCAGGCGCTGCAGGCCGCCGGGCTGCCGGTGCGAAGTGCTGGCGTGATATTTGCCGGCCAGCTCTGGCGCCAGGCGCGGCCGCTCGCGCCGCTCGCCTCGCCGCAGTGAACAGCTACGCCGGGGCCGCGAGGGCCGCGAGCCGCGCTCTCGGACGCGGCCGTGCTCAGTTGCAGGGCGGCTGCGTGCCGTCGGAGCACACGACCGTGGTCTTCGAATTGTCGGGCACCACGACCGTGGTGTTCTTGGCCGGTGGCGGCGGACTGCTGCTGCTGATGCAGCCCGACAGTATCGGCACCAGAACCAACAAGCTCGCCAGTATCTTTGTCATGTGAACCTTCCTTGAATCAGTGGGGGCTGCGCTGTGCCCGCGAGCCAGTGGCCGCGTGACGAGGGGATTCTCGGCGGCTGGGAGGATGGGCCAGCAGCGGCGCTTCTCATCACTTGGCGTCGGTCAGCGCCTACGGTGCAGCATCGTACGAACGGGCCCAACCGAGGTAGTGCGGATCGGATCGGTTCGCGTCATCGAGCGCCGCGAGCAGGGGCGGCAACTGTGCCTCATGGTCCTGAGCGCGCAGCGCGATGAGCATGCCGGCGGCATGCGGCTCATCAACGCCGCGATAGGCCATTTGCAGGTACCGCCGACTGCGCCGGCGCAGCTGTTCGAGCCGCTGCCCCGGCGTCGCCGCTCCGCGCTGAATCGTGCCCGCATCCATCAGCAGCGTGAGGCGCGGCACCGCGGACAGCAATGCGCGCCGCTCGTCCACGTCGGCGGCGAGCACCTTGCTCGGAATGTCGGCACCGAGCGAGAGTGCGGCGCGGTCGGTGCGCGCACGCACGGCGCGGTACGTGACCACCAGTGCGGGCAGGAACTGATTATTGGTCGCGCTCTCGTACTCGGGACGCCGCTGCGGCTCGATAGCCAGATGGATGCCGTCGAAGTGCTGCGCGGGGTGATGATGATCGAAGTTGAGAATGGACTGCACGCGATCGAGCAGCGCCGTGCGCGGGGCGCCGACCTCATCGCCGTCGACGCTGTAAATCAGGGCATCGACGCGGATGTCGATCTGGTGCAGCAGCGCGATGAGCTGTGTGAGGCGCAGTTCCTCCAGGGCGCTGTAGTCGCGGGACACCGAAACATAGACCTCGTTGATGCCGGCGGACTGGCAGAAATCGCGCAGCGCGGGTGCGCCCTGGGGCGCCTGCAGGACCTGAGTGCTGTTCCACACCCACAGGCCGTGGACCGGAAGGCTGCCGGCACCGGCGGGCAGCGCGGCAGCGATCAGCGCCACGCTCAGCGACGAGCGCAGCGCGGCCGTTGCCAGGACACGATCGGCGGCCATGACGACTTCCCGCGACGCCGGTTTCCGGTCGACTGCCCTATGCTAGCGCGTTGCGAGCCGGCGCAGCCGGCGCCGTGAGGCGGCCCGTTAGGGCCGCGCGATGCTCTTGCCGAGGATCTCTGCGCGGATGTCGGTGATCTCGCGCGCGCGCGAGGGCAGAGCGCCCTCGCAGCGCTCCGGACGCGGACAGTGCGCACTGCGCGGACAGATGATGCGAGCCGGCTGCGACAGCGCCTCCTCGACCCAGACGATGTTGAGCACACCGGCGGCGGCGCGCAGCGCGGCGGCAGCGGCGGCCGGCACGGGGGCGTCGGTGCGCCGCCGCAGGCACTCGGCGGCGATGCTCGCGACGATCTGTGCGGAATCGGCGCCGTTGGCATCGAGCACGGGCGCCAGGTCGATGCCCACCGAGAGCACGTGCGGATTGCCGGCCATGTCGCGCGTACGCATGGAGTAGCAGCAGTAGAGCAGGGAGCGATCCTTGTCACGCAGCACCGAGATCTGTGAGCCCGACTCCTTCTGGTGGCCGCCGATCATGCGAAACACCGCCCATTGCGGGCAGGGATCGGAGACCCGCGCCATGTTGCCCCAGGGCAGCGGAATACCATTGCCGCGATAGACCGCGCGCAGGTAACCGGGTGGATAGGCGTCGAAGAAGTGCCAGTACGGATAGGGCGAGACCTTGGTCATGCGGCGCATGACTACGGCCGGAGTGACTTCCAGCTTGGACGCGGATTCGACCCGGTAGCGCTCGCGTGCCAGGAAGCGCCGGAACGGGATCTTGGGGCACAGCAGCGCACCGGCAAAGAAACTGCATTCGAAATCCCGCCAGGCGTGCAGCACGTCCTGGGCCCGCAAGCCCGCCACGTCCGAGCCGCCCTCGGGGCTGCCGCCCATTTCCCCGCCCGTGGCGTGCGGGGATTTCAACCCGTCGCCCCCGTGCAGCACCTTGTGCGCGATGTGCGTGGCGAGATCGAACTTCAGGCGCGCCGGATCCGCGCGCAGCGAGCGGTTGAGGTACACGGTGCCGGGAGGCTCGAAGAAGCTGCGCACGGTGCTGCGCACTTCCTGGTCCTTGTCGCGCACCAGCACCGGGCGGCGGTCGAACCACTTGAGCGTCAAGCCATGGTCGACCGCGAGCTGCAGCAGATCCTCCACCGTGAGCGGAAAACGGCGCTCGCCCACGCTCTCGGCGCTGCGCTCGAGATCGGGAAAGTCATTGCGTGACATCTCCTGGTGCGAGCGGATCAGCAGGTGGGCGAACTGCCGCCCGCTGGTTCCGGTCTGGGAGAGCAGCTCGGGAATGGCCGATTGCAGCAGCTCCTTGGAAAAGAGAAACCCGGGCTCGAGTGGAATACGCGTGACGCCGCCACCGCGCGCCGGCGGCGTGGCTTCGGCCACATCGGCACTCTCATCGAGAAACCAGGCGGCATCGCGCTGGAACACGCTCGCGAGTAACTCGAGCAGCTCGTGGGAGGGCGTGCGCTTGCCGCTCTCGATCATGCTCAGGTAGGACACGGAGGGAGCGATGCGGGCATCGAGCTGCACGCAGCGGATCGACAGCTCCTCGAGCGTGAGGCCGTTGCGCTTGCGGATATTGCGCAGCTTGGCGCCGAGGAAATGGCCCTTGCGCAGTAGATTTGACATGGTGGAGTGAAATTAACACTGTGAAGTTTTTAAAGTCAAATATTCACTTTGTCCTCGCTATGCTCGCGCCATGAACTCGGTTCTCACTCCCGTAACTGGCAGTTTCCGCCCGCGCTACGAGCGGCCGCCCCCCGGGGCGCCCGCCGAAGCGCCGCTCGAAACGCCCCCCGAGACCGCCCGTGCGATGCGGCTCGAGATTGCGCCCGCATGGGTGGCGCGCGCCGAGGAAGTGCTGACCCCGGAGGCGCTCGGACTGCTGCTGGCCCTGCACCGGCAGTTCGAGCCGCGCCGCCAGGAGCTGCTGGCCGCGCGGCAGCGACGGCAGATGGAATTCGACCATGGCGCGCTGCCCGACTTTCTCCCGGCATCGACCGATCTGCGCAATGCCAACTGGCGCATCGCGCCGGTGCCGGGGGACCTATCCGATCGCCGCGTGGAACTCACGGGGCCGGTCGAGCGCAAGCTGGTCATCAATGCGCTCAACGCCCCGGTGAGCGTGTTCATGGCCGACTTCGAGGATTCGTGCGCCCCGACATGGGACAATCTGCTGCGCGGGCAGATCAATCTGGCCGACGCCGTCAGGCGGCGTATCGCCCACACCGATGCCTCGGGCCGGGTGTATCGCCTCAATGCCCGCACCGCGACGCTCATGGTGCGCCCCCGGGGCTGGCACCTGCCGGAGAAGCACGTGCGCGTGGACGGCGTAGCGGTGTCGGGCGCGCTGTTCGATTTCGCGCTGTACCTCGCCGGCAACTACGAGGCACTCGCCCGCAACGGTACCGGACCTTACTTCTACCTGCCCAAACTCGAAAGCCACCTCGAGGCGCGCCTCTGGAACGACGTATTCCTGGCCGCGCAGGATCACTTGGGGATGCGCCGCGGCACGATCAAGGCGACGGTGCTGATCGAGACCATACTCGCGGCCTTCGAGATGCACGAAATCCTGTACGAGCTGCGTGAGCACTCGGCCGGACTCAATTGCGGTCGCTGGGACTACATCTTCAGTTTCATCAAGAAGTTCCGCAACCGCAGCGATGCGGTGCTTCCGGATCGCTCGGCCCTGACCATGGACCGGGCGCTGCTCAAGTCCTACGTGGAGCTGCTGATCCAGACCTGCCATCGCCGCGGGGCGCACGCCATGGGTGGCATGGCGGCGCAGATTCCGATTCGCGATGATCCGTCCGCCAATGCCGCTGCCATGGAACGGGTGCGCGCCGACAAGCTGCGCGAGGCGCGCGCGGGGCACGACGGTACGTGGATCGCCCATCCGGCGCTCGCCGCGCTGGCCCGCCAGGCATTCGACGGCATCATGCCGGGGCCAAATCAGCTCAGCGCCGGGCGGGAAGAGGTGCGCGTGGGCGCGGCGGATCTTCTGCGGGTGCCCGACGGGCAGATCACCGAGGCCGGCATCCGTCTCAACATCCGCGTCGGCGTGCAGTACCTCGAGGCCTGGCTCGGCGGGGAAGGCTGCGTGCCGCTCTACCATCTCATGGAGGACGCTGCGACCGCCGAGATCTGCCGCGCGCAGCTCTGGCAATGGCTGCGCCACGGCGCGCCCACGACCGACGGCCGAGTCTTCACGGCCGAGAGGTTCTACGAACTGCTCAGCCAGGAGCTCGAGCGCATCCACCTCGAGGTCGGCAGCGCACGCACGCTCTCGGGCGTGTTCCCGACGGCCACCCGGCTGTTCGCTGGCATGGTGACCGGCGAGGAATTCGATGAGTTCATGACGCTGCCCGCCTACGAGCTGCTGTCCTGAGCCCGGAGAACCCGATGAGCCCGTTGCGATCCGCGCCCACGGCCGATGAGTTGCGCAGCTACTGGCGCCAGAGCCCGCGCTGGCACGGTATCACGCGCAGTTATGGCGCGGAGGATGTGGTGCGGCTGCGCGGCACGGTGGCCGTGGAACATTCGCTGGCGCGGCTCACCGCCGAGAAGCTCTGGCGGTACGTCAACGAGAAGCCGTTCGTCAATGCGCTCGGCGCGCTCACGGG
The DNA here is from genome assembly GCA_036521395.1 of Steroidobacteraceae bacterium. Classification (GTDB taxonomy): domain Bacteria; phylum Pseudomonadota; class Gammaproteobacteria; order Steroidobacterales; family Steroidobacteraceae; genus FEN-1191. The sequence goes on along the minus strand of DATDHV010000010.1, from coordinate 978 downwards.
CAACCAGGCGTTGCAGCAGGTGCGGGCCGGGCTGGACGCGGTGTACCTGTCGGGCTGGCAGGTCGCCGGCGATGCCAACCTCGCCGGCCAGATGTATCCCGACCAGTCGCTCTATCCTTCCGATTCGGTGCCGGCGGTGGTGCGCGCGATCAACAATGCACTGCGCCGCGCCGACCAGATCCATCATGCCGAGGGCGATGACTCGATCGACTGGCTCAAGCCCATCGTGGCCGACGCCGAGGCCGGCTTCGGCGGGGTGCTCAACGCTTTCGAGCTCATGAAGGCCATGATCGAGGCCGGCGCGGCCGGCGTGCACTTCGAGGACCAGCTCTCCTCGGCGAAGAAATGCGGCCACATGGGCGGCAAGGTGCTGGTGCCTACGCAGGAGGCCATCCAGAAGCTGCTCGCCGCGCGCCTGGCCGCGGACGTCTGCAACGTGCCGACCGTGCTGCTGGCACGCACCGATGCCGAGTCGGCGACGCTGCTGACTGCCGACGTCGATGAGCGCGATCGCGCCTTCATCGATGGCGCCAAGGGGCGCACCTCGGAGGGATTTTATTTCACGCGTGCGGGCCTGGACCAGGCGATCGCGCGCGGGCTGGCGTATGCCCCCTATGCGGATCTTCTGTGGTGCGAGACCGGCAAGCCTGACCTGGATGAGGCCAGGCAATTTGCCGAGGCGATTCATCGCCGCTTTCCGGACAAGCTGCTGGCCTACAATTGCTCACCCTCGTTCAACTGGAAGCGCAAGCTCGACGATGCAACGATCGCCCGGTTCCAGCGCGAACTCGGAGCCATGGGTTACAAATTTCAGTTCATTACCCTGGCCGGCTTCCACGCCTTGAACTACTCGATGTTCGATCTGGCACGCGGCTACAAGGCCAGTCAGATGACTGCCTATGTAGCCCTGCAACAGGCGGAGTTCGCGGCCGAGGCGGCCGGCTACAGCGCCACCCGGCATCAACGCGAAGTCGGAGC
>DATDHV010000009.1:0-4161 GCA_036521395.1 Steroidobacteraceae bacterium | reverse complement strand
CCGTGCAGGGCCGCGCCCGGGCTGCCGCCGTGCTCGCCGAGGTCGAAGCGGTCCATGGCGTTGGAGAGATAGAGGTAGCAGTTGGGATCGAAGATGCGCGTGAAGCGCTCGGCCTGCGCTTCCAGGTAACCCTCGACCGCGAAGCGCGGCGCGAACGGGCTGATACTGCGCGGATGACCCGCGAGTGGCTCACGGCCGAAGCGCTGCCGCAGCTCGGCGGCCGAACGGTAGGTGATGGTGCCGAGCTTGCGTGCCAGACGCATGCCGGTGCGCGGGGGATGATCGGGCGCGTAATGTCCGCCCTGCCAATCCGGGTCGCGCACGATGGCCTCGCGCTGCACCGAGCGCAGCGCGATCGCGAACGGCGAGGCGGCCGCGCTGCCGGAGATGCTGATCAGGCGGCGCGTGGCGGACGGAAACTGCGTGGCGAAGGCCAGTACCGACATGCCCCCGAGCGAGGCTCCGATCACCGCGAACAGGCGCTCGATGCCGAATGTGCGCACCGCGGCGAATGCGGCCTGGGCAATGTCTTCCACGGCAAGCTCGGGAAAGCTCAGCGCATAGCGCTCGCCGGTGGCCGGACTGATCGAGGCGGGCCCGGTCGAGCCGAAGCAGCTGCCCAGTGAGTTGATGCAGATGATGAAGTGCCGGTCGGTGTCGAGAGCGAGCCCCGGCCCGATCATGCGTTGCCACCAGCCCGGCGAGGGGTCGAGCTCGGTGGCGGCGGCGTGCGCCGAAGGGGACAGCCCGGTGAACAGCAGTATGGCGTTGTCGCGCGCCGCGCTGAGCCGGCCCCAGCTTTCATAGGCCACGAGCGCGCCATGCAGCGTGCCGCCGCGATACAGCGGAAACGGATCGGGCAGCGTGATGGTCGCCGCAGTGGTCATCGTGCGTTCCGGCACGCGCTCAGGGTTCAGGATCCGAGCCATCGGGAATGCCCTCGAATAATGCGGTGGAAAGGTAGCGTTCGCCGGTGTCGGGCAGCATGGCCAGAACGACGCTGCCGGACGGCGCGGCGCGCGCGATGCCCAGTGCTGCCGCGACTGTTGCGCCCGAGGAGATGCCGCAGAAAATGCCTTCGCGGCGCGCGAGCTCGCGCGCGGTGCTGATCGCCTCGGCATCGGTCACAGTGACCAAGCGGTCGGGCACGGCGCGATTGAGTACCGCCGGCACGAAGTCCGGCGTCCAGCCCTGGATCCTGTGCGATGCAAATGGTTTGCCCGCCAGCAGCGCGGCCGGCTCGGGCTCGGCGGCGATGATGCGCAGCTCCGGACGCGCCAGGTGCAGCATCTCCCCGGCGCCGGTCAGCGTGCCGCCGGTGCCCCACCCCGTCACGAAGAAGTCGAGCCGCCGGCCGGCGAAGTCGGCCAGGATCTCCGGGCCCGTGGTGTTGCGGTGGTAGGCCGGGTTGGCCGCATTCTCGAACTGCCGCGCCAGGAACCAGCCGTGCTTCTGCGCCAGTTCCTCGGCCTTGCGCACCATCGCCATGCCGCGTCCGGACGCGGGCGTCAGGATCACGCGCCCGCCGAGCATGCGGATAATCTTGCGCCGCTCGATGGAGAAGCTGTCGGCCATGACGGCCACGAACGGGTAACCCTTGGCCGCGCACACCATGGCCAGTGCTATCCCGGTGTTGCCCGAGGTGGCTTCGACCACGGTCTGCCCGGGCTTGATCGTCCCCTGGGACTCGGCGTCCTCGATGATGGCGATTGCGAGGCGGTCCTTGACCGAGGCGCCGGGATTGAAGAACTCGCACTTGACGTACACGCTCACGCCGGGCGGTGCGAGGCGTTGCAGCCGCACGATCGGGGTGCGCCCAATGGTGCCGACGATGCTCTCGTAAATCACTGGTGCGCCGACCGTCTATTGGTGCCGCGGGGGCGCCACTGTAATCCGCCCTTGACGGGCGATCGATAAGTAACGAGCCATTTTTTTATAACGAATTGTTATAATGCGGCGCTCGATTTAGCCGTATCGTGCGTCAGTGCGCGAATCACCATGAATTTTCACCAACTTCAGTACGCGGTCGCCATTGCCCGCCATGGGCTGTCGGTGACGCAGGCGGCCACAGCGCTCGGCACCTCGCAGCCGGCCATCAGCCGTGCGCTCAAGGCGTTGGAGCGTGAACTCGGGTTCGACCTGTTCGTGCGCGAGGGCCGGGCCTTCTCGCGCGTGACGCCGCAGGGCACCAAGGTGCTCGAGTATGCCAACCGGGCGCTGGCCGAGATCGACAGTCTCAAGGCCGTGGCGGCCGACCTGAACCAGGACAATCGCGGCACGCTGTCGATCGCTACCACGCACACGCAGGCGCGTTACGTACTGCCGCCGGTGGTGCACACTTTCCGCGAGCGCTACCCTGAAGTGGAGTTGCACCTGCACCAGGGCACCTCCGAGCAGATCGGAGAGATGGTTGCCACCGATCGCGTGCAGCTCGCCATCGCCACCGGCTCGGACGGGCTGTTTCCGGGGCTGGTGCTGCTCCCGGTGTACCGCTGGTACCGACAGGTCATCGTGCTCAAGCACCATCCGCTGGCGCGCCTCGAGCGCCTGACGCTCCAGGACCTTGCGCCCTATCCGCTGATCACCTACGTGTTCAGCTTCACCGGCTCCTCATCGCTGCATACCGTGTTCGCGCGCGAGAACCTGACACCCAAGGTGGCCCTCACGGCACGCGATTCGGATGTGATCAAGACCTACGTGCGGCTGGGCCTCGGCGTCGGGATAGTGGCCAGCGTCGCGATCGACCCGGCGCAGGACAGCGACTTCATCGTAGTCGATGCCTCGCACCTGTTTCCCATCCATACCACGTGGGTGGGATTTCGGCGCGGCACGCTGCTGCGCAATTTCGCCTACGATTTCATCCAGTTGTTCGGACCGCACCTGACGCGCCGCCTGGTCGATCGGGCCATCGATGCGCGCGATCCCGAGGTGCAGACCGACCTGTTCCGGAAGATCGCGTTGCCCGTGCGGTGAGGCCCCGATGAGCGAGCGGCTGCAGAAGCTGCTGGCCGCGGCCGGGCACGGCTCGCGGCGCCAGATCGAGCAATGGATCCGGGCCGGACGCGTGAGCGTGGACGGCCAGCCCGCGACCCTCGGTGAACGGGCCGACGCCGGCGCCGACATCAGGCTCGATGGCCGCCGGCTCGAGCTCGCGGGCGCTGCCGCCGCCGCGCGCGAGGTGCTGCTCTATCACAAGCCCGCCGGCGAGGTCACCACGCGCGCCGACCCCGAGGGCCGGCCCACCGTGTTCGAGCGTCTGCCGTCCCCACGCTCGGGGCGCTGGGTGGTGATCGGGCGGCTGGATGTCAATACCACCGGCCTGCTGCTGTTCACGACCGACGGCGCGCTGGCCCACCGTCTCATGCACCCGTCCTCGCAAACCGAGCGCGAATACCTGGTGCGTGTGCGCGGCCAGCCGCCGGCAGCCGTCGTGGCGCGGCTGCACCAGGGTCTCGTGCTCGAAGACGGGTTCGCGCGCTTCGATGCCATCGAGGCGGTCCATGCCGGCGCCGGCGAGACCGCGCCTGCCCGACAGCCGGGCGCGCGCCCTGTCCCGGCAGCCCATGCCTGGTTTCGAGTGGTCCTGCACGAGGGCCGCAACCGCGAGGTGCGGCGGCTCTGGCGCGCGGTGGGCTTCGAGGTCAGCCGCCTCTCGCGGCTGCGCTACGGCTCGGCGCGGCTACCCGCGGACCTGCGCGCGGGGCAATGGCGGCGTCTGGATGAGGCCGAAGCGGCGCGGTTGTAGAGGCTCGGGGCGACTTTTTCGGTTGCCGGCACGCCCGCTGGCCCGATTTCTGCATTGACAGGCCAGGGTGCTGAAATCAGAATACGCGGCTCGTTTTTCGCGGAGGGGTACCCAAGCGGCCAACGGGAGCAGACTGTAAATCTGCCGGCTTACGCCTTCGTAGGTTCGAATCCTACCCCCTCCACCACGGGGAAGGTAAGGACTCGCAGGCGGGCAGATCGGAGCGAGCGGGATTGGGTATTCAACGTCATCAAGGCGGGTGTAGTTCAATGGTAGAACCTCAGCCTTCCAAGCTGATGACGTGGGTTCGATTCCCACTACCCGCTCCATGGACCCCGCCGCCCACGTAGCTCAGTCGGTAGAGCACGTCCTTGGTAAGGACGAGGTCACCGGTTCGATTCCGGTCGTGGGCTCCA
>DATDHV010000008.1:0-12525 GCA_036521395.1 Steroidobacteraceae bacterium | reverse complement strand
CTCGAAGCCGGACATGTCGGGCAGGCGCAGGTCCAGCACCAGGCAGTCGAAGTCGCGCGCGCGCATGAGCTCGAGCGCCTCGGCGCCGGTCGCGGCCGCGCTGATCTCGACGTCGTCGTGGTCGAGCAGCGCGCGGATGCTCATCTGCTCGGCCGGGTCATCCTCGATCACGAGCAATTGTCGTACGCGCGGATCGGTGAAGGCCCGGATGCGATCGAAGGCTTGCGCGAGCCCGTCGGTGGTCAGCGGCTTGTTGATGAACGAGAACGCGCCGCGCTCGAGCCCGTACTGGCGCTCCTCCTCGATGGTCAGGATCTGGACCGGAATGTGCCGGGTGTCCGGATTGCGCTTGAGCTGGCTCAGTACCGTCCAGCCGAGCATGTCGGGCAGGAACACGTCGAGTGTGATCGCGGTGGGCCGGTACTTGTGCGCCAGCTCGAGCGCGTCGGTGCCGGTCCGCGCGACCAGCACCTTGAACTGGCGGTCGCGAGCGAGATTGAGCAGCACGCGTGCGTAGTGCGGATCGTCCTCGACCACCAGCAGCACGGCATCCCCGGGCAGCAGATTGTCGCGGTCGTCGTCGGGTTCCTCCTGCCGCGGCGCCGGCAGCACGATCGGCTGGTACGCGCCCACGGCCGTGACGCCAGCCACGCCGTGCAGCGCCACCCTGGCGTAGGCCGGTCCGCTGTAGGAGGCGGGCAGGTATAGCGTGAACGTACTGCCGCTGCCCGGCACGCTGCTGAGCCGGATCTCCCCGCCGAGCAGATGCGCCAGCTCGCGGCTGATCGCCAGGCCCAGCCCTGTGCCGCCGTAGCGGCGGGCGGTGCCGGCATCGGCCTGCTGGAAGGCCTCGAAGATGATGCGCTGCTTTTCCGGCGCGATGCCTATGCCCGTGTCGCTGACCGAAAACTCGATCACCGGCTGGCCCGTGCTCAGCACCGGGTGGTCCGCACTCCAGCCGCCCGCGGCGATGCCGACGTGCAGCCGCACGCCGCCATGTTCGGTGAATTTCAGCGCGTTGGAGAGCAGGTTCTTGAGCACCTGCATGAGCCGCTTGCTGTCGGTGCTGATGGCGCGGCCCAGGTGCGGATCGAAGTTGGTGGTGAATGCGAGCTTGCGATTATCGGCCTCGTGCCGGAAGGAGCGCTCGATCGCCTCCTTCAGGTGCGTGAACGACAGCTCCTCGGTCTCCACGGTCACGGTACCGGACTCGATCTTCGACAGATCGAGGATGTCGCTGATGAGATTGAGCAGATCGGTGCCGGCGCCGTGGATGGTCTTGGCAAATTCGACCTGTCGCGAGCTCAGATTCGCGTCCGGATTCTCGGCCAGCTGCTGGCCAAGGATCAGGATGCTGTTGAGCGGCGTGCGCAGCTCGTGCGACATGTTGGCCAGGAACTCGGACTTGTAGCGCGAGGTCAGCGCCAGCTCGGTGGCCTTCTCCTCGAGCGCGCGCCGTGCCATCTCGATTTCCTGGTTCTTGCGCTCGACTTCGACGTTCTGTTCGGCCAGCAGCCGCGCCTTGGTGGCCAGCTCCTCGTTAGTCTGCTGCAGCTCCTTCTGCTGCGTCTGCAGCTCGGCGGCGAGCTGCTGCGACTGGGTCAGCAGCCCCTCGGTGCGCATCGTCGCCTCGATCGTGTTGAGCACGACGCCGATGCTGCCGGTGAGCTGCTCGAGGAATGCGAGCTGCGAGGCGGTGAATTCCTGCAGTGACGCCAGTTCGACCACGGCTTTGACATTGCCTTCGTACAACACCGGCAGCGCGATGACGTTGCGCGGCTTGGCCTCGAACAGGCCGGAGCGGATGTGGATGGCGTCGGCGGGTATGTCGGCCAGCAGGAAGCGCTGGCGGTCGAGGGCGCACTGGCCGACGATGCCCTGTCCGAGCGCGTAGCGCCGCGCCGCCGGCGTGTCCTGCGGATCGGCAAAGCTCGCGAGCTGTTTGAGGCAGGCCCCGCCGTTGGTGCCTTCCATGACGTACACCACGCCCTGCTGCGCATTGACCAGCGGCGCCAGCTCGGAGAGCAGCATCTGCCCGACGGTGACCAGGTCGCGCTGCCCCTGCATCATGCGGCTGAACTTCGCCAGATTGGTCTTGAGCCAGTCCTGCTCAGTGTTGCGTTCGGTCGTGGCGCGCAGGTTGCCGATCATGGCATTGATGTTGTCCTTGAGATCCGAGACCTCGCCGCGCGTGTCGACCTGGATCGAGCGTGTCAGGTCGCCCTTGGTAACCGCAGTGGCCACTTCGGCAATGGCCCGCACCTGCGTGGTCAGATTGGCGGCGAGCAGGTTGACGTTGGCCGTCAGGTCCTTCCACGTGCCGGCCGCGCCTGGCACGTGCGCCTGGCCGCCGAGGCGGCCCTCGACACCCACCTCGCGCGCCACCGTGGTGACCTGGTCGGCGAAGATCGCGAGCGTGTCGGTCATGCTGTTGATGGTGTCGGCCAGGGCCGCGACTTCGCCCTTGGACTCGACCGTGAGGCGCTGGCGCACATCGCCGTTGGCGACGGCAGTCACCACCTTGACGATGCCGCGCACCTGATTGGTCAGGTTGTTGGCCATGACGTTGAAGTTGTCGGTCAGGTCCTTCCACGTGCCGGCCACCCCTGGCACAACGGCCTGGCCGCCCAGCGTGCCTTCGGTGCCGACCTCGCGCGCCACGCGCGTAACTTCGGCGGCGAAGCTGTTGAGCTGATCGACCATGGTGTTGATGGTCTCCTTGAGCTGCAGGATCTCCCCCTGCACGTCGACCGTGATCTTGCGCGACAGGTCCCCGCGCGCGATGGCGGTGGCGACCTCGGCGATATTGCGCACCTGGCCGGTGAGGTTGCTGGCCATGGAATTGACGTTGTCGGTGAGGTCCTTCCAGGTGCCGGCCACGCCGGGCACGATGGCCTGGCCGCCGAGCTTGCCTTCGGTGCCGACCTCGCGCGCCACGCGCGTGACCTCGGCAGCGAAGCCGTTCAACTGATCGACCATCGTGTTGATGGTCTCCTTGAGCTGCAGGATCTCCCCGCGCACGTCCACCGTGATCTTGCGCGACAGGTCACCCTTGGCCACGGCGGTGGTGACTTCCGCGATGTTGCGTACCTGGCCGGTCAGAGTGGTGGCCATGGCGTTGACCGAGTCGGTCAGGTCCTTCCAGGTGCCGCCGACGCCCGGCACGATGGCCTGGCCGCCGAGCTTGCCCTCCGTGCCCACCTCTCTCGCCACGCGCGTCACTTCGGACGCGAACGAGCGCAGCTGGTCCACCATCGTGTTGATGGTGTTCTTGAGCTCCAGGATCTCGCCGCGCACGTCCACCGTGATCTTGCGCGACAGATCACCGTTGACGACCGCTATGGTGACCTCCGAGATGTTGCGCACCTGGCCGGTCAGATTGGTGGCCATGGCATTGACCGAGTCGGTGAGATCCTTCCAGGTGCCGGCCACGCCGGGCACGATGGCCTGGCCGCCGAGCTTGCCCTCGGTGCCCACTTCGCGCGCGACGCGCGTGACCTCCGAGGCGAACGAGCGCAACTGGTCGACCATGGTGTTGATGGCCTCCTTGAGCTGCAGGATCTCGCCACGCACGTCCACCGTGATCTTGCGCGAGAGATCACCGTCGGCCACCGCGATGGTCACTTCGGAAATATTGCGCACCTGGCCGGTCAGGTTGCTGGCCATGGAATTGACGCTGTCGGTGAGATCCTTCCAGATGCCGGCCACGCCGGGCACGATGGCCTGGCCGCCGAGCTTGCCCTCGGTGCCCACCTCGCGCGCCACGCGCGTGACCTCCGAGGTAAAGGCGCTCATCTGCCGGATCATCGCGTTGACGACCGTGGCCGAACGAAGAAACTCGCCTTCGAGCGGCCGGCCGTCGACGTCGAGTGCCATGGTCTGCGACAGATCACCCTTGGCGACCGCGCTGATGGCCCGCGTGACTTCTGTGGTGGGCCAGAGCAGATCCTCGATCAGGGTGTTGACGCAGTTCTGCATCGCGTGCCAGGCGCCGCCGTGGCGGCCGCCGGACAGGCGATGCTTGGTCTTGCCCTCCTTGCCCACCGTCTGTCCCACCCGTTCCAGGCTGCGTGCCATCTGCTCGTTGGAGAGCACGATCTCATTGAACGTATCGGCGATCTTGCCGGCCAGCCCCACCTGGTCACCGGGCAGCCGCACCGAAAAGTCCCCGTCGCGCACTGCCTGCAGCGCCCGCAGCATGATGCGCATGTCCAGGGCATGAGGCGCCGGCTCGCCGACGCCGTTGCCGTGTCCCGGAGCTGCCTTGCCCGCCAGGGTGGCTTTGCGGCTGCTCGGATTGGTGGCGATACGCATCGTTATGACTCCGTGCTGACACCCATGCCCATGCCGGGTCGGCCAGGCAGGCCGATCGCAGCCGAGCAGGGAAAGGGCCTGTAATTTTTACAGCGCCAGGGCGAGTTCTGCAGGTGCGGGAACGTGAAACCCGATCGGAGGGGCTGAAACATTAAGACGCGCAAGCGTTGACCGTGTTGAATGGCCCGGGGTTGATGTTTCCCAATCGCTCCGTCCCAACAGTTGAGGATAACAGAAGCCCATGAGCGCGCAATGAATTCAGGGCGTTGCGTCGGCGTCCGGCGACATGCACCATGGCATGCACCGAACGGCGCGGCATGCCAGATTGTCTAGCCAAGCAGGAGCGGCCCGCTATTATGTGGGCATTGAGACCGAGGTGCAGGCCGCAGCGCGGCTGCGCCACGGGTGGAGTGGTCGCTATGTTGGATGAAATCCGGAGCGGTCGGGGCGGCGCGATCGGCGCCGCAGCCGATTCCGAATCGCTCATCCTGGTGGATGAGGCCGACCGCGAAGTCGGGCACATGAGCAAGGCGCAATGCCACCAGGGCCATGGTGTGCTGCATCGCGCTTTCTCGCTGCTGATTTTCAACGCCGGGGGCGAGCTCCTGCTGCAGCAGCGCTCGCACTCGAAGCGGCTCTGGCCGCAGTACTGGTCCAATAGCTGCTGCAGTCACCCGCGGCGCGCCGAAACCATGGACAGCGCCATACACCGCCGGTTGCAGGAGGAACTGGGACTGCACTGTCCGCTGCATTTTCTGTATAAGTTCCAGTACCAGGCGCAGTTCGATGCCGCCGGCGCCGAACACGAGGTCTGCTCGGTGTTCATCGGCCGTTGCACCGAGCCGGTCAGGGTCAACCGGACCGAGGTCCAGGCATGGCGCTGGATCAGTCCCGAGGCGTTGCAGGCCGAGCTGGTGGCGGACGGCGCCGAGCGTTTTACGCCGTGGTTCATACTCGAGTGGGGACGCGTCTGGCGGGAGCACCGCGCCGCCGTCCTCGCGCTTCTATAGGAGTTACAGGTTTGGCCATTCCACTGCTACAGGCATATCGGGTCGGGCGCTACATCGCCGGGCGCAAGCTGCGCGGGGTCAAGCGCTATCCGCTGGTGCTCATGCTCGAGCCACTGTTCCAATGCAATCTCGCCTGCGCCGGGTGCGGCAAGATCGACCACCCCAAGGAGATCCTGCAGAAGCGACTGAGCGTCGAGGAGGCGCTGCGGGCGGTGGATGAATGCGGGGCGCCGATGGTGTCCATTCCCGGCGGCGAGCCGCTGATCCACAAGGACATGGCGCAGATGGTCGCCGGCATCGTCGAGCGCCGCAAATTCGTTTATCTATGCACCAACGCCATCCTGCTGCCCAAGCACATCGACGAATACCGGCCCTCGCCCTACCTGACCTTCTCCATTCATCTCGACGGCAGCCGTGAGCGTCATGACGAGTCCGTGTGCCAGGAAGGGGTGTTCGACAAGGCGGTCGCGGCCATCCGGCTGGCGCGCAGCAAGGGTTTCCGTGTGACCATCAATTGCACCCTGTTCAGCGGCGAGGACCCGGAGCAGGTGGCCGCTTTCTTCGACGAGGCCATGGCGCTCGGCATCGAAGGCATCATGGTCTCCCCCGGCTACAGCTACCATCACGCGCCGCGCCAGGACGTGTTTCTCGCGCGCAGCGCCAGCAAGCGCCTGTTCCGCGAGATCTTCAAGCGCGGGCGCCGGGATGGCGCGCCGAGCAAGGATTCCCGCAGCCGCTGGTCGTTCAATCATTCCGGCCTGTTCCTGGACTTCCTGGCGGGCAACCAGGCCTATCAGTGCACGCCGTGGAGCACCCCGACCTACAACATCTTTGGCTGGCAGCGGCCGTGCTACCTGCTCACCGACGAAGGCTACGCCTCGAGCTTTCGTTCCCTGATGGAGGAGACCGCCTGGGAACAGTACGGCGTGGGGCGCAATCCCGCCTGTGACAACTGCATGGCTCATTGCGGCTACGAGGGCACCGCGGTCGACGACGCCTTCGCTCATCCCCTCAAGGCGCTGAAGGTGGCGCTGCGCGGGCCCCGCCTCACCGGGTCGATGGCGCCGGATCTGCCCATTCTGTACGGCGAGCGCACACGGCACAGCGTGGCCACGGTGCCCGTGGAAGCCGTCAAGCGCGCCAACCGCGCTGCCGAAGGCGCGGATGGTGCGGACGGTGCGCAAACCGCGCGGCCGCGGTGACTGCGGCAGCGGCGATCACGGAGGCAACGGCACGGCGCGCGGCCTTTGTCGCGCAACTTGAATCCTGGCGGCTGCGCATCGAGTCTGCACTGGCGGCGCGGCTTCCGGCCGCCGACGTCGTCCCGAGCCGCCTGCACGAAGCCATGCGCTACAGCGTGCTCGGCGGCGGCAAGCGTGTGCGGCCGGCGCTGGTTTTCGCCACGGCCTCGACGCTGGGACTGGCCGAGAGCCAGGTCGAGGCGGCGGCATGCGCGGTCGAGCTCGTGCACGTCTACTCCCTGGTGCACGATGACCTGCCGGCCATGGACGATGACGATCTGCGTCGCGGGCGCCCCACCTGCCACAAGGCTTTTGACGAGGCCACGGCCATATTGGTCGGGGATGCCCTGCAGCCGCTCGCCTTTCAGCTCCTGGCGAGCGATCCGGCGCTGCCCACGCAGCCCGAAGTGCGCCTGCGGCTCATCGACCTGCTGGCCGAGGCGAGCGGCACGTTCGGCATGGCCGGCGGCCAGGCCATCGACCTGGCGGTGCAGGGTAAGCAGCTCGATGTAGCGCAGGTTGAGGAAATGCACGCGCGCAAAACCGGGGCGCTGATCCGGGTCAGTGTGCTGATGGCAGCGGTATGTGCCCCGGCGCTGGCGCCCGAGCTGTATGGGGCTCTGGCCGGATTTGCGACCCCCATCGGCCTGGCATTCCAGATCCAGGACGATCTGCTCGATGTGATCGGCGATGTTTCGACGCTCGGCAAGGCCACGGGTGCGGACAGCGAGCGCTGCAAGCCCACCTATCCGGCGATCATCGGCGTCGAATCCTCACAGGAGCGCGTGCGCCTGCTGCATGCCCAGGCGCTCGCCGCGCTGGCGCCCTTCGGCATCCGCGCCGATCCACTGCGCCAGCTCGCCGATTGGCTGCTCGCGCGACGCTACTGACGGGTGCCCGAGCGCAGCCGGTCCTGGCGCTGCGAGAGCCACCAGCCCTCGACGCGCTCACTCAGGCCGGCCGCGTCCAGACCCGCCGCGACGAGGCAACTATCGCGCGAGCCGTGCTCGATGAACCGATCCGGAATGCCGAGCTTCAACAGCGGCACCTGCAGGCCCTCGAGCGAGAGCAGTTCGCCCACCGCCGAGCCGGCGCCCCCGGCCACGGCATTCTCCTCGATGGTGACCAGGCCGCGATGATGCGCGGCTACGCTGAGCACCAGGTCCTCATCCAGCGGCTTGACGAAACGCATGTTCACCAGCGTGGCATCGAGCCGCTCGGCGATCTTGCGGGCCGAATCGAGCAGGGCGCCGAACACCAGCAGTGCCAGCCCGCTGCGGCCCTCGCGCCGGATCTGCGCGCGACCCACCGGCAGCGCGCTCATCTGCGCCACCAGCGGCACTCCGGGACCGGCGCCGCGCGGATAGCGCACCAGCGCCGGGCCGTCGAGCGTGGTCGCGGTGTAGAGCATCTGGCGACATTCGTTTTCATCGCCCGGCGCCATGAGGACCAGATTAGGAATGCAGCGCAGATAGCTCAGATCGTAGCTGCCCTGATGCGTGGCGCCGTCGCTGCCCACGAGACCGGCGCGGTCCACCGCGAACACCACGGGTAGATGCTGCAACGCAACATCGTGGATCAACTGATCGTAGGCCCGCTGCAGAAAAGTGGAATAGATTGCCACGACCGGCTTGAGTCCCTGTGTGGCCAGTCCGGCGGCGAACGTCACGGCGTGCTGCTCGGCAATCGCCACGTCGAAGTAACGGTCCGGGAAGCGCTTGGAGAACTCGACCAGGCCCGAGCCCTCGCGCATGGCCGGAGTGATGCCGATGATGTTTGCGTCGGCCTCGGCCATGTCGCACAGCCACTGGCCGAAGACCTGCGAGTAGGAGGGACCCGAGCTCTTCTCCTTGAAGATGGTGCCGCTCGCCGGATCGAACGGACCCGGGCCGTGCCAGGTGATCGGATCAGCCTCCGCGGGCGCATAGCCCTTGCCCTTGCGGGTCAGCACGTGCAGGAACTGCGGGCCGCGCAGTCGCCTCAGATTGCGCAGCGTCCCCACGAGCGCCTTGACATCATGGCCATCCACGGGCCCGATGTAGTTGAAACCCATCTCCTCGAACATCGTGCCGGGCAGCACCATGCCCTTGAGATGCTCCTCGGAGCGGCGCGCCAGCTCGCGCACCGTGGGCATCTGGCTGAGCATGCGCTTGCCGCCTTCACGCAGGTGCGAATACACACGGCCGGAAAGAGCGCGTGCGAAGTGATTGGACAATGCGCCCACGTTCTCCGAGATGGACATGTCGTTGTCATTCAGAACCACCAACAGATCCGCGGGCAGCGAACCGGCATGATTCAAGGCCTCGAATGCCATGCCCGCGGTCAGCGCGCCATCGCCGATCACCGCCACCACGCGCCGGCGCTCGCCCTGATGGGCGGCTGCAACGGCCATGCCGAGCGCGGCACTGATGGAAGTGCTCGAGTGGCCCACGCCGAAGGTGTCGTACTCGCTCTCGCTGCGGTTCGGGAACGGCGCGAGTCCCCCTGCCTGCTTGATCGTGGAGAGCCGGTCGCGGCGGCCGGTGAGCACCTTGTGCGGGTAGGCCTGATGCCCCACGTCCCACACCAGCCGATCATGCGGAGTATCGAACACATAATGCAGCGCGATCGTGAGTTCGACCGTGCCGAGGCCGGCGGCGAAATGTCCGCCGCGTGTGCTGACGCTGTGGATCAGGAACTGACGCAATTCCCCGGCAAGCTCCGGCAGGCGTGCGAGTGGCAGCAGGCGCAGGTCCGCGGGGGAATCGAGGCTGTACAGCAGCGGGTAATTGTCGGGCGGCCGGGTCATCGTGCAAAGTATACGCTGAAGCGATTGGCGGCCAGCGCGGGCCGAACATGTTGCCCTGGCGCCAAACTGGGCCCGCACGGACGCTGTAATAATTGCCGTATCGGATGTGTGTCGGCGCCCGATACCGGGTCGGCGCTGCCCTTCAGGGCAGAGACCGGCCCGATTGATTGCGTGTTACAGTCCCAACCGGCAGGCCGATAACCGTTGTCCCAGGCATAACGTGTCGAAGTGGTGTGATTCGTACGATGTCGCGAGACAGTTTCCAAATGGATTCAGGCGGTTCCGACGAGGCCTTTCAGGATCGGATCCTGCCGCACGTGTCGCGCACTTTCGCGCTGACCATCCCGCAGCTGCCGGCCGCGCTGCGCACGCCGGTCACCAACGCTTACCTGCTGTGCCGGATCGCCGATACCATCGAGGATGAGCCGGCGCTCTCGCCCGCGGCCACGCTGGTGTTGCTGCAGCGATTCGTGGCCGTGGTGTGTGGCCGGGAGGACGCGGCGCCGCTGGCGAAGGAGCTGGCGCCGCAATTCTCGGACCAGACGCTGCCCGCCGAGCGCGAGCTGGCGCGGAACCTCGACCGCGTAGTTCGGGTCACAGCGAGCCTGGATGAGCAGCAGCGTATCGCGATCCAGCGCTGCCTCGAGATCATGAGCGGTGGCATGCACCAGTTCCAGCGCATCGCGAGCCTGCGCGGGCTGCCCCGTCTCAGCGACCTGGACGACTACTGCTACTACGTCGCCGGTGTTGTCGGCCAGATGCTCACCGAGCTGTTCTGCGGCTACTCCGCTGCCATAGCGCAGCAGCGCAGTGCGCTGCACGAGCTCGCCGTGTCGTTCGCACAGGGTCTGCAGATGACCAATATTCTCAAGGACATCTGGGAAGATCGCGCGCGCGGAGCCTGCTGGCTGCCGCAGGAGGTGTTCACGCGCCATGGCATCGATCTGGCACAACTGTCCGCCGTTCGTGGGGATCAGCGTTTCGACGCCGGCATGAGCGAGCTGGTCGCCGTGGCGCATGCGCATCTGCGCGATGCGCTCGCCTTCACGTTCCTGATCCCGGGCCGCGAAGCCGGTATCCGGCGCTTCTGCCTATGGGCGATCGGCCTGGCGGTGCTCACGCTGGGCAAGATTCATCGCACGCCCGGTTTCACCGCCGGCACACAGGTGAAGGTCTCGCACTCGGCGGTGGCGATGACCCGGCTCCTGACCACGGTGGCAGTGGGCAACGATTGGATGCTCACGCGCCTGTTCGAGCGCGCGGCCAGCGGTGTGCCGCTTGCGGCGGCAGCCGCCACGCGGCGCGCGCCCCCGCCGACGCTGCACAGCGTGGCAGCGGTGGGCGAATTTGGTCACGGCGCCCGTCACCTGCCCCTCGAGGGCGTGGGACGCCGCTCCGAAGGACGGTCTGCCCATTGAGCAGCAATCCACGCGCTTTCGACGCCCACCAGAGCCGGCCCAGCGTGCGCCCGGAGCGGCGCGCGCACGTGCGCGAGCAATTACCCGGCCAGCGCTCGCTGGATCGGGCCATCGAGGCGGCCCGCGACGCGCTGCTGGGCATGCAGTGTGCGCCGGGCTATTGGCTGTTCGAGCTCGAGGCCGACTGCACGATCCCCGCCGAGTACATCCTGATGATGCATTTCCTGGACGAGATCGATCCGGCGCTCGAGGCGAGGATAGCGTCCTACCTGCGTGCGCATCAGGCCGATCACGGCGGCTGGCCGCTCTATCACAATGGCGAGCTGAACATCAGCTGCAGCGTCAAAGTCTACTATGCGCTCAAACTCGCGGGCGACAGCCCCGATGCCGCGCACATGGTGCGCGCGCGCGCAGCCATTCTCGCGCGCGGCGGCGCTGCCCGCGCCAACGTCTTCACCCGCATCACGCTGGCCCTGTTCGGTCAGATCCCCTGGCGCGGCGTGCCCTACATCCCGGTCGAGATCATGCTGCTGCCGCGATGGTTTCCATTCCATCTCAGCAAGGTGTCCTACTGGTCGCGCACCGTCATGGTGCCGTTGCTGATTCTGTGCACGCTCAAAGCGCGCGCCCGCAACCCGCGTGGCATCCACATACGCGAGCTGTTCACGATCCCGCCGGATCGCGAGCGGCACTACTTTCGGCTCTCGCCCGATCGCGCCAGCTTGCGCGCCCGGATATTTCTGGTGCTGGATCGCCTCGGGCGCCTGATCGATCCGCTGATTCCGCGCGCCGTGCGCGCGCACGCCGCGCGCCGCGCCGAGGAGTGGATGCTCGAGCGGCTGAACGGCGAGGGTGGGCTGGGCGCGATCTTTCCGGCCATGGTCAATGCGCTCGAGGTCATGGCGGTGCGCGGCTACGCAGCCGATGATCCGCGCCGCCTCACCGCCAAGCGCGCATTGCAAGAGCTGCTGGTCGAGCAGGGATCGAGTGCCTACTGTCAGCCGTGCGTATCGCCGATCTGGGATACGGCGCTGGCCGGGCTCGCCATGCTCGAAGCGGGCGGCGCCGGTGCCGGCGGCGGCGCCACGCGCGCACTCGACTGGCTGCAGGCGCAGCAATTGCTCGAGCAGGAGGGCGACTGGCAGGTGAGCCGGCCGGCACTGCCGGGCGGCGGCTGGGCGTTCCAGTTCGCCAACAGCTTCTATCCCGACCTGGACGATACCGCGGTCATCGTCTGGGCCATGCAACGCTCGGCCGACCGCGGCCGTTATGCCCATTGCCTGGAGCGGGCGCTGAACTGGCTGGTGGGCATGCAGAGCCGCAACGGCGGGTTCGCATCCTTCGACGTCGACAACGTCCACTACAATCTCAACTATATTCCGTTCGCCGATCATGGTGCGCTGCTCGACCCGCCGACCAGCGACGTCACTGCGCGCGTCGTGACGGCGCTGGCGCTGGTGGGCCGGCCCCAGGACAGGGCGGCGCTCGAGCGCGCCATAGCCTTCCTGCGCACCGAACAGACTGCCGAGGGCGCGTGGTTCGGCCGCTGGGGTACAAATTACATCTACGGCACATGGTCGGTGCTCGTGGCACTGGCCCGAGCCGGCATTCCTTCGAGCGATGAGGCCGTGCGGCGCGCAGTGCGCTGGCTGGCGGCACGGCAGAATCCTGACGGCGGCTGGGGCGAGAGCAACGATACCTACGCCAAGCAGCCCCGGGCCTCGGAGCGAACTGCCAGCACGCCGCATCAGACC
>DATDHV010000007.1:0-8846 GCA_036521395.1 Steroidobacteraceae bacterium | reverse complement strand
GAGCTGTCGCCCACCAGCGCGAGGTAATCGATGATCTGCTCCGGAAAGACGTCGAACTTCGCCTTCACGCCGGCGCGATCGAGCACCGTACCGCTCATGGTGTTGATGAGCGTGATGTGCTCGTCGACGAGTTGCGCCATGTCCTTGTCGCCGGTGGAGATCAACACCTGGTGTCCGGCGGCGGCGGCGCGGCACGCCAGCGTGCCGATCACATCGTCGGCTTCCACGCCGTCGATGCGCAGCAGGGGCAGGCCCAGCGCCTCGACCGCCGCCAGCAGCGGCTGCGTCTGCGAGCGCAGATCGTCGGGCATCGGCGCACGGTGCGCCTTGTACTCGGCGAACAGCTCATCGCGGAAGGTACGCCCCGGCGCATCGAACACCACGCCGATGCGCGCCGGCGTGAACTCGCGCAGGAACTTCGACAGCATGTTCAGCACGCCGTAAATGGCGCCGGTGGGTGCGCCCCTGGAGTTGGTCAGCGGTGGCAGCGCGAAGAACGCCCGGTACAGATAGGACGAGCCATCGATCAGGACCAGGTCCGGACGCTCGGGCAGTGGCATGGCGCTCGCGCTACGGCGCGGCGGGCGAAGGCGTGGCGGCCGGGGGCGCGGCGGGCGAAGGCGCGGCGGGGGCGGCAGGCGTCGTCGGCGGCGCAGTGGTGGCAGGGGCGGCCGGTGTCGCGGGCGCCGGTGCGCCAGGGGCGGAGTTGGGCGCGGGTGTGTCGGGCGCCGGATTGACCTGGCTGGCCGGCACGCGCGTCTTCTTCTGGTGCGGCAGGAAGAGCGCGCCCTTCTGACCGCAGCCGCACAGCCCGATCAGGGCGAGGGTCGCCAGCACGGCGCCGATCCTGCTCATGCGGACTCCATGTGCCGTCAGTCCTTGCGCGACAAGCGCGCCGCCACCCGTCCATACGCTTCCCGAAACGGAATGCCGTCCCTGACCACCAGTGCGTAGGCCTCTTCGGCCGCATGCACCGATGGGTCGAGCCGGATGCGCTCGGGACGGAATTTTACCGCATCGAGCGCGGCGGCCACGATGTCGAGTGTCTGCTCGCCCAGGTCGATGCCGCGAAACAGCGGCGCCTTCAGCAGCTGCAGGTCGCGCTGATAGCCCGAGGGCAGCTTGGCGCAGAGCGAGAGCGCCTCGGTGAGGGCGGCCAGTGCGCCGGCGCTGCGCGCGCGCACCAGCTCGAGCACGTCGGGGTTGCGCTTCTGCGGCATGATCGAGGAGCCGGTGGTGAACGCCTCGGCGAGTTCGATGAAGGCGAACTCCTGCGTGTAGAACAGCAGCAGGTCGGAGGCCAGGCGGCCGAGGTCGCCGATCAGCAGCGCAAGCTCGAACAGCAGCTGGGCTTCGGCCTTGCCGCGCGAGAGCTGCACGGCAGTGACCGGCTCGTGGGTCTGCTCGAAACCCAGCGCACGCGTGGTGGCGCCGCGATCGAGCGGCAGCCCGGGCGTGCCGTAGCCGGCGGCCGAACCGAGCGGATTCTTCTCTATGCGCCGGCGCACGCCCTGGAGGCCGAGCGCGTCGTCGGCGAGCTCGGCGGCGTAGCCGCCGGCCCACAGGGGCACCGAGCTCGGCATGGCCTGCTGCATGTGCGTATAGCCGGGCAGCACCGTCTGCCTCTCGCGCGCCGCCAGGCGCTCGAGCGCCTCGATCACGCGCTGCGTCGCCTCCTGCAGCGTGCCGACCGCATCGCGCAGGTACAGCCGCAGCGCGGCGAGCACCTGATCGTTGCGCGAGCGACCGAGGTGGATGCGGGCGCCGGCGGCGCCGGCGCGCTCGGTCAGGCGCCGCTCCAGCGCGGTCTGGCCGTCCTCGTCGGCGAGCTCGACGTGCCACAGGCCGCGGGCATGCTCATCGGCGATGGCGCCGAGCCCATCGCGGATCTGCCGCAGCTCCTCACCCGACAACAGGTCCTGTGCATGCAGCATCTCGGCGTGAGCGATCGAGGCGCGCACGTCGTAGCGCACCAGGCGCTCATCGAGCGCGTGGTCCTCGCCGGCGGTATAGCGCAGCACGCGCTCATCGAGCGGCGCCCCTTTGTCCCATAGCCGTGTCATGTGCCGCTCTGCTGTTCCGCGGGCGTGAGCGCCGTGATGTCCTGCACGATCAGCGTGCCGGTGCCCTCGTTGGTGAACACCTCCGCGAGGATGCTGTCCCTGGCACTGTAGGAGATGACATGGACGCGGCGCACTCCGCCGCGCAGCGCGTCCTCGATGGCCTTGGCCTTGGGCAGCATGCCGTCGACGATGGTGCCGGCCTCGCGCATGCGCGCGAGCCCGGCGAGGTCGGTGTACGAGATCACCGAGCCGGGGTCGGTGGCGCGCTCGAGTATGCCGGGCGCGCCGGTGCAGAGGATGAGCTTCTCGGCCGCGAGCGCCGCGCCGATGGCGGCGGCGACGGTATCGGCATTGATGTTGAGCAGGACGCCGCGGTTGTCGGCCGAGAGCGGGCTGATCACGGGCATGAGGCCGTTGTCGAGGTGCTTGCGGATCACGCCGACGTCGATGCTGTCGATGTCGCCGACGAAGCCGAAATCCACCGGCGCGTCTTCGCCGCGCATCTGCACCGGCGCGCGCCGGTGGGCGCGCACCAGGCCGGCGTCGACGCCCGAGAGGCCCACGGCATCGATCTCGAGATCGCGGCAGATGGCCAGGATGCGGGTGTTGATGAGGCCGTTGAGCACCATGGAGGTGGCATCGATGGATTTCTCGTCGGTGATGCGCCGGCCCTGGATCATGCGTGTGCCGACGCCGAGCGCCTCGGTCAGCTCGGTGAGCTGCGGGCCACCGCCGTGCACCATGACCACGCGCACGCCTAAGTAGTGCAGGATCGCGATCTGCTCTATGAGCGCGCGCGTGAGCCCGGCATCGCCGAACACCGCGCCGCCGGCCTTGACGACGAAGATCTTGCCCTTGTAGAGCCGTATGTACGGCGCGGCATTGCGCAGCGCGTGAATCGTCGCCGAGTTCTCGGATCGATGCAGGATCATGTCGCTCGTGGTTACTCCGCTCCGGTGAGCATCTGATGCAGCACGGCCATCTGCGCCGGCAGACGGTTGTAGGCCTGGCGCAGCACCACCGCGCGCGGGCCGTCGAGCAGGGCGTCGGCGAGCGCGACATTGCGCCGCACCGGCAGACAATGCATGAGGCGGCAGTCCTTGCGCGCACCGGCGAACCACTGCTCGTTCAGGCACCAGTCGCGCAGCGGCCCGCGCGCCTCGCTGTCGCGCCGCTCATCGCCGTAGGCGCTGGTGTAGGCCCATTCCTTGGCGTAGACCACCTGCGCGTCCTCGAAAGCCTCGCGGCGGTCCGCGCTCTCGCGCACCGAGCCGCCGCTCGCCGCCGCGGCGCGGCGCGCCTTGTCCATGATGGCGCCGGGCAGGGCAAACCCCTCCGGTCGCAGCACCACGACCTCCATGCCGCGCATGGCGGCCATGTGCACGGTCGCGGCCGGTACGGCCAGCGGCAGCGCGCGCGGGTGATACGCCCAGCTCAGCACGAACTTCGCCGCGCGCGGCACGTTGAGCTCATCGAGCGTCTTCCAGTCGGCGAGCGCCTGGCACGGATGATTCACGGCCGATTCCAGGTTGATCAGCGGCTTGTCGACCAGGGCCGACATGGCGCCGAACTTCGCATCGCGCAGTTCCGCGTCCAGGTCCTTGCCCTCGGCAAAGGCGCGGATCCCGAGCGCGTCGCAGTACGAGGCCAGCACCGGCAGGCCCTCGCGAATGTGCTCCGCCGCCGGGCCGTCCATGACCGCGCCCAGGCGCGTCTCGAGCTGCCAGGTGCCGCTGCCCGGCGTGATCACGAAGCACGAGCCGCCCAGCCGCGCCATGCCGGCCTGGAACGATGACAGCGTGCGCAGCGAGGGGTTCATGAACAGCAGACCCAGGATGCGGCCGCGCAGGGCCTGCGGCTCGGGCCGGCTCTCGAGCCGGCGCGCGAGCTCGAGCAGCGCCTGCACCTGCTCGCCGGTGAAATCCGCCAGATCGAGGAAGCGCCGCATGGCCGCTCAGCCGCCGATGTCGAGCAGGGCGCTGCGCAGCAGCTCGACGTGCTCATCCTGCAGCACGTAGGGCGGCAGCAGCCGCAGGATGGCGGGATCGGCGCTGGTGCCGGCGAGAATCCCGCGCTCGAGCAGCGCCGCGTGGACCTCGCGTGCCGGGCGCGCGGTGCGCAGCCCGAGCAGCAGCCCGGCGCCCTGGTGCGCGATGACCGGTCCGACCATGCAGCGGCTGCGAATGAGCGCGGAGAGGTGGCGCACGCGCGAGAGGAGCTGCTCGGACTCGATGGCCTCGATCACCGCCTCGATCACGGCGCAGGCCATGGGGCCGCCGCCGAAGGTGGTGCCCAGCGCATCGAGCTTCACCGCCGCAGCCACGCGCGGGGCCATGAGCAGCGCAGCGCACGGAAAGCCGTTGCCCAGCGCCTTGGCGGTCGTGATCATGTCCGGCTGCACGCCATAGAGCGCGGCGGCGAAAGCTTCGCCGGCGCGGCCCATGCCGCACTGGACCTCATCGAAGATCAGCAGTGCGCCGACCGCATCGCAACGCGCGCGCAGCGCCTGCAGGAATGGCGCGCCCATGTCGTAGGCGCCGCCCACGCCCTGCACCGGCTCGACGATCACCGCGGCGGTGTGCGGCCCCACCTGGGCGGCGATCGCATCCAGGTTGCGCCGCGCGATGAAGCTCACGTCGAACGGGGTGCGCGGATAGCCGTACCACTTGGCCGCGGCGCCCCAGGTGATCGCGCCGGTCGCGGCGGTGCGGCCGTGGAAGGCGTGCTCGATGGCGGCCACGTGGCTGCGGCCGGTGATGGTGAAGGCCATCTTGAGGGCGTTCTCGTTCGCCTCGGCACCGCTGTTGATGAAGAACACGCTGTTGAAATCGAGGCCCGAAAAGCGGATCAGCCGCTGCGCGGCGCGCCGGCGCGCCTCGAGCGGCACGGCGTTGCTCTGAAAGCTCAGCCGGCTGGCCTGCTCGCGCAGCGCGCGCGTCCAGCCGGGGTGCCCATAGCCGAGCGCGGCCACCGCATGGCCGCCGTACAGGTCGAGCACGCGCCGGCCGTCGGCGGTGTGCAGCCACACGCCCTCGGCCGATACCACGGGCAGCGGGTACTGGGCGAACACGGGCGCCAGGAAATCCGGCACACCATTGGCTGGGCTCGAGGTCAGGGATTGCGCGTTCATGCTCGGCTCCAGAACGTTCTTCAGGTCCAGCCCGGCGCCGGGGCGGTCAGTCCCGCGGTCTCGGGCAGCTCGTACAGCCGGTTCATCCATTGCATCGCCCCGCCGGCGGCGCCCTTGTTCAGGTTATCGAGCACGCACAGCACCGCCACGGTGTGACCGTCGCTGACCGCCGAAAGCGTCGCGTAGTTGCTCGCGACCACGGCCTTGAGGTGCGGCGGGGCGTCGCTGATGCGCACGAACGGGCTCGCCGCGTAGAACTCACGCAGCGATGAGCGCAGCTGCGCGCTCTCGATGGGCGCGCGCAGCGATGCCTGGACCGTGGCGTGGATGCCGCGCGCGAACGGGCCGGAATGCGGCACGAAGGCGAAGTGCGCCTCCACGCCGCTGGCGGCCGCGGCACAGGCGCGAATCTCGGGCGTGTGGCGGTGCGCGAGCGCGCCGTAGGCATAGAGGTCGCTGTGGCGCGCGGGGTGGTGCGTGCCCTCCTGCGGCTTGCGGCCCGAGCCCGTGCTGCCCGTGACGGCGGAAACGAACAGCTCGCCACGGGTC
This sequence comes from Steroidobacteraceae bacterium, assembly GCA_036521395.1. GTDB lineage: Bacteria > Pseudomonadota > Gammaproteobacteria > Steroidobacterales > Steroidobacteraceae > FEN-1191. The sequence continues at coordinate 3,104 of DATDHV010000007.1, read as the reverse complement.
AGCCCCAGCTTCAGCAGCGGCACCGACGCCAGCAGCACCGCGGTGGCAAAGCAGCCCGGATGAGCCACGTGCGGCGTCGGGGCACGCGCCAGGTGCTCGGGCAGCGCGCAGACGAAGGAGCCGATGCGATCGGGCGCGCCGTGCGCATGGGCGTACACGGCCTCGTAGGCCGAGGCGGAGGAGTAGCGGAAATCCGCCGAGATGTCGACCACGTGCGGCCGGCGTCCGGCCGATTCGGCGCGGCGCAGCAGCGCATCGATCAGCGTCGCGGCCGCGCCGTGCGGGGCGGCGCAGAAGATGGCGGTGTCGGCCGCATCGCTCACGATGGCCTCGATCTGCGACAGCGGCTGGAACTGCGTGCGCGGATAGGCCGTGGCCAGATGAGGAAAGGCCTCGGCCAGCGGCTCGCCCGGGTGGCCCTCGGACATGATCCCCGCGAGCTCGAAATGCGGATGCCCCGCGAGCAGGCGCAGCAGTTCGCCGGCGACGTAGCCGGTGCCCCCGAGCACCACGGCGGGAATGCGCTGCGTCACTCGGCGGCCCCGGCCGCGCGCGGCGCCGCGTTCGCGAGGCCGATGGAGGCGATCACGGCATCGCCCAGGCCCGCGGCATCGGTCATGGCGTTGCAGGCCGCGACGCCCATCTGCTGTTCGATGATCTCGATCCCGACCAGATTGTCGGTGGATGGCCCGGTGACCATGCAGGGCTCGACCAGGAAGCGCTCGCGCAGCAGCTTCACCCCGCCCCAGGCCGCCACCGGATCGTTGGCCGAGAGCACCACGGCCGTGAGGGCGCGGCGGATGTCGGCGCATTCGAGAATGGCGTCCACGCCATAGGTGCCGAGCAACCCGTCGCCGAGCTCGAAGACGATGGCATCGGGCTTGCCCGCGCTGAGCTCGCTGAGCATGGTGCGCGTGAGCGCCGGCCCGGTGCGCCCGGTCGTGGTCACCACCCCCAGATCGGTGAAGATCATGGTGCGACGCGCGCCCGCATCCTCGAAGGCGAGGATGTCGCGGCGCAGCGAGACGCCCGTGGCCTTGAACGCATCGACCGTGAGCCCGCGGTGGCGCATGCGCGCCACGATCGCGGCCGCCGCCGCGGTCTTGCCCGCCTCCATGCAGGTCCCGGCCAGCGCCACCACCGGCACGCCGCGCGTTTCCAGCGGCGCATTGAAATCGAGCGGCCGGTAGCCGGCGCGCGCCGGGATGCCGATGCGCTCGCCCAGATAGGGAAACTGCAGCACCACGCCGAGCACACGGCAATCGAACGGCTTGCCCTTGTCAGCGGTGGCCGAGTCGCACACGCCCAGCACCCCGCCGATGTTGAGCATCTGGATCACATCGCCCGGCTTGAGCGTCTCGGGCACGTGGCCCGAGTAGCCGAACAGCGCCCGGCGCGGCCCGAGCGCGCCGACGATGATGTCACCCTTGACCACCTTGGCCATGCGGCCGCTCGCGAGCTCGAGCGTGTTGTAGGTGGACTTGCTGTTGAGCACCTCGGCCACCACGACGACCCCTTCCTCGGCCGGGATCTCGCTCGAGAGCCGCAATTCATGCCCGAGCGCGCAGGCCTGGGCGACCGAGGCCACCTTGTCGACCACGACGCTCTTCATCGAGGTGCGCTCGTGTCGCCCGCCCGCCGATAGAACACGCCGGGCAGCGCGACGATCTTCGAGAAGCCGAGCGCATCGGCCGCGCTCCATTCCCCGACCGCCTCACCATAGAGGCCCTTGGAGGCGGTCATGAGCGAATACGGCGAATCCACGCCTTCGATGAACAGCGCTCCGGGCCGCAGCAGCAGGTGCACGGTGCCGCTCACACGCTGCTGCGAGGACAACAACAGCGCCTCGATGTCGCGGCACACCGGATCGAGCAGCTGGCCCTCGTGCACCAGATCGCCGTAGGGGGCGGCGACGCTCTCCTTGATGCGCTGCTGTCGCGCCGTCAGCACGAGTTTCTCCAGTTCCCGGTGCGCGTTGATCAACACCTCGGCGGCCGGCGCCTCGAACGCCACCCGCCCCTTGGTGCCGATGATGGTGTCGCCCAGGTGAATGCCGCGCCCGATGCCGAAGGGCGCCGCGAGCGCTTCGAGCCGCTCGATCAGCGCCACGGGCGCCAGGCGCTGGCCATCGATCGCGGCCGGCCGGCCCGCCTCGAACTCCAGGATGTGACGCTCGGGCGCGCGCGGATCGGCGAAAGCCTCGCGCGAGAGCACCCAGGCGGTCTCGGGAATGCTGGCGCCCGAGGTCAGCGTCTCCTTGCCACCGATGGTGACGCCCCAGAGGCCGCGATTGATCGAATACGCCGCGCCGGTCGGCGGGATCGGCAGCTTCAACTCCTGCAGGTACGCGAGCTCCTCGCTGCGACGAAAGGCGCGGTCGCGTATGGGGGCGAGCACCTGCAGATCCGGCGCCAGCGTGCGCAGCGCCACTTCGAACCGCACCTGGTCATTGCCGGCGGCGGTGCAGCCGTGCGCAATGGTCCCGGTCCCCAGTTTGCGCGCCATGCGGGCGATGGTCTGCGCCTGCATGACGCGCTCGGCGCCCACGCACAGCGGGTAGAGCTGGCCGCGGCGCACGTTGCCCATGATCAGGAAGCGCAGCACCTGCTCGAAGTAATCGGCGCGGGCGTCGATGCGATGATGGTCGATGGCACCGAGCTGGCGCGCGCGCTGCTCGAGCGTGCGCGCTGCCGCCTCGTCGATGCCGCCGGTGTCCACCGTGACCGTGACGACCGGGCGGTGATAGTTCTGCGTCAGCCACGGCACCAGGAATGAGGTGTCGAGGCCGCCGGAATAGGCGAGCAGGATGGGCTGCCCGTCGGCTGTGTGCTGCATGGGCGTTCTCAGGTGCGAAACAATGCGTTCAGGCGGTCGATGAGCCGCTGCTGCGCGTGCGCATCGGCCGTGGCGAGGAAAATCGTGTCGTCGCCGGAGATGGTGCCGACCACCTCCGGCCACTCCGCGCGGTCCAGTGCCACGGCGACGCTGGGCGCGGCCCCGATCGTGGTGCGGATCACGGTGATCGAGGCCCCGGCCGGCCGCACGGTGCGCACGAACTGCGCCAGCGTGCCGAAATCGCCATTGGCGCGCGATACCTCATCGGG
>DATDHV010000006.1:0-8593 GCA_036521395.1 Steroidobacteraceae bacterium | reverse complement strand
GTCGAGGGCTTGGTCACTCTCGACTCGATGGCTTGGGCGGAACTGGCCGCCATGATCAGACCCAGGGCGACGAGCCCATGATACGAGACACGCATAAGACAGCTCCTGTTGTTGGCCAAACCCGCCGGCACGGGCCGGCGGTAATCAAAAAAAATGGGGGCCGATCATACCGCCCCGGGCGTGAGTCGGCGAGGGAAACGAAGTCGGGCGGCCTCAGAGCCGGAGCGATGCACGCGAGTCAGCGCTGCCGGTGTGTCATTTCTGACAACGCCGGGCTCTCCCGCGTCAGGACTAATCGCGCATGCGGATCTGCAACTCGTGGCGGCGATAGTCGATGATCACCGTATCGAGCAGCCCGATCGCATCCATGCCGATCAGCAGCACCGGCTCCTTGGTGAGCTTCCAGTGCTCGAAGATGTGCATATCTCCGTACGTGACCTGCGCGCCCATGATCCGGATGGTGTCGAACTCGATGGGGGGCGTCGTATAGGACTCACCGTCCTGCTCATCGTTGGTCACCCCGATGACCTGCTCGATCTGCGGCTGGCTCTTGTGCCGGCGCAGCAGCGCGTCGCGCATGGCCCAGTTCCCTATCGTGCACTGCGCGCCAGTGTCCAGGATGGCCTTGACGCGGATGCCGCCGACGTAGGCCTTGAACATGAGCAGCCCCTGGGGCGAGCGCATGACCGGGATGGTCACGAAGTCCCGGTCCCCGCTGTCGTTGTGCGAGCGGTTGATCGTGATCAGGTCATGCTTGAAGTCGATGTAGATGCGCTTGTCGGTCATGCCCTCGGTGCCCAGTATGCCGTCGGCGCCGCCGAGGGCGTCCTTGATGATGGGCAGGATGACGGGACGCAGCGTCAGATCCCCGACGGTCAGCGAATCCACGCGGATGGTGGGTACCACGGCACTGCCGGTGACGCCCTGAAGCATGACCGGTGCCGACTGATCCGGCGGGATACCCAACGCCTGGGCCACCTGCGCATTGACGCCCGAGTGGCTCGCCCCGGTGTCGAGCACCAGTCGAAACGGGCCCTGGCCGTTGATGAGCACGGGTGCCCAGATGCGGCCGATGCGGTCGCGGCGTGTCGGGGCCACGTAGCGCGGCTCAGGAGCGGAGATCTGGATCTGGGGCAGCTCATCGACCGGCAGCGATGGGGAGGGCTGGGGCGCGGTCGCGAGCGTGGGCTCTGCCAACTCGTCGGAGCGACTGAGCGCCGGGCACATGAGCAGCGCGCCCACGGCGAGGAGCGCTGCGATGAGCCATCCACGACCCTGACGGGGCGGCGCGAAGGACTCGTTCATCGCCTACCCGCCATCGGTGCGCAATATTGCTGCATGACGCCAGCCTCGCTCATCCACACCCCCACCCCGATCATGCGCCTTGCGCTACGCTGACGCCAGATACGGGAATTTGGGATACTGATCGGATCCATCAACCCGAGGTGCCGCTCATGCCGACTTCCCTGTCGTTGCGCTCAAGACTCGCCCCGGGCGCGACAGGTCTCATTCCGGCGATCCTGCTCGCGGGGCTCGTGGGGCTGGGCGCGAGCGCGCCGGCACGCGCCGCCGGGCATGTCGATGACAAGAAGCTCACCGCCGCGGTGGCCGACCCCGCGCGCGCACCCGCCTTCGTCGCGCGCGACAAAGCGCGCCACCCGGTGCAGGAGCTGACCTTCTTCGGCGTCGGCCCCTCCATGACCGTGGTCGAGCTCTGGCCCGGCGGCGGGTACTGGACCGAGATCCTGGGGCCCTACCTCAAGCCTGCAGGCCACTATTACGTCGCCCTGCCATCCCCGAGCTCGGATGAGGGCGGCGCGGCCAAATGGCGGGAGCGCGTCGCCACCCAGGGCGACCGGTACGTAAAGATCACCGAGACCATGCTCGGTCCCGGCGACTATGACATAGCCCCGGAAGGCTCGGCCGACAGGGTGCTGACGTTCCGCAACCTGCACAACTGGATGGACGGGGGCTACGCCCGGCAGGCCATCGAGGCCTGCTTCCGCGCCCTCAAGCCCGGCGGTATCCTGGGCGTCGAAGACCACCGCGGCGGCACCGACAAGCCGCAGGATCCGAAGGCCAAGGACGGCTACGTGCGCCAGGACTACGCCATCGCGCTGATCGAGAAGGCCGGCTTCAAGTTCGTCGGCGCGTCCGAGATCAACGCCAATCCCAAGGACACCAGGGACTGGGTCGGCGGCGTCTGGACGCTGCCGCCCACGCTCTCCCAGGGTGACAAGGACCGCGACCGGTATCTGGCCGTGGGGGAAGCCGACAATTTCGTGCTCAAGTTCCAGAAACCCGGGCGCTGATACTCAACCAACCGAGACAGCAGCGAAAAAAGGAGAACCGCCATGTCGTTGTCAGGAGGCTGCCTCTGTGGCGCCGTACGCTACGAGAGCAGTGCGGATCCGGTGTTCAGCGGCCATTGCTATTGCACGGACTGTCAGAAGGAGAGCGGTTGCGGGCACACGACCGTCGCAGCCGTGCCTGACGCCGCGTTCAGGATTACCGGTGCCACTGCTGGCTTTTCCAAGCTGGGCGGCAGCGGTCAGGCCACCGAGCGCACCTTCTGCGTGAAATGCGGCACCACCCTGTTCTCGCGCCCAGTCGCCGCGGCCGGCTTGACCATACTGCGCGCCGGCACGCTGGATGATACCTCCCAGATCACGCCGGGCATGAGCATCTACGCCAGCCGCGCGCGAGCCTGGGATCCCCCGCCGGCGCACATTCCGGCATTCGCGGAGATGCCCCCACGCCGGTGAGAGCGCAAGCGCTCGTTCGGCACGAGCTCGATGTAGTGACCACCGAATGAATGGTTACGGCCGGTGGTGAAATTGCGAAACGACATCGGGTTGCACTACGTTCACTGGACGCCTGGCACCGGCAACACGGGCATGATCTCGACGCAATCGCCCGGGAAAATCGTAAAGTGCGGATGCTTCTCAAAGAGTCTGGCGACGGCCTCGTGCGAGTCGCCACGCACAACCATAAAGGCGCCCATGTCATTGCTGATATCGTCGATTCCGCGTTGCGTGACCTTTTTGGTTTTACCCAGTGGGCCGCCCATCGCGACGATGACGTTCTGATGTCTCTCGACCCACGCCTTCCAGGCCGCCATGCCTTCTCGTTCTTTTGCGCGCCGATCGCCTTCGGGCAGCGCGTCCCAGGCCGCGCGTCGCGGGCTGGTCTTGCTTCCAAGGAACACGGCTAGATAGGTAGTGTTGGTGCTCATGAGGTCTCCTTATCCTTTGTGGATTGCGGGTTGGAACGTGCCTCTGGCGGTGACAACATTCATCATCTTGTCTCGCGACCACGGCTAATCAATAACTTACGGGGCACCGCGTTGTGTCAACAACGAATTTCATGCTCTGACACCTCTTACGACGAAGCATCTGATCCGAAATCGACAAAGCAACCGGGGGAGCTATGTGGAGCACATTCAACATTGCGATGCGCATCGTCAGTACCCTGATCGGCGTGGCAATGATCCTGGCCGGGATCATCTGGATGCTCCAGGGCCTCAATCTGGCCTTCCGCGTCGGCTTCATGGTCGGCGACTACCATTGGACGCTCTACGGCGCGATCCTGGCATTGGTTGGCGTCGCACAAATCGTCTGGAGCAATACCCGGCAGCGACCTGAGATTGCCGGCTGAGAGATTTGAACTCCCGACCAACGGTTTACAAAACCGCTGCTCTACCACTGAGCTAAGCCGGCACGGTTGGGCTGCCCGGTCGCGCGGCCCGAATGTTATCAGCCGGTCGCCCCGGGGGCCGGGCAGTCGGCGATCTTGACGGGCCCGAGAGTGGTAGGGGCACGGGCGGCGGCGGCACCGATCAGCTCGGCGGCCTTGGGATCGGCGTCGCCGGCTTTCACGTCGAAGTCCAGCCAGTGGGCTGTCACCGTGCGCGCCCGCAGGCCGAGCGTGGGCTTGAGTCCCAGCGCACGCACCTGCTCGGCACGGCGCACCGCGTGGGCCTGGTCGGCGAAAACGCCCACCGAGACGCGATCGCTCTGCTCGGGCGACGTCATGAGCGCGGCATCATGGATACCGGCGTTGTTGAGGGTTTCGAGCGCGCGATGGCGCATGTCGGCCGTGAGCTCCCCGACGTACACCCAGTAGATGTTCGGGTTCGTGGTCTCGGCGCTACGGTCGTGGGGGTTGAGGCCGCGCGCGCGCAGGCGGTCGGCCGCGGCACTGGCCGCGCCGGTGTCCTCGAAGGGCCCGAGGCTCCGGCAGCGCCCGGAGGCCGCCGCGACAGGGGTGCCCGCGTTCGCCCCGGAAGATCCGGAAGCGGTGGCGGTGCTGCCCCCGGCCAGCGCGGCGGAACCGGGCGCGGAGGTCGGCCCTGCGGCCGGCGCGGCGAGGGCCGGGGCGGGCGCGGCGGAGACGGTGCGCGCGGCCTCCCTGGGCACGAGCTGCAGCGGCGGTATGCCGGCGTCGCGATTGACGGCGGCAGCCACGATCGGGGGCCTGTCGATCCAGCGTGCCCAGCAGAAGAACGCCACGTTTACCACGAGCAATGATAGGAATAGCAGCCGCACGGCGCTGATTCTATTCGAATTGCGTTCGCGCGGAGCGCAACACGGCGAGGCCTCGCAGCACCAGGTCGTCCTCGCGCCCGTGGGGTTTGCGCAGCAAGCTGCCGATGGCATCGGCGGCCCCGCCGGAGAGGATCAGCCGTGGCGTGCGGCCAAGGACGGCGCCCGCCGTGCCCAAGGCCTCGCGGATCAGCGCGGCCGCGGCGTGCACGGCGCCCCCCGCGAGCGCACCACGAGTATCGCGCGCGAAGAGCGGGATGCGCCCCCCCGGCAACCGATGCGCGGCGTTGCGACCCCCGGCGCGACGGCGGATGCCGGCCGTGTTGTCGAGCAGCGCCTCGATCATGAGCTTGGGCCCTGGGATGATGCTGCCGCCGCGATGGCCGCCGGACTCATCCAGCAGGTCGATGGTCATGGCCGTACCAATGGCGACCAGGCATAGCGCGCGGTGCGGGTGCTCGGCGCGCGCCCCGATCAGCGCTGCCCAGCGGTCGGCACCGAGGCGCCAGGGCTGTGCGTAAGCGTTGCGCACGCCGGCCGCCGCCCGGCTGGTGCGTACGAAGCGCGGCGGCCGTAGCCCCGCGGCGCGTACCATGGCGCGCAGCTGCCTCTCAAGCACGGCACCGGCGACGTTGCAGGCCTCGATGCCGAGGTGGGGATCGAGGCTCTGGAGCAGGCCCAGCAGCACCGCGCCGCCACGCGACAGTCGCTCGAGCTCGATCGCCCCGCTGGCCGCGAAGGGCTGGCGCGGGCGGTAGGGACCGCGCTGTAGCGCCCACTTCACCCGCGAATTGCCCACATCGAGCAGCAGCACGCTCTGCCGGCGCGCACGCGCGGGGGAGGCCGCGCCACGGCGCCGCGTGCTCATGCCAGCGTCCGAACCGAAACGTCGCCGGTCATGAAACGTTGCAATCCCTCGCGCGTCTGCACGCACAGCGCGCCGTCGAGATCGATGCCGCGCGCGTGACCCGAGACACTGCCGGCATCCGCGTTCACGCGCACGGCCTTGCCCGAGAGCGCATCGGCCGCACGCCACTCCTGTGCGAAGGTGCCGAAGCCCTGGCGCTCGAACTGCGCCAGGCCCGCGACGAGCTCGGCGATGAGCGCGGCGACGAGGCGGTTGCGATCGGGATTCACGAGCCCGAGCGCGGCCAGGTCGATGGCCTGCGTGCCCGTGGCCTTGATCTGCTCGAGCACGGCCGGCCCCAGCGTGACGTTGAGGCCGATGCCGATCACGACGAAAGCCGGTCCCGCGGCCTCGGCACGCAGCTCGGCCAGAATGCCGCCGAGCTTGGCGTCCCCGGCCACCAGGTCGTTCGGCCACTTGAGCTCCGCGACCGTGACCCCGGCGCGCCGCAGTGCACGCAGCGCGCACACGCCCACCGCGAGACTGAGCGCGCTGATCGCCGCCGGCAGGCTCTGAAAGCTCCAGCTCACCGACAGGCAGATCGCGCCCCCCGGCGGGGCGTACCAGCTCCGCGTGCGCCGCCCGCGCCCGGCGCTCTGGTACTCGGCGGTCAGGAAATCAAACCGCCCCGGCGGCAAGGTCGGCCGTTCGAGCAGGTCGGCGTTGGTCGAGCCCGTGGCCCAGAGGCACTGCCCCTGACGCAGCCGCGTTGCCACCGGCGCGGGCAGCGCCTTGCGTATGCGCGCGGCCTCGAGCAACGCCGTGGCGCGCGGCAGCTTGTAGCCGCGATGCGCCACCGCGTGCACCGTGACACCGAGCCCGCGCAGCGCTGCGACGGCCTTCCAGATCGCGCTGCGCGAGACGTTGCAGGCCGCCGCGAGGCGCGTACCCGAGTGGAACTGCTGATCCGCGAGGAGCTGGTAGACGCGCTGGATCAGCGGCGCGCCCGCGGCCGCGGCACTCATGGGCGCATGGCCGGCACTTCGGCCAGCATGCAGCGCACCCCGCCGCCGCCCGCGCGCTCGATGGTGGGCACCGCCACGTCGATGATGAGGTCCACGGCCCTCGCGAGGGTCGCCCATTGCTCGCCCGTGAACGCCGCTCGAGCCTGCGAGGAGGTGACCAGCACCGAGCACCCTGCGCTCGCGCCTGCCGCCGTATCCGCGCGCAGCTCCAGCACGTTGCCCGCGAATGCGTGCAGCCCCTGGCGATCGATCTCGATGAGCGCACGCCCCGTGGCGATCAGGCGCTCGCGCACGCGCTCGCGGTCGCGCGCCGCGAGCGCAGCGGCGCACAGCACCGCGCAGCGCGTGCCGATCGCGAGCAGCACGTTGGTGTGATAGATCGCGGCCCCCTTCGCATCCTCGGCATCGAACACCTCGGCCTCGTAGCCCATGAGGCCGGCCCACTCGCGCACCAGCGATGCATCGGTGCGCGTGGAGCGGCAGGCATAGACCACGCGGCATGCATGATCGAGCACCAGGCTGCCCGTGCCTTCGAGGTAGCGGCCGCGCTGTTCCTCGCCCGAGAAGTCCAGCAGGCGCCGGCGACGAAAGGCGAGCTCGCTCTCCACGCTGGCGAGTATCTCCGCGCGCCGCTCGGGCCGCCGGTTGGCGGCCTCGAGCGGATAGAGCACGACCGTGCCATCGGCGTGGAAGCTGACCCAGTTGTTCGGGTACACGGCATCGGGCTTGACGGGCTCGGGGGTGTCCTCGACGACGCAGGTGCGCACACCCGCGCGCTCGAGCGCGGCCTGCAGGGCAGCGAACTCGGCCAGCGCCTGCGCCGCGGTCGACACGTTCGCGGGCGCGGCGCGCTGGAAGCGATTGCTCGGGGCGGTCTGCGCATTGAAGCCGAAGGCGGCCGGTCGGACCATGAGCACGGCCGGCGCACACTGCACACCGGCGCTCGGCAGCCGCGCGTCCGCGCCCCGCTCCGCGATGGCATTCCCGATGAACTGACGCTGAATCATTCCCTGCCACACGTTGCCGTAGGCCGCCCGGACGGCCGCGTTCACCGATCATAATTCAACGGCCGCTGCCGGGTCGGGTTGCAAACGCAGCCGCAGGGGCTTAGGTTTTGCACATGCAACGCAATACGATCTGGTACGTGGCCGCCGCCGTCCTGGTGGTGCTCGGTGGCGTCGCGCTCTATCTGTCCTGGCGCGCCAACCATCATCCGGCGCCCCCGCCGCCGGCGGCCGTGACCGCCCCCGTAGCGCCACCGCCGGGCATCGCCAATCCGGTGCCCGCCGCCTCGGGCGCCGCGGCCGAGCCGCTGCCGCCGCTCGAGAGCAGCGACAAGCCCATGCTCGAAGCGCTGGGCGACCTGTTCGGCGCCAAGTCGATCGATGCGCTGCTGCGTCCCGAGATGCTGGTGCGGCACATCGTCGTGACGGTGGACAACCTGCCGCGCAAGCACCTCGCGGTGGAACTGCGTCCGACCAAGGACCTGCCCGGCGCGTTTGCCGTCAGCGGCAACGATCAGGCGGCGACCATCGATGCGTCGAACTACACGCGCTATGCGCCCTACGTGCACCTGCTGCAGAGCCTGAACGTGCGGCAGTTCACGACCGTGTACTTTCACTACTACCCGCTGTTTCAGCAGGCCTACGAGGGCCTCGGCTATCCCAGCGGCTATTTCAACGACCGCCTGGTGGCGACCATCGACGATGCACTTGCCGCTCCGGACCTCAAGGGTCCGGTGGCGCTGGTGCGCCCCAATGTCGAGTACCAGTTCGCCGATCCCAAGCTCGAGGATCTCTCCTCGGCCCAGAAGCTCATGATCCGCATGGGGCCGGAGAACGAGGCCATCGTCAAAGCCAAGTTGCGCGAGCTGCGCGCCGCGGTGGCCGCGCAGAAGCGCCAGTAAGAAGCGCTAGCGCATGCCGTTGAGCAGATTGGCCGGCGAGTACTGATCGGTCAGCATCCGCGCGGTCGGGTCCCAGTCCACGGCGGTCGAGAACAGCGACAGCACGAACTGCGCATTGACGCCCAACGCTCTCAGCGCATCCTGGTAGTTGAGCGCGTTGCTCGTGGCCTGGGCCAGCGTCGGCAGCGCACCGTTGGCGGCCAGGATCACGCGGTTGGCGCGCTTGAGGTTGTAGAACGGGCCGAACACGGCTCGATAGGTCACCGACTCG
>DATDHV010000005.1:0-5806 GCA_036521395.1 Steroidobacteraceae bacterium | reverse complement strand
ACCAAAAGGGGATCGATCCGGGGACGGCGCAGGTCCCATGTGGCAGCCATCCCGCCGAATAGTTCAGATACGAACCAATAAGCAATTGATTAAGTGGCGCTCCCTACGAGATTCGAACTCGTGTTCCAGCCTTGAGAGGGCCGTGTCCTAGGCCTCTAGACGAAGGGAGCGTGCTTGGGCAGGAGGCATTGAAAAGGCGCGGTATTATAGGCGTCCATTTCAATTGCTCAAGCGGGACAGACGATTTGAACGTAACCCTTCCGGCCACGCCAATCGGCGCTGTGCCGCGCATCATCCCCCGTGCCGACCACACCGTTTCCCGTTCCGACATTTCAGGCAATGCGTTGCGAGTGCTGTACCGGCTGAAGGACGCCGGATTCCAGGCGTTTCTCGTGGGCGGCTGTGTGCGCGATGTGATGCTCGGCCGTCATCCCAAGGACTTCGATGTGGCTACCAATGCGCTGCCGGATCAGGTGCGCAAGCTGTTTCGAAACTCGCGCCTGGTAGGTCGGCGGTTCCGACTGGCGCACGTGGTGTTCGGGCGCGAGGTGATCGAGGTGGCCACCTTCAGGGCCGCGAGTGCACCGTTGCCGAGCGAGGAGCCGCTGCCGCAGGCGGATCCGGAGGAGGGCGAGGCGCCCGAGCTCGACGAGGAATCCGAGCTCGACGATGAGGCCGAGCTCAACGGCATCGACCACGAGCGGGTGCTGGATACGCACGGCCGCCTGCTGCGCGACAACGTCTACGGCAGCATCGATGAGGACGTGTGGCGGCGGGATTTCACCGTGAATTCGCTGTATTACAACATTGCCGATTTCTCGCTCTGGGATTATGTCGGCGGCGTCGAGGACATCGCGGCCCATAGGCTGCGCCTGATCGGCGAGCCGGAGACGCGCTATCGCGAGGATCCGGTGCGCATGCTGCGCGCTGCGCGCTTCGAGGCCAAGCTTGGTTTCGAGCTCGATGCCTCGACCGCGGCGCCGATCGCGCGGTTGCGCACGCTGCTCGCCGGGGTGCCGGCTGCGCGGCTGTTCGATGAGACCCTCAAACTGTTCCTGACCGGCCACGGCGAGCGCAGCCTGGACGTGCTGCGGCGGCGCCAGCTCCTCGAGGTACTGTTCCCGGCGGTCGAGCGCTACCTGGCAGCGCATCCTAACGGCCTCGTGGAGCAGCTTCTGCGCCAGGGGCTGCGCAATACCGACGAGCGCGTGACCGAAGACAAGCCGGTGTCGCCGACCTTTCTGTTCGCGCTGCTGCTCTACGGCCCCATCGCCGATGCGATCGAAGCTCTGCCGCCGCAGCGCTGGCACGAGATCGCTGCCATCACTGAAGCCTGCGAGCGAGCATTGCGGGCCGCCTCCACGCGCGTGACCATCCCGCGCCGCGTGGCCCTCGGCGTGCGCGAGATGTATGCCCTGCAGCCGCGCCTCGAGCAGCCCCGCGGCAAGCGTGCCCTGCGGTTGCTCGAGCAGCCGCGGTTCCGCTCGGCCTTCGATCTGCTCATGCTGCGGGCGCAGCTCGGGCTGGCGCCCGCAGCGATCGCGGCCTGGTGGACGAAGCTCCAGGAGCTGCCTGCCGAGCAGCGGCCGGACCTGCTCGATGCGCTGGCCAAGCCCCGGGGCGCGGCCCCCGCCGGCGAGGCCGCCGGCACTGGGGACAGCGCCGGGCCGGGGGCGCAGCCGCGAGCCGCGCACCGCCGCCGCCGCCGCCGCCGCTTCCGCGGGCCGGCTTGAATGCTGTGGCATCCGGCTTACGTGGGATTGGGCAGCAATCTCGATGACCCGGCTGCGCAGGTGCGCCGGGCCTTGGCGGCGCTGCCCCGACTGTCGCTGACGCGGCTGGTGCGGCAATCCTCGTTGTACGGCTCCAGGCCGCTCGGGCCGGTGGCACAACCGGACTACGTCAACGCCGTGGCGGGGCTGATCACCCAGCTCGAGGCCGCTGCTTTTTTTGGCGAGCTGCGCGCGCTCGAGCGCGAGCTCGGCCGCAGCGCGCCACGTGAGCGCTGGGGACCGCGACGCATCGACCTGGATCTGCTGGTGTTTGGGCGCCAGCAACAGCAGGGGCCGGAGCTGCAACTACCGCACCCGGGGATAGTGGAGCGCAACTTCGTTCTGTATCCTCTGGCGGAGGTGGCACCCGAGCTGGCGCTTCCGGGCTGCGGGCCGGTCGCCGAGCTCGCGGCGCGCGCGGGCTCAGCGGGCCTGTGGCGGCTGGACAGCGACACGCAACAACGACAATGACCGCAGAGAATCCGCCGCACCGCTTCATCGCCTTGGAGGGGCCGATCGGAGTGGGCAAGACCACGCTCGCGGGCAAGCTGGCGGCGACGCTTGGGGCCGAGCTGATACTCGAACGGGCCGCCGACAACCCGTTTCTCGAGCGCTTCTATCGCAACCCGCGCGCCGGCGCGCTGGCAGCGCAACTGTACTTCCTGTTCCAGCGCACGCAGCAGCTCACCGGGCTGCAGCAGCAGGACCTGTTCGCGCCGCTGCGCGTTGCCGACTATCTGATCGACAAGGACCGGCTGTTTGCGCGCACCACGCTGGAGGACGATGAATACCGTCTCTATGAGCAGGTGTACGCGCGTCTCGTGATCGATGCTCCCAAGCCGGACCTGGTGATCTACCTGCAGGCGCCCGTGGACGTGCTGCTCGGACGCATCAGCCGCCGCGCCATTGCCTACGAGCAGTACATCGACCGCCGCTACCTCGAGCGCCTCAATGATGCCTACGCGCGCTTCTTCCACGAGTACGAGGCCGCGCCACTGCTGATCGTCAACGCCGCGGCGATCGATCCGATCGGCAGCGAGGCGGACTTCGCGGAATTGCTGGCCGCCATACGTCGCATGCGCCGCGGCCGTCTCTACTACAACCCTCTGCGCCACGCGGCGCTGTAGTGTTGCACCGCGCTGCCAAGTCCTTCATTCTGCGCCGCCATGTACACGCAACTGCAGCTACGCGATTCTGATCGGCCGCCCGTTACTCTCAGTACGCTTGCGCGCATGAAGGAGCAGAAGGAGAGAATCGCGTGTCTGACCGCATACGATGCCAGCTTCGCAGTGCTGCTGGATGCAGCGGGTGTGGACGTGGTGCTGGTCGGGGACTCTCTGGGTATGGTCATCCAGGGACACGACACCACCGTGCCGGTGACCATGGATCACGTGGTGTATCACTGCGCCGCCGTGGCGCGCGGCCTGCATCGGCCGTTCCTGATGGCCGATCTGCCGTTCATGAGCTATCCCTCGCCCGAACTCGCGCTCTCAAACGCGGTGCGTCTCATGCAGGAGGGCGGGGCGCGCATGGTCAAGCTCGAGAGCGGCAAGGGCCAGACCGACATCGTGGAATTTCTGGCGCGCCATGACATCGCCGTGTGCGCACATCTGGGCCTCAAGCCGCAGTCGGTGCACAAGACCGGCGGCTTTCGCGTGCAGGGACGCGAGACGGAAGCCGCGCAGCGCATGCTCGATGATGCGCTCGCGCTGGAGGCCGCCGGCGCGGATCTGATCCTGCTCGAATGCATTCCGTCCGAGCTCGGGAGCGCGATCACGCGCGAGGTCAAGGTTCCCGTGATCGGCATCGGCGCCGGGCCGCACACGGACGGGCAGATTCTGGTGCTCTACGACGCGCTCGATGTAACCTCCGGCCGCAAGCCCCGCTTCGTGCGCAACTTCATGGCCGGCAGCGCCTCGCCGCAGGAGGCGCTGGTGCGCTACGTCCAGGCCGTGAAGTCGGGGGAGTATCCGGCCCCCGAGCACTGCTTCTGAGCACGGCCTGCGCATGCAGACCGTGACGACCATCGAGGCGGTGCGCGCGCAGGTGAGCGCTTGGCGCGCAGCGGGACTGCGCATCGGCTTCGTGCCCACCATGGGCAATCTGCACGCCGGCCACGCCAGCCTGCTGGCGGCGGCGCGCGCGCGCTCGGAACGCGTGGTGGCGAGCGTATTCGTCAATCCACTGCAGTTCGGGCCGAATGAGGACTTCGCGCGCTATCCGCGCACCCCGGTCGAGGACGAGCGGCTTCTGGGCGAGATCCGGTGTGATCTGCTGTTCATGCCGAGCGTGGAGGAGATCTTTCCCGGCGGTGGCACGCAGGCCACGTTGGTACGGGTCCGGGGGTTGTCCGACATCCTGTGCGGGCAGTTCCGGCCCGGGCACTTCGACGGCGTCGCGACCGTGGTGGCGAAGCTGTTCGGTATCGTCGCGCCCGACGCGGCCGTCTTCGGCGAGAAGGATTATCAGCAGTTCATGGTGATCCGCCGCATGGCGCTCGACCTGGCACTGCCGGTAGAGGTGGTCGGTGCGGCCACGGTACGTGCGGACGATGGGCTCGCATTGAGCTCGCGCAACCGCTATCTCACGGTCGAGGAGCGCGCGCGCGCGCCGGCCATTCACCAGGCGCTGCAGGCGGCGGTACGTGCTCTGGCTGCCGGCGACCGCAACTTTGCCGAGCTCGAGCGCGCGGGCCTGCTCGGGCTCGAGCGCGCCGGCATGCGGCCAGACTATTTCACCATCCTCTCGGCGCAGGATCTGTCCCCACCCGGCGCCGATGCCACCGAACTGGTGGTGCTCACCGCGGCGCGGCTGGGCCACTCGCGCCTGATAGACAATCTACGCGTCAAGGTGCGTTGAGCGCGGCGGGCGGGCCGCTTGGGCCATGGCGCGGGTACGCTGGGCCTCCAGCGCCCATTGCACGTGCTCGCGCACCAGCGCCGAGGGATCCTCGCGCCGCTGCTGCAGCGCTGCCAGCACGGCGGCGGTGCCGGGTGCGTTGCCGAGAGCCACGGCAATGTTACGCAGCCAGCGCGCATAACCGATGCGGTAGATCGCCGAGCCGCGCATGCGCTCATCGAACTGCGCCGCACTCCAACCGAACAGCTCCGCCAGGCGTGGCGCATCCAGGCCGTGACGCACGCGAAAGTCCGGCTGTGCCGCGGCGCGCGCGAATTTGTTCCACGGGCAAACGAGCTGGCAGTCATCGCAGCCGTAGATGCGGTTTCCCATGGCCGCGCGCAGCTCCGCAGGAATTGGGCCCTCGAGTTCTATGGTGAGATAGGAGATGCAGCGGCGCGCATCGAGCCGGTACGGCGCCACGATCGCACCGGTGGGACAAGCCGGCATGCAGGCCGTGCAGCTACCGCAATGGGCGCTCGCCGGCGCGTCGGCCGGCAGCGGCAGATCAGTGAAGATCTCGCCGAGAAAAAACCAGGAACCGGCCTCGCGCGCGATCAGGTTGGTGTGCTTGCCGATCCATCCCAGGCCGGCATTACGCGCCAGGGCTTTCTCGAGCACCGGCGCGCTGTCGGCGAACACGCGATAGCCGTGTGGACCGGCCAGCTGCGCAATCGTCTTGGCCAGCGCGCGCAGCGCCTTGCGCATAAGCTTGTGGTAGTCACGCCCGAGAGCGTAGCGCGAGACATAGGCCATCTCGGTGTGCGAGAGCACCTCGGCGGCGGGGTGCGCTGCAGCGGGCCAGTAGTTCATGCGCGCCGAGATCACGCGCACGGTTCCCGGCAGCAGCTCGGATGGGCGGCTGCGACGGCGGCCGTGGCGTGCCATGTAGTGCATCTGGCCGTGCCAGCCGCGCGCGAGCCACTCCTCGAGACGGCGTTCATCGGCGCTCAACTCGATCTCGGCGATGCCGATCGCATCGAAGCCGAGCCGACGCGCCGCGGCCTCGATGGGCCCGCGCAGCTCGCGTGCGTCAGGAGCCGGATGCGTGGGAACGCTCATGCGGCCAGTATAATCGGCCGATGTCCTCTCCCCAGGTGCTGTATTCGGCCGCGCAGGTGCGCGCCCTCGATGCG
>DATDHV010000004.1:0-10188 GCA_036521395.1 Steroidobacteraceae bacterium | reverse complement strand
CGTTCGAGACTGTCGGCAAGTTGCTGCTGCTTGAGCCGCAACTGCGCGCCGCTGTCCAGGTGCTGCAGGGCGCAGCCGCCGCAGATCTGGAAGTGCGCACAGGGCGGCTGCACGCGCGAGGGCGCGGGCGCGGGCGCCGGTGCGATGATTTCCTCGAGCCGCGCGTCGTCGAATTGCCGGTGCCGGCGCACGCGGCGGAAGCGCACGGTCTCCCCGGGGAGTGCACCGGCGATGAAGGCGGTCTTGCCGCCGCGGACGATTCCCTCCCCCTCCTGGCTCAGGGCCGCGACCACGCCGGTCTCACTGCCGGCATCGCGGACGGCCGGGCGCCGACTCACGCCGAAGCCTCCCAGGCCTGGAGAAACTGCGCGTGGTGCGGCTCCCCGGAGGCGCGCAGCAGGACGCGCAGCCGCTCGAACTCCGCCTCGAGCCCGACGCGATCCAGCCGGGCGCGCAGGAACTGGAAGCGCAGATACACAAGATAAGTATTGAGCGCATCGATCTCGCAATAGCGCCGCACGGCCAGCAGCTCGCCGGCAAGACAGGCACCCCAGACCTGCTCGCCCGAGAATCCGAGCTTGCCGGGGAAGCCCAGCAGCGCCGCCATGTCCGCAAGCTTGGCGCGCGCCCGCGGCTGAAAGCCCGACAGCACGTCCATGAGATCGAGATGCCGCCAGTGATAGCGGCTCAAATAATTGTTGTAGCGGAAGGCGGTATCTTCATCGCCGACCTCCCAGTAACGCGGTGCCTGCACACCGGCCCTCAGCGAGCGGTAGTGCAGCACCGGCAGGTCGAAGCCGCCGCCGTTCCATGACACCAGCTCGGGCAGGTACTTCTCGATGCCGTCGAAGAAGCGCGTGAGCAGCTCCGGCTCGCTCGAATCCAGGTCGCCCAGGCTCCAAACGGTGAGCTGCTCACGGGTTCGCAGCACACAGGCAATGGCCACCACGCGTTGCTGCAAGTGCGGCAGGAAATCCGCCCCGGTGCTCGCGCGCTGCTGCGCGAACATGGCCTTGGCCACCGCTGCATCATCCAGCCCGTCGAGGCCGTAGAGGCGGCGGCCCAGCTCCACGTCCGGCACCGTCTCGATGTCGAACACCAGGATACTCATCGGCGCGGCGCCCTCACCGGCGTCCCTTCCGGCCGGCCGCGGTGCGCACAGCGGCCGCGCGGCGGACCGCGGGGCGCGCCGCGCGCCTGGCCCGCAGCAGCACCGCCACGGCGACCACCAGCCCGGCCTCATCGGTCAAGGTGACATGTGACTCACCGATACCGAGCCGCCGGCGCACGCGCTCGCCACGCTTGGAATAGATGACCTCGGGCTTGCCCCAGCCGTTCTGCACCACACCGACATCGCGGATCCACATGCCGTGCGCGAACCCGGTGCCCATGGCCTTGACGATGGCCTCCTTGGCCGCGAACCGCATCGCCAGGAAACGCGCCGGGCGCTGTGAGCGCTCGAACTGCACCCGCTCCTGCGGCAGCAGCAACCGGTCGACAAAGTGCGCCCCGAAGCGGGCATAGGTATCCTGCATGCGCCGCGCCTCGAGCACGTCGATGCCGACGCCGAAGATCAAGTGCGTGCCGCCTGCATCAGCGCCCGCATCTCTCGCACCGCATCGGCGAGTCCGATGAACAGTGCGCGCGCGATGATGGCGTGTCCGATGTTGAGCTCGACGATCTCGGGGATTGCGGCCACTGGGCCGACATTGTGGTAGTTCAACCCGTGCCCGGCATGCACTTCCAGTCCGCGGCCCGCAGCCAGGCGCGCCGCCTGGCGCAGCCGCTCGAGCTCGCGCGCCTGGCCGGCCCCGCCACCGTCCGCGTAAGCGCCGGTGTGCAGCTCGATCACCGGCGCGCGCGCGCGCGCTGCCGCCTCGACCTGCGCCGGCTCCGGATCGATGAACAGCGCCACCCGCACCCCGGCCTTGCCAAGCTGCGCGCAGCGCTCGGCCAGGGCAGCGCCGCCGGCCAGCACGTCCAGTCCGCCTTCGGTCGTGAGCTCCGCGCGTCGCTCCGGCACGAGGCAGCAATCGGCCGGCCGCAGCGCACAGGCGAATTCGATCATGGCCGCAGTCGCGGCCATCTCGAGATTCATGCGCGTCGCGAGCACGCCCGCGAGCAGCTGCACGTCGCGCTCCTGGATGTGCCGGCGATCCTCACGCAGATGCAGCGTGATGTTCTCCGCGCCCGCCTGCTCGGCCAGCAGCGCCGCCTGCAGCGGCTCCGGGAAACGCGTGTGGCGCTGCTGGCGCAGGGTCGCGACGTGATCGATGTTGACGCCCAGGGCGATGCTCGCGGCCATCAGGCTCGGCGCTCCTTGCGCGGGTAACTCGAGAGCGAGCGCGCCACGATCCGCGTGCGCAACGGCCGCCCCTCGAGGCAATGATCGATCGCCCGGCGCATGAGCGCGCGCGCCTGGCGCAGATCCGTCTCACCGTACAGCTCGGCGGCTGCGACCAGTCCCTGCAGCACGCGCCCCGGGATCGCGTCCTCACTGCCGGCCGCCGCCAGCACCACGCCGTGCACGCCGGGCCGGTAATGATAGTGCGCGTCGGCGCGCACCGGGCGGCCGGTGTCGGCCTCGGCGGCCAGATTCAGGCCGTAACCGATCAGATCCAGCAACCGGGCCTCGAACCGTCGCAGCGCTGCCTCGGCCGGCCGGCTGCGGCGCAAGTGCGCCAGGGTCAGGCGGTACTGATCGAACAGCTCCGGATGCGGGTCATGCCGGGTCGTGAGCGTGAGCAACAGCTCGTTGAGGTAGAAGGCACTCATGAGATGCGCCGCGGGCGGGCCGCCCTGCTCGTCCGGCGTGTCCGCTTCGGCGGCGGTGAGCTGCGGGGCTTCCCCGCGCCCGCTCCAGGACAGCAGCAGTGCCCGGAACGGCTGCAACGCGCCAAAGCGCGGGCGCGGCCCGCGCGCGGCCCGCGCGAACACCGTCATGCGGCCGTATTCGCGCGCGAAGATCTCGACGATCAGGCTGCTGTCGCGGAACGGCCGCTGGTGCAGCACGTAGGCGCTCGCGAGCTGCACGCGGTGAACCGAGCGGCTCATTCCAGCCCCAGCTGGCGCAGCGCGCGTGCATCATCGGCCCAGTCCTCCCGCACCTTGACCCACAGCGTCAGGTGGAAGCGTTCGCCGAGCAGTCGATTGAGCTCGAGCCGAGCGGCGCGGCCGATGCGCTTGAGCCGGGAGCCGTCGGCGCCGATGACGATGGGCTTGTGGCCTCGCCGGTCCACCCAGATGACCGCCGAGACGGCCTGGCGGCCGTCCTCCTGCGGCTCGATCTGCTCGATCTCGACCGCGATGCCGTAGGGAAGCTCCTCGACCAGTTCCAGCGTGAGCTTCTCGCGTATGGTCTCGGCAATGCGGAAGGCGGCGGTGCGGTCGGTGAGCTGATCGGCCGGAAACATCGCCTGCCCTGACGGCAGCGCGTGGATGACGACCCGCAGCAGATCCTCCAGATTGCGGCTCTTGAGCGCCGAGACCGGCACGATCTCGAGAAAGTCGTGGCGCGCGGCGAGCTGCCCGAGATACGGCAGCAAGCGCTCGCGCGGATGCACGCGATCGATCTTGTTGACCACGGCCATGACCGCGCGCCCGGCCTCGCGGATGCGCGCGAGCGCCAGATCATCCTCGTCGGTCCATTTGAGCGCCTCGAGCACCAGCAGCACCAGGTCGGCATCGGCGAGCGCGGCGGCAGCGGTGCGGTTCATGGCGCGATTGAGCGCGCGCCGCTGACCCAGGTGCAGCCCCGGCGTATCGACGAACGCAATCTGCGCCGTGGGCAGCTGCGCGAGACCGATGAGGCGGTTGCGCGTGGTCTGGGGCCGTGGCGTCACGATGCTGAGCTTTTGGCCCACCAGGGCGTTGAGCAGGGTCGACTTGCCGACGTTGGGACGGCCGGCCAGGGCAACGAAGCCGCTGTGATAATCGGTCATGGTTCCAATTGGATCTGCTCGAGTACCCGCGCCGCGGCCGCCTGCTCGGCGCGCCGGCGGCTCGAGCCCTCACCCTCGGCATGCGCCCCCACCGGCTCGACCTCGCACCTTACGCGAAAGAGTTGCGCATGCAATTCACCCTCGACGCTCTCGATGCTATAGCGCGGCAGCGGCAGGCCCCGGGACTGCAGCAGCTCCTGCAGACGCGTCTTGGGATCCTTGAGCTCACCCGGCAACTCCTCGCCCGGCAGGGCGCTCTCGAGCCAGCGCAGCAGTCCTAACCGGGCCGCCTCGAGGCCGCCGTCGAGGTACAGCGCGCCGCACAGCGCCTCGAGCGCATCGGCCAGGATGGACTCGCGGCGGCAGCCGCCACTCTTGAGCTCACCCGGCCCCAGGGCCAGGAGCTCCCCGAGCCCGGCCGCGGCCGCCTGCTGCGCCAGGGACTCGCCGCTGACCACGCGCGCTCGCAGGCGGCTCAGCGTGCCCTCGTCGGCCTCGGGAAAGCGCTCGAACAGGTATTGCGCGGTGAGCAGGCTCAACACCGCATCGCCGAGAAATTCCAGCCGCTCGTTGTTGGCGCCCCCGGCACTGCGATGCCGCAGGGCGGTCTCGAACCAGCCCAGCTCCGTGGGCTCATACCCGAGCGTCTGCTTGAGCCAGGCGCGCAGCCGTTCGTCGCGGCTCACTGCATCTCGATCTGCTTGTGAAACTGCACCAGCAGCGAGATGTTGCCGAACAGCGGCGCGAGGTCCTCGTAGTCGGCGACGGCCACCCAGTGATCGCCGTCGCGATGGATATCGACGTCCTTGACGTCAGGATGCTCGATACCCTCGATGTCGAAATGCTTGGCGAGCGAGACGCGCACCGCCGTCGGGTTCAAGCCCGTTCCCGCATCCTTGTTCTCCGATGCGGTCTCGCTCAGCGATTTGGCCACGCGCATGTAGTTCAGGTAGATCGGGGCGAGCCGTATGCCCGCGTACACGACAATGGCGATCGGAACCAGCAGAAACAACCAGCCGATGAAGGTAATTCCGCGCTGTGAGTGGCGCATGATGATCACTCCCTGTGGCCTGTGGCGTCGATGGACTCAAACCCTCGGCCGGGCGCGCGGCCTCATTCGATGTGCCGGCCGATGCGGCTCCAATTCGGTCCGCCGGTACGCTGCAGGTCCCAATTGAACCAGATCAGCGTTGCCTTGCCGACCAGATGATCCTCGGGGACGAAACCCCAGTAGCGCCCGTCGTAGCTGTTGTCGCGATTATCGCCGATCATGAGGTAATGGCCCGGCGGCACCACGATGTCGTGCGCGTCCCCATGATCGTGCTCGCCCGGCGCGTTGGGCTCGAGGCACACGTAGTTGCGCTCCAGGCGGCGGGTACAGGTCGGCCCGGGCGGGGCCACGATTTCATCGGGGGTCAGGCACGCGAGGGTCTGGTGCCGATGGCGGCCGAGAATCTCGGTCGAGAGGCGCATGCCGTGGTAGCAGCCGTCGTCATAGCGGCCGTCGCTCTGCAGCGGCACGGGCTGGCCATTGATGATGAGCTGGTCGGACACGATGTCCACATGATCGCCCGGAAGGCCCACCACGCGCTTGATGTAGTTCACGGCCGGATCGGGCGGAAAGTGGAACACCACCACATCGCCGCGCTGCGGCTCTCCGACATCGAGGATCTTGGTGCCGATGACCGGCAGGCGCAGGCCGTAGGCGAACTTGCTGACGACGATGAAGTCTCCATCCAGCAGGGTCGGCATCATCGAGTCCGAGGGGATGCGAAACGGCTCGAACAGGAAGGAGCGCACCAGCAGCACGATCACGGCGACGGGAAAGAAGCTGCGCGCGTAATCCACCGTCACCGGCATGGGCTGCACGGCCGGATCGCGGCCGGCAGCGAGCGCGGTGCGGCGGCGAAGCGGCGCCAACAGCAGATGGTCGATGAGCCAGATGCCACCGGCCGCGGCCACCACCACGACCAGCACCAGGCTGAAGTCTAGCCGCTCGGAGCCGAGCAGCCGCAGCACGGCCGCCACCAGCAGTACCGGCAGCACCAGATAGAGCGCGCGCATGAGCGGCGGGTCGCCGCCGCCCTCGTGCGCGATGCGGCGCCGCGGACGCAGGAACCAGTCGTCGATGAGCGCGATCAGGCCCACGGGCACGGCGGCCCATGCCAGCAGCTCCAGCCATTGCGTCATTTACGCCCCACTTTGAGCACCGCCAGGAAGGCCTCCTGCGGTATCTCGACCTGACCGACCTGCTTCATGCGCTTCTTGCCTTCCTTCTGTTTCTCGAGCAGCTTGCGCTTGCGCGTGATGTCGCCGCCATAGCACTTGGCCAGCACATTCTTGCGCAGCGCCTTGACGGTCGCGCGCGCGATGATATGGCTGCCGATCGCCGCCTGCACCGCGACCTCGAACATCTGGCGCGGAATCAGCTCGTACATCTTGTCGACCAGGTCGCGGCCGCGGCCGTAGGCGCTGTCCTTGTGCACGATGATCGACAGCGCATCGACCCGGTCGCCGTTGATGAGAATATCAAGCTTCACGAGCGGCGCGGACTGGAAATGGCTGAAAACGTAGTCGAAGGAGGCGTAGCCGCGGCTGGCCGACTTGAGTCGGTCGAAGAAATCCAGCACCACCTCGGCCAGCGGCAGCTCGTATTGCAACGATACGGCGCTGGCCAGGAACAGCATCTTGCGCTGCACGCCGCGCTTCTCGCTGCACAGCCCGAGCACCGCGCCGACGTAGTCCGGCGGCACCAGGATGCTGGCGGTGATGATGGGCTCGCGGATCTCGGCGATCTCGTTGACCACCGGCAGCTTCGAGGGATTGTCGATGTATTCGACCGCGCCGTTGGTGCGCGCCACCTCGTACACCACGGTCGGGGCACTGGTGATGAGCTCGAGCGAGTATTCGCGCTCGAGCCGCTCCTGCACGATATCCATATGCAGCAGGCCGAGAAAGCCGCAGCGGAAGCCGAAGCCGAGCGCGGTCGAGACTTCCGGCTCGTAGTGCAGCGCCGAGTCGTTGAGCTTGAGTTTGGCGAGCGCATCGCGAAAGGCCTCGTAGTCCTCGGCATTGACCGGGAACACACCGGCGAAGACCCGCGGCTGGATCTGCTTGAAGCCCGGCAGCGGCGCGGCGCACGGACGGGCATCGAGGGTGATGGTGTCGCCGACCGGCGCACCGTCGATCTCCCGTATGCCGGCGACCACGAAACCCACCTCCCCGGCGCTCAGGGTTTCGAGCGCGATCGATTTGGGGGTGAAACGGCCGAGCTTGTCGACATGGTGGCTGCGGCCGGTGGAGAACACGCGGATCTTCTCGCCGCGGCGCAGGGTGCCGTTCACCACGCGCACCAGCGACACCACACCGACGTAGTTGTCGAACCAGGAGTCCACGATCAGCGCCTGCACGGGCGCCGCCGGATCCCCGCGCGGGGGCGGGAAGCGGTGCACGATGGCCTCGAGCAGCTCCGGCACGCCCTCGCCGGTCTTGGCGCTCACGCGCACCGCTCCGGAGGCATCTATGCCGATGATTTCCTCGATCTCGATCACCACCCGATCAGGATCGCTCGAGGGCAGGTCGATCTTGTTGATGACCGGCAGCACCTCCAGCCCCTGCTCGATGGCGGTGTAGCAGTTGGCGACGCTCTGCGCCTCCACGCCCTGGGAGGCGTCGACCACCAGCAGCGCGCCGTCGCAGGCCGCGAGGCTGCGCGAGACTTCATAGGAGAAGTCCACGTGTCCCGGGGTGTCGATCAGATTGAGTTGGTAGCGCTCGCCGTCGCGGGCCAGGTACTGCAGCGTGACGCTCTGCGCCTTGATGGTGATGCCGCGCTCGCGCTCCAGATCCATCGAGTCGAGCACCTGGGCCTGCATTTCACGCTCTTCCAGGCCGCCGCAGAGCTGAATCAGGCGGTCCGCCAGCGTTGATTTGCCATGATCGACGTGCGCGATGATGGAGAAGTTGCGTATGCGTTGCATCAGGCGACTTGACTGCCCCGGGAGCGGGGCGCGCGGATTATAGCCTCAAGGCCGGCGCAGCATCCTCAGCAGCTCCTCGGCGTCGAGGCGGTGACTGCAGATCACATCGCCATCGAGCAGCAGTACCGGCACGCGCAGGCCGTAGCGGCGCTGCAATTGCGGATCGGAATCGACATCGACGAGGCACAGCGGCGGCAGCGTGGCGCGTGCGCCGAGCGCGCGCAGCTCGGCGAGCATTTCCTCGCACAGCCCGCACTCGGCGCGCGTGAGCAGCGTGAGTGCGCCGTGGCGCCCCGCCGGGCTGGTGCTCAATGGCCGCGTGGACCGCGGCCGCCGAACCCCGGCGCGGCCGCTGGGGCGGCTGGAGCGAGCGCATCGCCAAGGCCGCCCGTGCCGCTCTGCGCGAAGGCCCCGCGCATGCCCAGACCGCGCGCGCTGGGCTGGCTGGGGCCGGCGGCCGGCCCGAAGATCAATGATCCCGAGGCCTCGCCCGCCGCTTCCAGCGCGGCGCGGGCCCGCTCCGCCGGTGACAGCGCCGCAGCCGCGGGCGGGAGCATGGCCGCATCGCCGGTGGCCGAGCCGGCCACGTCGGCCGCCGGCCCGCTGTTGCGTATGGACTGCGCGATCACGCGCACGGTCTCGGGCGGCACCTCGCCAACCGCGGTCACGCGATGACCCTGCACCACGGTGGAGTAGGCCGAGGAGGTGCCGAGCGTCGCGGCATCGTCCCGGTCCGGCGCCGGGCCGCCGGCGCCCAATTCGATGAATACCGATACCGATGCGAGGCCGTCGCTGAACACCAGGTGCTCCACCGGGCCGGCCGGCAGCATCTGTCGCGTGCTGGCCGTCATGCGAAACCCGGCCGGCAGGGTATCGGCCTGCCAGGAAATCGACACGCTGCGCACGTCGACCGGCTCGGCATCGCGGCGCAGCCAGCGGTATGCGCGCGCATCGATAGCCGGCTCGAGCTCGGCGTTCGGAATGTGCGCAAGCATTTTGAGGCTGGTGAACACGATCTGTTCGAGCACGCCGCCCCGGCTGTCACGCAATTGCGTTTTCAGCGGCATGGCCGTGCCCTCATCGATCCAGATCCGATACCCGTAGCGCAGCTGGTCCAGCGGCGTGACGGCGATCAGACGCGCATCGCGGCCGGAAATACGCGTGCGCGCGAGCTCCTTGATCTCGTATTGCCCCGCGGAGCCGGCATCGACCCGCGGCAGACCGCTCAGCAGCAGCGCCGCAGCCGGGCTCTTCTCCACCAGGACCGTGCGCTGGTCTGGCAGATAACAGGTGAGCCGCGCGCCGTTGCGGACGAACTCGCGGCCCGAGCCATCCATCGACTGCAGCCGCTCGGCCGCACCCTCGCTATCGGCGCGATGAATGACATGCAGCGTCTCGGACTCCCCGGCGTGCTCGTGCACGAACACGCCCTCGTAGTTGCGGTTCGAGAGCGCCTGGTCGGTCCGCAGGATCCAGTCCCGGGGACTGCCGCCGGCGGGGGCCGGGGCGGGAAGCGTGTCAGCGGCTGGCGCATCGGCGGCCAGCGCCTCGGCGCCGATCCAGAGCGCGGCGCAGCCGCCCACGGCGCGCAGCAGTACCGGCAGGAGCGAGGACCTAGCGGCTCGAGTCTGACGCTGACCTGATCGCATCGCTCCCACCGGCCGCAGTGCCCTGGGCCGTGCCAGCCGCATCCGTGTAGCTCGATACGATGCCCGTGCCGTCCTCGCTCGTGACGAGCTCGGACAAGACGTTCCGCCGCAGCAGCGGCGTCGAATAGGCGCTGTGCGCGACGATGTAATCGGCCAGTTCTGTCCGCAACATCGTGACGCCGCCGCGCGCGCCGCGCGGCGTCACATAACTCAGGGTCCCCTGGCCCGGGAGCAGCACCTCGGCCTGGTCCGCGCTACTGTCCGCCGGTGCCGCATCGGGCGTCGGCAGTGGCGCCGGGGCGGTGTTGCGGGCACTCAGCGGTTCCTGTGTCGGGCCCGGCGGCTGGCCGGGGGCGCTACCAGCCCCCAGCGCCGCATCCCGCAGCAACGAAATCGACAGGCCGGCCACGCCCGCCACCAACGATGCGGCCAGCGCCGTGCTCCAGAACAGCCGCCTGGCGCGCGTGCCGCGCGCCGGGGCCGTATCGGGCTGGAGCGCCGCGCTCACGCGACGGGCGAAGCCGCTGCGGGCCGTGGCCACCGGCTCCGAGCGCATGGCCGCGCCGATCAATGCGTAGCGCGACCAGCGGGCGCGCAGGTTGCCGTCCCGATCGATGC
>DATDHV010000003.1:0-6994 GCA_036521395.1 Steroidobacteraceae bacterium | reverse complement strand
TCGATGCCGAGCACCTTGGCCTTGTATTCACGATGGTCGGTGAGCTTGACCACCACGTGGTCGGCATCCTTGACCACGTGCGCATTGGTCAGCACCAGGCCGTCCGGGCTGATGATGAAACCCGAGCCCTGACCGCGCATGGGCACGCTGCGCGGCCGCTGCTGGCGATTGCCGAACGGGTCGAAACCAAAGCCGAAAAAGTCGCCGAAATCGGGCGGCCCGGCCACCTTCATCCGTCCCTCGACCGATACGCCGACCACGGCGGGCGCATTCTGCGCGACGATCGCGCGGTAGTTGGGGGCGTTGGCCGGAGGGATGGGGGCGGGCGCCGTGGCGCCCGCGCCGTTGTCCGCGGCCTGCGCGGTGTGCAGCAGCGCCGGCGCGGACCAGCCCGCAACGGCGCCGACGGCGAGCACGCCGGCCGCCGTCCACGCTAGTTTCCTGCTTCGAAGTGTCATGGCGAAATCTCCTCGGAAATGAAGCCCGTCAGCGAGCCTTCCTGCCGCGCAGCTTCGCCGCCAAGGCTTAAGCGAGTCTTAAGAGAGGCGCGGAAAGGTCACGGTCACCTGCAGTCCACCGCCGGCGGCGTCCGCGAGGCTGATCTGGGCGCCGTGGCGGTCTGCGATGGCCTTGACGATGGCCAGCCCCAGCCCGGATCCCTCCTCGGGGGTGCCCGCCCGTCGGTAGAAGCGGTCGAACGCGCGCTCCCGGTCCGGCGCCGGGAGGCCCGGGCCCGTGTCGAGGATCTCGAGCCGCGCGGTCTCGGCGGTGCCACTGCAGCGCACCTGGACCCGGCCGCCCGGGGGGGTGTAACGCACGGCGTTGTCGATCAGGTTGCGGGCCAGGGCGCGCAGCGCCTCCCGATCACCGCGGATCATGACGCCGGGCTGCGCCTCGAGGCGCAGCTCCGTGTCCCGGGCCGCCGCCAGGGCGTGATTGTCGCCGAGCGCATCCGCCACGGCCGCATCGAGCGCCATGAGGGCCAGCTCACCGGGGGAGGAGCGCGGCTCGTTGCGCGCCAGGGTCAGGAGCTGCTCGACCAGGTGGATGGCGCGCTCCACCGCCGCGCCCAGCGCCGCGCGCGCCTCGAGCCGCGCGGCCGCATCGGGGGCCCGGTCGAGCAGTTGAAGCTGCAGCCGCAGCGCGGTCAGCGGCGAGCGCAGCTCATGCGCCGCGTCGGCGATCAGGGCGCGCTGCGCGGCAAATGCCGCCTGCAGGCGTACCAGCAGCCGGTTGAGCGCTTCGATCAGCGGCGCGATCTCCTGCGGCAGCGCCGTTGCGGCAATGGGCGCGAGACTGTGCACGTCGCGGCGCTGCACTTCGGCCGCGACGCGCCGCAACGGCAACAGGCTACCCCGCACCACCGAGGCGATGGCCACGGCGAGCAGCGGCAGCAGCAGCAGCAGCGGTATGACCACGCGCAGCGCCGCGGCGCGCGCATAGCTCGCTCGCACCCGCACCGGCTGTGCGATCTGGATGACCCCGTCCACGGTCTGCAGACCAAAGACCCGCCACACCTGGCCCTGCAACCGCACGTCCTCGTAGCCCAGCACCACGCGATTGAGCATGGGCAGGCCCGGGCGGGACAGGTAGACCCGCGTCCCGAACAGATCCCAGATCTGGATCACGAAGTCGCTGTCGCCCTGGTCCGGCGGCAACTCGATGTGCGGCGCCAGTGATACCTGCGCGCGCAGCGACAGCGCCATCTGGCGCAGTTGGTAATCGAACAGCGTCGAGGTCTCGGCGAGCACCCGTCGGTAGCTCAGCGCCCCCGCCAGCAGCGAGGCGCCGGCAACCACCGTCAACAGCGCCACCAGCAGGCGTGCGCGGATCGAGGTCATTCTTTGGGGATGAAGTAGCCTACGCCGCGCAGCGTGCGGATCGTATCGCTGCCGAGCTTGCGGCGCAGGCTGTGGATGTAGACCTCGACCGCGTTGCTCTCCACCTCGGCGCTCCAGCCGTACAGCCGGTCCTCCAGCGCCGCACGCGACAGGATGGCGCCCGGCCGCTGCAGCAGCGCCTCGAGCACCGCATACTCGTGCGCCGAGAGCTGCACCGGCACACCGTTGCGCTCGACCGCATGCGTGGCCGGATCCAGGCACAAGTCGCCGTGACGGATGCGCGGATCGCCGCGGCCGTGCGCGCGGCGCAGCACCGAGCGCATGCGCGCGCCGACCTCGTCGAGATCGAACGGCTTGATGATGTAGTCGTCGGCGCCGGCATCGAGGCCGTCGATGCGGTCCTGGAGATCATCGCGCGCGGTCAGGATGATGACCGGGGTCGCATCGCCGCGCCGGCGCAGCTCGCGCAGCACCTCGAGCCCGTCGCGACCGGGCAGGCCGAGGTCGAGCAGCACGAGATCGAAGCGCGAGGTGCGCAGCGCCGCGGCAGCGCTGTTGCCGTCGGCCATGTGATCCACGGTATAGCCGTCCTGGCGCAGGGCTGTCTGCAGCCCCTGCGCGATCATGCGATCGTCTTCAACGAGCAGAACCCGCATGGGCGTCGATCCTGGCCAGCGCGCGGTGCCGCCGCATGTGCGAGTCTCCGGTCAGCAAGCGAGCGCCGCGGCTGTAAGTGAAGAACTCCCACGACCAGTTCAGGTACACCACCACGCGGCTGCGGAAATCCACCAGCAGCATGAGATGCACGAGCGACCACGTGAGCCAGGCGGGAAAGCCGGTGAGCTTGAAATTGCCGAAATCGGCGATGGCGTGCGAGCGGCCGATGACCGCCAGGGTGCCCCAGTCGCGATAGCGAAACGGCCCGGGCGCGCTCGCTCCGGCGATGCGGGACCTGATGAGTCGGCCGACGTAGCGCCCCTGCTGCTTGGCCACCGGCGCGAGGCCCGGCAGGGGCCGTTGCAGACCGGCGCTGAAGCTCGCGACATCGCCGATCGCGAAGATCTCCGGCCAGCCCGGCACCGAGCAGTCCGCCGCCACCTCGATGGCGCCGTTACGGGCCGCGGCCGCGCCGATCCAGCGCGCCGCGGGCCGCGCCTCGGTGCCGGCGCACCAGAGCACGAGCCCCGCCTCGATGCGCGTCTGCCCGAGCAGCACGCCATGACGGTCGATGTCGCTGACCGCCTCGTTCAGTCGCACCTCCACGCCCAGCGCCTGCAATGCGCGCAGCGCGTAGTCCGACAGGTGCTGCGGGAATGCCGACAGCAGGCGGCTGCCCGCCTCGCACAGCAGTATGCGCGCCGAGCGCGGATCGATGCGCTTGAAGTCGCGAACCAGGGTCGAGCGCGCCAGCTCCGCGATGGTGCCGGCGAGCTCCACGCCGGTGGGGCCGCCGCCGATCACGACGAATGTGAGCAGCCGTCTGACCTGTTCGCTGTCGTTGGCCTCCTCGGCCCATTCGAAGGCACTGAGCAGGCGCTCGCGGATCGAGAGCGCATCATCGAGGGTCTTGAGCACGTGTGCATGCGCGGCCCATGCATCATGGCCGAAGAAACTGTAGGCCGCACCGGTGGCGAGCACCAGGAAGTCGTACGGCACTTCCACGCCGCCGTCGAGCTGCACGCAGCGGCGCTCGGGCTGCACGCCCGTGACCTCGGCCATGAACACGGTGGCATTGGCATAGCCACGCAGCAGCACGCGGCTGGCGGTGGCGATCTCGGCCGGCGACAGCGCCGCGGTAGCCACCTGGTACAGCAGCGGCTGGAACAGATGATGATTGGTGCGATCGATCAGCGTGATGTCGGCGTCGGCACGCTTGAGGGCCTGCACTGCAGCCATGCCGCCGAAGCCGGCGCCGATGACCACGATCTTCTTCCTTCGGGACTCATGGGTCACGATCTCTCTCCCGATTTGCGCGCGGCTGCCCGCACGCCATCTTAGCAGTGACTTCGAGGCGCCCCGGGGCGCGCGGCGGCGCTGCCCGCGACTTCATCTTCCGGTACGGATCAGCACGATCATCTGCGCCACGAACACCGCCCAGATGATGTTCGATATCCAGGCCATGCTCAGGCGCGGCATGCCGAGCAGCTCGAGAAAGAAATAGACCATCGCAAAGACGGCCACCACCACAGCCGCCATGGCTGCGGCCTGCAGCATGCGCCGCCGGATGCCTTCGTCGCACAGCCGGTAGGCGCGCACCGTGAAGCCTATGAGGCCGAGGCCGGGCAGAATGGGCGTCAGAATGAGTACCGTCCTGAGCGCGTTCGGCGCTTCCAGGTTCGCCGACGCCCAGGCGCACAGCGCCGTGGTCCCGATGTAGAGCAGCATGAGCAGGCCGAACTGACGCATCCACGCCAGCAGCGCATCGCGGCTACCGTGCGGCACCGCCGCCCCTATCCGGCGCCGGCATGGAGCCAGCGGCCGATCTCGGGCAGGCGTTGCCGGCGGATCATGGCGCGGTAATGCACGGCGGATTCGGCCCTGCGCAGATCCTCGCGCGCACCCGGCGGAATGTGGGCGGCCGCAAAGCGGTCGAGAACGCCGATGAGCCGCGGGTCCGAGGCATTGAGCGCGAGCTTGGGTACGAAACCCGACCTGCTCTCGGGCTCGAGCAGCGGCTCGATCCGCTCCCAGTGAGCTACGGCGAATGCCAGCGTCATCGCCGGATGGCGCCGGGCGACCGTTTCGATCATGGTTGACACCTGGGTGGCCGGCGGCTCCCCGGAAAGGGCCAGTTCGAGCGCCTGGCGAGCCAGCCCGCGGTCCTGCGCCGAGGCCAGCAGGCCATAGAGCTGCTGCCGCTCGATCTGGCTGCGGGCCGTATGGAGCAAGCCGTGCAAGGTCTTCCAGGTGGCCGGATCGGCGCTGACGGCGATCACCGCGAGCACCGTGCGCCGAGTGTCGGCATCGAGACTGGTCGAATCGGCCAGGTAGCGTTCGAAGCGCTGCCTGGCCTGTGCCAGCACGGCTGGGTCGCCGAGATCTCCCAGCGCCTGAATCAGAGCCGAGCGCAGCAGCGCGGTGTTGTCGGCTTCGCCTGGGTGAGGGTCCCAGCCGATGCGCTCGAGGATCGGGCCGAGCACACCCAAGGCGTAGCCGCGGAAAGCCGTCTGTGCCGGCAGTCCATCGTAGAGCCGGTACAGTTCCTCCAGCAGACCTATGAGGGCTGTGGCCACCTCGGCATCGACGTCCGTTGGAACGCTGCGGGTCAGATCCAGGAACTCCGCCATGCTCTGCTCACCCACATAGGCGAGGCTGCTGGCATCGTTGAGCAAACCGAGTTGATCCTCGGGCGACAGC
This sequence comes from Steroidobacteraceae bacterium, assembly GCA_036521395.1. Classification (GTDB taxonomy): domain Bacteria; phylum Pseudomonadota; class Gammaproteobacteria; order Steroidobacterales; family Steroidobacteraceae; genus FEN-1191. The sequence continues at coordinate 1,796 of DATDHV010000003.1, read as the reverse complement.
GCCTTGAAATGCGCCGCGAGCGCCGCGAGACCGGCGGCGGTATAGCGGCTGCGAGCATAGGCGGTCTGGCCGGTATTCAGGATCACCGCACCGCAGCCCGGCACCTGCACCGGCCGCGGCGCTGCGCCGGCGAGCACCACGCTGATGCGCGGGCCGCCCAGGCTCGCTACCGTTGCGGGCACGTGCCAGAGCCGCGCGCGGCTCGACTCCGGATCGATGGCATAGCGGCCTTGTGCGAGCTCGAGCGTCGTGATGTCGCCGGCGCAGCGGGCCGAGGTTTCGCTGACCATGGGCACGCCCGCCTGCAACGTGAGATCGTGGGCAATGCGCGTGATGGGCCTGGTCGAGCCGCGATCCATCTCGCGCCACAGATCATCCGTCACGGCGTTGGCATAGGCATGATCGCGCAGGTAGCGGCGCACGCCGGCTCGAAAGGGCTCCTCGCCGAGATAGGACTCGAGCGTGCGGATCACCTGCGCCCCCTTCCAGTAGGTAATGCTGTCGAACGCGCTGTCGGCCTGCCGCACAGCGCTGATCGGCGTGATGACCGGATGCGTGCCCGCGCGTGCATCCTCCAGCATGGCACGCTGCTTGGCGTCGAGCGATTGCAGCCAGATGTTCCATTCCGGGTGAAAGTGGTCCACGGCCTTGTTCTGCATCCACGAGGCGAACCCCTCGTTGAGCCACAGGTCGTCCCACCATGCCATGGTCACCAGATCGCCGAACCATTGGTGCGCCATCTCGTGCGACACCACGACAGAGACGCGCTGCCGGTCGGCCTGCGTGGCGATGCGCGGATCGATCAACAGCTCGTCCTCGAAATAGAATATGGCGCCCCAGTTCTCCATGGCCCCGAAGAACACGCTCAAACCCGGGCCCGCGATCAGGTCGAGCTTGGGCAGGGGATAGGGGATGGCAAAGTAGTCGTCGTAGTAGCTCAGCACACGCGTCGCCGCATCGAGCGCGTAGGCCGCGCTCGCCGTATCACCGCGCTTGACCACGACGCCCACGTCCACGCCATCGACCACTCGATGCACGCGTTCGAAATCACCCAGGCCGAAGAACAGCAGGTACGATGACATGCGCGGGGTAGGCGCGAACCGCACGCGCGCGCGCGCGCGCGCGCCGGGCAGCGGTGTCGTCGATACCACCGGCATGTTCGAGACCGCCATTCGATCCGCGGGCACCGTGGCGGTGAGCTCGAACGTGGCCTTGAGAGCCGGCTCGTCCCAGCACGGCACGAAGCGGCGGGCGTCGGCATCCTCGAACTGCGTGAACAGCGCGCGCGCCTTGCCGTGCGGCGTGTCGTAGTCGAGCGCGAACAGGCCCGAGGCCTGCCGGTAGATCCTGCCGTGGTAGGCGAGACTCAGCGTATAGACGCCGGGAGCGATCGTTTGGCCGAGAGCGAGCGTCAACCGCTCCAATTGGCGGTCGTAGCGGACGGCGGGGGCGCGCGCCGAGCCCGAGAGGGCCGCACTGTCGATGACGAGATCGGCGGCGTTGAGCACGATGGCGTCGGTGGCCGCGTGCACGCTGATATCGATCTGCACCGAGCCGCTGAAAGTCAGCGCCTGGACATCGGGTGTGACGTCGATGCGGTAGTGATCGGGCGTCACGGTGCCCGGCAACACCTCGCGACCCGCGGGGGCCGGGGCGGCCGGGGCGGTCCCGGCCAGCCAGCACGCCATGACTGCCGACACGAATCGCACGGGCAGCAGCCCACGGCAGCGTCGCGACGTCCGGTTGAGCATCGCCATGGTTTAGCAGGAAGGAACCGCAGACACTAGCCTGGCAGT
>DATDHV010000002.1:0-10394 GCA_036521395.1 Steroidobacteraceae bacterium | reverse complement strand
AATGACCGTTTCGCGCGCCTGTTCCGCATCGGTCTGTTCAACATGATCCGGCGCACGCCGGAGATCGCCGTCGCCCCCGTGAGAGTGCAGAAGTTCAGCGAGTACGTGCAGAACCTGCACGTGCCGTCGAGCCTGAACATGATCAAGGTCAATCCGCTGCGCGGGACCGCGCTGCTGACGCTCGATGCGACGCTGGTGTTCGCCATCGTCGATAATTTCTTCGGCGGCAACGGCCGCTATGCCAAGATCGAGGGCCGCGAATTCACCCTGACCGAGGGGCGCATCGTGCAGATGGTGCTGCGCCAGGCATTCGCCGACCTGACCGAGGCCTGGAGCGTCTGCAACCCGATCAAGATCGAGTATCTCAATTCGGAGATCAATCCGCACTTCGCCAACATAGTCAGCCCCTCGGAAATCGTGGTCGTGACCGCGTTCAAGATCGAGCTCGACGGCGGCGGCGGCGAGCTGCACGTGACCATGCCATACGCGATGATCGAGCCGATCCGCGATCTGCTGGATTCCGGCATGCAGAGCGACCGCATGGAGCACGACGAGAATTGGAACCGCACCCTGCGCCAGGAGATCGAGGACGCGGAGATCGAGCTCCTGCCGGTACTCGGTCATGCCACGCTGACGGTCGGCCGCCTGGTCGATCTCAAGCCGGGCGACGTCATCCCCTGCGATTTCGACGGCGAGGTCACGCTGTTCGCCGAAGGCGTGCCGGTGCTGCGCGGCGGCTACGGCGCGTCGCGCGGCCAGCAGGCCGTCAAGGTTTCCCAACGAGTGAATCGGCGCCGGGCGCCCATATTAGGTAATGTCGTGGTGAGCAAATCATGAGCACACAAACTGCCAAGGCCATAGACCCACAACCGGCGGAGCTGGGCAATCTCAAGCCCGAGGCGCCCGAGGCCGGCACCAGCCGCGAGCTGAACCTCGACGTGGTGCTGGATATTCCGGTCACGCTGTCCATGGAAGTGGGCCGCAGCCGCATCAGCATCCGCAACCTGCTGCAGCTCAACCAGGGCTCGGTGGTCGAGCTGGATCGGGCCACCGGCGAGCCCCTGGATGTGTACGTCAACGGCACGCTGATCGCCCACGGTGAGGTGGTGGTGGTGAACGACAAATTCGGCATCCGCCTGACGGACGTGATCAGCCCTGCCGAGCGCATCCGCAAGCTCAAGTAGCTGCTCAAGAATTACGGGCGGGCGCCGATACCCGGATCAGGCGGCATTCGATCAGGAGACCTCTATCGTGGCAGCGACGCTCCAGCCCCAGACCCAGACTGCGACAACGCAGCAGTCGCTGTTCCAGTTCGTGAGCGAATTGGCCAAGGAATTATCAGCCGGGCGCGTGGATCTGCCTTCCTTTCCTGATGCCGCGGCCCGCGTGCAGCAGGCGCTATCGGACGAGAATGTCACGGGAGAGCGTATAGCCCGCGTGGTCAGCTCCGATGCCGGCTTGGCCGCCCGCATATTGACGATGGCCAACTCGACCTTGCTGCATCGCGGCGACGGGCGGGTCACCGATCTGAAGATCGCCGTGACGCGCATCGGCCATGAGAACATCCGCACCGCTGCTCTGGCCTATGCCACCGCCCAGCTACGCCGCGCGACTGAGCTGACGCACATCCGCGCCAGCCTCGACCATTGCTGGCACGAAGGCGTCCGCGTCGCCGCGCTGGCCCATGCCATGGCCAAGGAATCGCGTCGGGTCCGCGCCGATGAGGCGATGCTGGCCGGACTGCTGCACAACATCGGCAAGATCTACATTCTCGCGCGCACGCCCAAGGCCCAGGCCGCCTCGCTGGGCTACGACAGTGAGGAGCTGCGCAACTGGCACCCGAGCATCGGCCAGGCGCTGATCGAGAACTGGAAGCTGGGCGAGGAACTCGCCGGTGCCGTGGGCGGCCAGTATGAAACCGCTCGCAGCCACGCCGGAGATCCGGACTTGCAGGACCTGCTGATCGTGGCGGTCGCGGTCGCCACGCAGATGGCCAACAACTGCGCCGATGACGCGGCGCTGGCGCAGATACCCGCCGCCCAGGCGCTGGGCCTGAGCGACTCGGCATTCGTGCGCATCATGCTCGAGTCGCAGACCGACATTGAAATGCTGCAAGCGGCGCTGGGCTGAGCCTGCCCGCCGCGCACTTCCCCCGGCCTCAACTCGTGGGGGTCGTGTTGGTGAAGTACGTCAGCACGTAGGCCTTGAAGGTACCATCGCTCTGCGGCACGCCGGACAGCGTCACCCTCGTGCCAACGGCCAGGCCGTTGGTGAGCGTCGCCAGCCCGGCGGCGGTGGTGAGGTCGATTGGGCTCACCGTGACGATGCCGTTGCTGTAATCCACCTGGTACACCAGAGTCGCCTCGCCGCTGCCATTGTCGACATCCACGGTGACCGGCTGAGTGCCCCCGACAGCGCTGGTCGTGAAGGCATACACATTGCCGCTGGCGGCCAGACCGGTTGCCACCGAGACGGCCGGCACCGGTACGGGCTCGAGTATGGTGGCGGCCGCGCTCCAGCCGGTGACATTAGCCGGATCCGCCCACGTGGCGTAGCTCACGCCCCAGACGGGTAGCATCGCCGTGGTGCCGCCGAAGCTGACGCTGCCGTCGGTCGCGGCCACGAAATCGCCGATTGCACTGCTGCCCCAGTCCACCAGCGTCGGGTAGGCAAAGTTCCACCACTTGTAGCCGCTGATGGCGGCACCGCTCGCGTCGCTGCCGTTCGCGCTCGACGCGCTGATGTAGTCCAGCGTGACGGCATAGTCATCGCTGGCGTGCGGGAAATCGTGCGTGTACATGAAACCGGTGCTGTTGGCCTGCGAGATCGCGCCCGAATAGGCCGCCGTCTCGATGTCGATGCTCTGCGCCACCATGGGCGTGGCCAGCGGATCGACCGCGCTGGCATGCACCTTGAAGCCACGCACCAGATCCTCGCTCGTGAGGAAGGAGGGCCCGGTGCCAATCGGGGTCGCATCGGCTGCCGGATTGGCGGGCTGGCGGAAGTAGAACTGCGTATTGGCGTCGACCACCATCGGCACGCCGACGCCCGACTCATTCTCGATGGTGACGACGTCGGTGCTGGCGTTGACGTGCAGGACGTGGCCTTCAGGGCTCAGCCAGACGTCGGCGAAAGTGCTGCTGGCCCAGATCCGCGTTGCCACCAGCGTGCCGTTCTCCTGATAACGCGCCGCGATGCGCACGAACTTTCCGCTCAGGCCCGTCTCGCTGGCGAAGTTCATGATCGTGGTTCGGGTCTTGGCGTCCACGTCGTAGAACAGCGTGCCGTTGGTGGCGTCGGCCGCAATTGTCAGGGACTGCATACCGCTGATCGCGGTCTCGGGAGACTGCGCGGGCAGCGTCGGGTAATCCTTGGTGATGGTGATGGACGAGTTGTCACTGGCGATGCCGGTGACGGTGCCGTACGTGTGGCGCAGTACCAGGCGCCTGATGTTGGCGACCGACCGGCGCCGCACCGGCCCCGTGAAGTTGACGGCCCACTGGGTGCTGCTGGCGCCAGGCGGCATGTGGCCGACGATGAATGCCGGGTGCGCCAGATCGAATTCCAGATCGAGCGCGTCGTTCTGGGAGGTCGTCACGACCAGCGGTGAGGCGAAAACCACGGCGATGGGCACGACCATGTTCGGCGAGCTGCCCTGGGTGTGCTGAATCTCGATGTCCGCCGGCGCCACCGCTGTCGCCGGCGCCAGGCTGAAGCCGGTTTCCGGATCGGCGGCGACCGTGAGCATGACGTCGCCCGGATTGCCGCCCACCGTGATCAGCGCGCCGGTGTAGGTGCCCACCGGCACCGATACGTTGCCGAGTATCTCGCCAAGCTGATCGAGCTGTGCGAGATTGACATAAGGTGCGGGCGAGGGCGCGGAATAGACGGTGACATCGCTGCCGCCGCCCTGCGGCACGAGTGCGATGGCGAGAACCTTGACGCCGATGGTGGCCCAATCTTCCGAGGAGGCATCGCTCACGATCAACGGCACGGTGCCGGTCTGGACAGTGGCGTTGCCGGAGGCCGAGGCGGAGCCCATGTCCGAGGAACCGCCCCCACAGGCGCTGAGGGTGGCGAGGGCGGCGATGCAGGCGGCGTATTTGAGATCGCTGGCTTTCATGATCGGGACCCCATGCTTGTTAGCCGACATTGACGCGCTAAGCGCCTCAGGGTGGGATCGGTTGACGTGTGCGTGCACAATGCCGCCTTGTCGGCAACAGGCGACAGGGCGCGCCAAATATCCGGCAGCGTGCCGCGCGTGGCGGCGGCCTGTGATGCGCATCACGGCGCGCCGAGCACTGCAAATCAAATCCGCAGAATGACTTAGGCGCGCGCTCGAGTACGTGGCACGCGCGTTGCTCTGATCCGTGCGCCGATTCTGCGCGGAGAGCTGCGAGCCTTTGAACCACATACCACGAAGCGGAGCTGCCCAGCGTACGCGCCGCATTATTGCGGCCTCGGCCGTGCTCATGGGCGCCGCCCATATGGCCCGTGCTGCGGCCGCGCCGTTTGCGGCGCCCATGACGCAGGGCGTCCCGGGCGCGGCGGGCAGCACGTTGCGGGTCACCGTCGCGATGGTACTGGTGGTGGGCGCCGTGCTGGCGCTGGCGTGGCTGGCACGACGGCTGCGCGGCGTGAGCGGTGTGCCGGCGAGCGGCTTGGAGGTGCTGGCGCAGGTTTCGCTCGGTACGCGCGAGCGGGCGGTACTGCTGCGCGTGGGCGAGCGGCAGGTTCTGGTCGGTGTGGCGCCCGGCAACGTCCGCACCCTGTACGTAGTGGATGCGACCGGTGCCGCGAATGCCGCCCCGCTCACGGCGAGCTCGAATGCGCCCGACAGCACGCCACGGCCCAGTTTCAAGTCGCTGCTGCTCAAGAGTCTGGGTAAATGAAGCGCGTCGGCGCCAAGTATCTGGCCGCGCTGCTGCTGTTTGCGCCGCTCGTCGTGAGCGCGGCGGCGCCCGGCATACCGGCGGTGGCCGTGCAGAGCAGCGGCGGGGGACAGACCTACACGCTGACCATCGAGCTGCTCGCGCTGATGACGGCGGTCACACTGCTGCCCGCGGCGCTGCTCATGATGACGGCCTTCACGCGCATCGTGATCGTGCTGTCGATCCTGCGCCAGGCCATCGGCGCCGGGCAGACGCCGCCCAACCAGGTGCTGGTTGGATTGGCGCTGTTCCTGACGCTGTTCGTGATGTCGCCGGTGATCGACAAGATCCGTACCGATGCGGTGGTGCCGTACATGGCCGGCAGCATGGATACCACCACGGCGCTCGAGCGCGGCGTCGCACCCCTCAAGACCTTCATGCTCGAGCAGACACGCGAGAGTGACATTGCCGCCTTCGTGCGCATCTCGGGCGGCAAGGGCTTTGCGACTGCGCAGGACGTGCCGCTGACGCTGCTGGTGCCGGCGTTCGTCACCAGCGAGCTCAAGACGGCCTTCCAGATCGGCTTCCTGTTGTTCATTCCCTTCGTGATCATCGATCTGGTGGTCGCCAGCGTGCTGATGTCGATGGGCATGATGATGCTCTCGCCGGTGCTGATTTCCCTGCCGTTCAAGATCATGCTGTTCGTGCTGGTCGACGGCTGGTCGCTGGTCATGGGCTCCCTGGCATCGAGCTTCTACCGTTAGGGGAGGCGCATGACACCCGAAACGGTGATGACGATCGGCCAGCGCGCCCTGGAGATGACGCTGATGCTGGCCGCACCCATGCTGCTGGTGGGCCTTCTGATCGGAATACTGATCGGCATCTTCCAGGCGGCAACGCAGATCAACGAGATGACGCTGTCGTTCATCCCCAAACTGATCGGCATCGCCGCGACGCTGGTGATCGCCGGACCGTGGATGCTCAACCAGCTCGTGGGCTACACGCGCATGCTGATCGAAAGCATCCCGTCCCTGATCGGCTGACCGGCCGTGGTGCCGGTACTGACTTACCCGCAGATCGAGGGCTGGATCGGCGGCGCGTTGTGGCCGTTCCTGCGCATCGGCGCGTGCCTGATGGTGGCGCCGATGTTCGGCGCCGCGTACGTACCCCCGCGCATCCGCATCGTGCTGGCCGGCGCGATGACGGTGGTGGCGCTGCCCATGATCCCGCACACCGAGGGACTGTCCTTGCTGTCGGCAGACGGCATCATCACCACCGTCGAACAGATGGTGATCGGAATCGCGCTCGGTTTTGCGCTGCAATTGATGTTCGATGCCCTGACACTCGGCGGCCAGATCCTGGCGAACGGCATGGGGCTGGGCTTTGCCTTCAACATAGACCCGCTGCGCGGGGTCACGACGCCGGCACTGGGGCAGTTCTACACCCTGCTCGGAATCCTGGTGTTCCTCGCGCTCAACGGCCACATTGCGTTGATCGACACGCTGGTCGGGAGCTTTCGCAGCCTGCCGGTGGGACCGGTGGGCCTGAGCGCCGGGGCGGTGCACGCCCTGGCTGATTGGGGCGACCAGCTGTTCCTCGGCGCGCTGCGTGTGGCGTTGCCCGGCATGACGGCGCTGCTGGTCATCAATCTGGCCTTCGGCGTCACCAGCCGCGCGGCGCCGGCGCTGAACCTGTTTGCGGTCGGTTTTCCGGTGACGCTCATCTTCGGCTTCGTGATCGTGCTGCTCGGCCTGCCCGGCATACAGACCGTGCTGACCGGACTGCTGAGCTCGGCATTCCAGTTCATGCAGCTGCTGCTCGGGGGCCCGTAGGCCGTGGCCGATCTGGACGATCGCGAGCGGACCGAGAGCCCGACACAGAAGCGGCTCGATGACGCGCGCGCCAAGGGGCAGGTGCCGCGCTCGCGCGACCTCAACGCCGCGGCCGTGGTCCTGGTCGGCGGCCTGGCACTCTATGGCCTGGGATCCGCGATCGGCGGCCGGCTGCTGGCGGTCATGCGCGATGGACTGTCGATGCGCGGACCCGAAGGATTCGACGATGCACAGATGCTGCTGCGCCTCGGACACGCGGCTGCCGCGGCCGGACTGGCCGCCGCGCCGGTGCTGGGCCTGCTGCTGGCGGCCGCGATCCTGGCGCCGCTCGCCATCGGCGGTTGGACCTTCAGCTCGCAGGCCCTGGTGCCCGACTTCGCGCGCCTGGACCCGGTGGCCGGATTCGGGCGCGTGTTCTCGGTGCGCGGACTGATCGAGCTCGGCAAGGCGCTGGCGCGCGTGCTGCTGGTGGCGCTGGTGGCGGTGGTCGTGCTGCGCAAGCAGTTCCACAGTTTCTCCATGCTCGACATCGAGCCCGCGCCGGTCGCGGTCAGTCATGCGCTGACGCTGTGCGGCTCGGCGCTGATCGCACTGGGCGGCGCGCTGGCGGTGATCGCCATCATCGACGTGCCGCTGGCGCTGTGGCAGTTCCATCAGGCCATGCGCATGAGTCGTCAGGAGATCCGCGAGGAGAACAAGGAGAGCGAGGGCAATCCGGAGATGAAGTCGCGGGTCAGGCGGGTGCAGCAGGCCATGGCGCGCAAGCGCATGATGCAGGAAGTGCCGAAGGCCGATGTCGTGATCACGAACCCGACGCACTACGCGGTCGCGCTGCGCTACGACGACGCGCGCATGCGCGCCCCCGTGGTGGTTGCCAAGGGACAGGATCTCATTGCGCTGCGCATCCGCGAGATCGCCCTGGAGCACAAGGTGGCGATCGTGGAGGCGCCGCCGCTGGCGCGGGCGCTGCACGCGCACTGCGAGCTCGGGGACGCCATTCCCGCGCGCCTCTATGCCGCAGTCGCCAAGGTCCTGACGTACGTCTACCAGCTTCGCACGGCGCGCCGTCAGGGCGGCCCCTCGCCCCGGCCGCCGACGGTCGAACTACCCGCGGAATGACGCTCAGCCGGCCCGTTCTGTGACGCGCGTCGCGTGCCGGCGCGCCGGTTATTTGTCGCCCTGCCGCGGCACGAGAATTGCTCCTCCAGGCTCACATGGCTGAACTCACGATCAACCGGGGTGCCCTCGTTGCCGGTCCGGCGGCAGCCGCTGCCACGGGCGGGGCGCCGGGCAGCGCGCCGAGCGGCACGCGTGGGGCCGCCAGCGTGCCGGCGACCGCTGCCGCGGGCAGCTCGGCCGGGCTGTTGCGGCTGGTATTGCAGCGGGGTGTGGGCGCGCCGCTGCTGCTGCTGGCGGTGCTCGCCATGGTCATTCTGCCGCTGCCGCCGCTGGCGCTGGACGTGCTGTTCACGTTCAACATCGCCCTCTCGGTGCTGGTGGTCATGGCGGTCGTCAACGTTTCGCGGCCGCTGGATTTCGGCATCTTTCCCACCGTACTGCTGCTGGCCACCCTGCTGCGCCTGGCGCTCAACGTCGCCTCCACGCGCGTGGTGCTGCTGCACGGGCACGAAGGCACCGCGGCGGCCGGGCATGTCATCGAGGCCTTCGGGCAGTTCGTGGTCGGCGGCAACTATGCGGTCGGCATCGTGGTGTTCGCGATCCTGACCATCATCAACTTCGTGGTGGTGACCAAGGGCGCTGGCCGAATCTCCGAGGTCAGTGCGCGCTTCACCCTGGATGCGATGCCCGGCAAGCAGATGGCCATCGATGCCGACCTCAACGCCGGCCTGATCAACCAGGACGAGGCGCGGCTGCGGCGTGCGGAAGTGCGCGCCGAAGCGGACTTCTACGGCTCGATGGACGGCGCCAGCAAGTTCGTGCGCGGCGATGCGACTGCCGGCATCCTGATCCTGATCATCAACATCGTCGGCGGCCTGGCCATCGGCACGCTCAGTCACGGCATGGCTTTCACCGATGCCGCCCACGTCTACACATTGCTGACCATCGGCGACGGGCTGGTGGCGCAGATTCCCGCGCTGCTGCTCTCGACCGGCGTTGCCATCATCGTCACGCGCATGTCCAAGGCGCAGGACCTCGGCGGCGAGCTGTCCAAGCAGCTGCTGCGCCAGCCGCGCAATCTCGCGGTCGCGAGCTGCGTGCTCGGCGTCATGGGGCTCATACCGGGCATGCCGAATGCGGCTTTCCTGACCTTCGCCGCGGCCTGCGGCGGCGGCGCGTGGCTGCTGCGCCGGCGCGCGCGGCTGCTGGCGGCGGCACCGGCCGCGGCCGCGGCGACTGCGGCGGCCGTTCCGGCCGAGCAGCGCGAGCTGTCCTGGGACGATGTGCAGTCGGTCGACCTGATCGGCGTCGAGGTCGGCTTCCGGCTCGTGCCACTGGTGGACAAGGGACAGGGCGGAGAACTGCTGGCGCGCATCCGCGGCGTGCGCCGCAAGCTTTCGCAGGAACTGGGCTTCCTGGTGCAGTCCGTGCACATCCGCGACAACCTGGAGCTCTCGCCCAACGCCTACCGCATCAGCCTTGCCGGCGTGGTGCTGGCCGATGGCGTGGTGTATCCGGACCGCGAGCTCGCGATCAATCCCGGCCGCGTGTTCGGCAAGCCGCCGGGCATCGAGACGCGCGACCCGGCCTTCGGCATGGAGGCGGTCTGGATCGAGCCCGCCAAGCGCGAGCATGCACAGACGCTCGGCTACACCGTGGTCGATGCCAGCACCGTCATCGCGACGCATCTGAGCAGCGTGATCCAGGCTCACGCCCACGAGCTGCTCGGCCACGAAGAGGTGCAGCACCTGCTGAACGGGCTGGCCAAGACGGCGCCGCGGCTGGTCGAGGATCTGGTGCCCAAGGCGCTGCCGCTCGGCGTGGTGGTACGCGTGCTGCAGGGCCTGCTGGCCGAACGCGTACCGATCCGCAACCTTCGCGCCATCGTTGAGACGCTGGCCGAGCATGCCGCGCGCACTCAGGATCCAGCGGTGCTGCAGTCACAGGTACGCATCGCGCTCGGACGCCAGATCGTGCAGGACATCGTCGGCAGCGGCGCGGAGCTGCCGGTCATCACACTCGAGCCCGATCTCGAGCAGCTCCTGCAGTCGACGCTGCAGGGACAGGCGGCCGGCAATGCCGCGCTCGAGCCGGGTCTGGCCGAGCGGCTGCAGTCCAAGCTGGCCGATTCGGCGCAGCGCCAGGAGGCCTCGAACGAAGCGGCGGTGCTCATGGTGGCGCCGCAGCTGCGCACCACCCTGGCGCGCTTCACGCGCGCCACGGTGCCGAGCCTGCACGTGCTGGCCTGGAACGAAATTCCCGATAACCGGCGCGTGCGCCTCGTGGCCGCAGTGGGTCGCTGAGTTCAAGATGGAGATGCAACGCTCATGAAGATGAAGCGCTACGTCGCGGCCGATATGCGCAGTGCACTGCGCACCATCCGCGAAGAGCAGGGTCCGGATGCGGTCATCCTGAGCACCCGCCAGACCTCGGAAGGGGTGGAGGTGTGCGCGGCGGTGGACATCGAGCTGGCTGCGGGGCAGGGCACGCTGGCCGAGACCGCGGCGCTCAAGCAGCTCGAACGGGCGGCGCTGCAGGAGCTCGAGCGCGATGCGCACGATGCCGCCGCACA
>DATDHV010000001.1:0-3932 GCA_036521395.1 Steroidobacteraceae bacterium | reverse complement strand
CATGGCGCAACTCGTCGACGAGCACATCACGCTCATCAACACCATGAGCGGTACGGTGCTCGATCGCGCCGGCGTGAAGGCGAAGTTCGACGTCTTTCCGGAGCAGATCATCGATTACCTCGCGCTGGTGGGCGACAGCTCGGACAACATCCCCGGCATCGACAAGGTGGGACCGAAGACCGCCGCCAAGTGGCTCAACACCTACGGCACGCTCGACGGCCTGCTCGCGCACGTCGCGGAGATTCCGGGCAAGGTCGGCGAGAACCTGCGCGCCGGACTGGCAATCCTCGAACTCTCGCGCCAGCTCGCGACCATCCGCACCGATCTGGCACTGCCGCTCGATCATCTCGAGCTCAAGCGGCGCGAGGCCGATCCCGCGAAGCTGCGCGAGATCTACGGCGCGCTCGAGCTGCGCACCCTGCTGCTGCAGCTCGAGTCGGCCGCGCAGGCGCGCGCGCTCGACAGCGCCGGCGCAGCGGGCGGCGCGGCGGCCAACACGCTCACCGTGGCTTCTGGCGTGGCGATCGGACCCGGCGTGGTCGTGGCGGCAGAGCTGGCCATCCCGGTCCCGAGCGATCCGCAGGCCGCCGCGCTCGCCAGCCTGCCGCGCGACTACGAGACCCTCCTCGATGAGGCGGGCCTCGAGCGCTGGTGCGAGGCGCTGGCCGGGGCGGAGCTGTTCGCCTTCGATACCGAAACCACCAGCCTCGACTACATGCGCACCGAGATCGTGGGCATCTCGTTCTGTATCGAGCCCGGCCGGGCCGCCTACGTGCCGCTGGCGCACGACTATCCCGGCGCCCCGGTGCAGCTCGAGCGCACGCACGTACTGGAGAGACTGCGGCCGCTGCTCGAGGATCCGAATCGCGGCAAGCTCGGCCAGCACCTCAAATTCGACATGCACGTGCTGGAGAATTACGGCATAGCGCTCAAGGGCCAGCGCTTCGACACCATGCTCGAGTCCTACATCCTCAACAGCACCGCCACGCGCCACGACATGGATTCGATGGCCGAGCGCTACCTCGGCCTGCGCACCATTCACTTCGAGGACCTGTGCGGCAAGGGCGCCAAGCAGATCGGCTTCAATCAGGTCGGCGTCGAGCAGGCCGCCGAGTACTCGGCCGAGGACGCCGACGTGACCATGCGGCTGCACCGGGCGCTCTGGCCCAGGCTCGAGCAGTACCCGGCCCTGGCGCAGCTCTACCGCGATATCGAACAGCCGCTGGTGCCGGTGCTGCAGCGCATGGAGCGGCACGGCGTGCTGATCGATCGCGACATGCTGCTGGCCCAGAGCGGCGAGCTGCTGGTGCGCATGCGCGAATTCGAGGCACTCGCGCACCGCGAGGCCGGGACGGTGTTCAATATCGAATCGCCCAAGCAGCTGCAGCAGATCCTGTTCGAGAAGCTGCAGTTGCCGGTGATGCGCAAGACCCCTTCCGGCACGCCCTCCACGGCCGAGGATGTGCTCGAGGAGCTGGCCGCGAGCTTCGCGCTGCCGCGGCTGATCCTGGAATACCGCGGCCTGGCCAAGCTGCGCTCGACCTACACCGAAAAGCTGCCCGAGCAGATCAATCCCGTGACCCAGCGCGTGCACACGAGCTATCACCAGGCCGTGGCCGCCACCGGACGACTGTCCTCCACCGATCCGAACCTGCAGAACATCCCGATCCGTAAACCCGAGGGACGCCGCATCCGCCAGGCCTTCATCGCCGCGCCCGGCTACCGTCTGCTGGCTGCGGACTATTCACAGATCGAGCTGCGCATCATGGCGCACCTGTCGGGCGATGAGGGCCTGCTGCGTGCCTTCGCCGAGGACCGGGACATTCACCAGGCCACCGCGGCGGAAGTGTTCGGCGTGGCGCTCGAGCAGGTGTCGAGCGATCAGCGCCGCTCGGCCAAGGCCATCAACTTCGGACTGATCTACGGCATGTCGGCCTTCGGCCTGGCACGCCAGCTCGGAGTGCCGCGCGCCGCGGCGCAGAGCTACGTGGACCTGTACTTTGCGCGCTACCCGGGCGTGCGGCGCTACATGGAGGCCACGCGCGAGCAGGCACGGCAGGACGGTTTCGTCGAGACGGTGTTCGGGCGGCGGCTGTTCCTGCCGGAGATCCGCTCGCGCAACCGCGCCATGCAGCAGTACGCGGAGCGCAGCGCCATCAACGCGCCCATGCAGGGCACGGCGGCCGACATCATCAAGCGCGCCATGATCAGCGTCGATCAGTGGTGCCGGGAGACGCAGGCTCCGGCGCGCCTGATCATGCAGGTGCACGACGAGCTCGTGCTCGAGGTGCGCGAGGACTTCCTCGAGCAGGCACGCGCCGCGCTCGGCGAGCGCATGAGCGGGGCCGCCTACCTCGCCGTGCCGCTCAAGGTCGAGGTCGGCAGCGGCATGAACTGGGACCAGGCGCATTGACGGAACCGATCCGCGCCGGAGAGGTCATTAACCTCACGTGAACAGCCGTCCCAAAGCTTCACCGTTCCTCGCCACTCTCGCCCTGCTCGCCAGTGTGCCGGCGGCGGCGGCCGACACCGGCTTCTACGCCGGCGGATCGATCGGGTCCTCGCAGCAGAAATTTGACACCAGCACGTTCAATGTTCGCGGCGATGAGACCGGCTATGAATTCTCGCTCGGGTTTCGCCCGCTCAGCGTGCTCGGCGCCGAGCTCAGCTACACCAATTTCGGCCGCGCCTACGGCGGCATCAATTTCGCCAACACCGATGCCGAGGGATTGTTCGCGGTCGGCTTCCTGCCCATCCCGGTGGTCGATGTCTTCGGCAAGCTCGGAGTGGCGCAGTGGCGCACCGATGCACAGTCGCCGTTCCTGTCTTTTCACCGCACCGGCGCCAACGTCGCGTACGGTTTCGGCGCCGGCACGAGCTGGGGCAATCTGGGGGCGCGGGTCGAATATGAGCGGTTCGAGGTTTCGCACGCCAGCGACATGGGGCTGGCCACGATCGGCCTGACCTGGGCGTTTTTGTAGCGCAGACGCAACAATTAGTGATTCAACCCTTTGAATCACCAGTGGAAAGTTAACAAAAATTCAGGTGGGGGCAGCGAACTTATTGCCGCCTCGTGCGCTCTTACCTTACGAGTGCACTGCACTCCCCGCTTCCCTCCCTAGGCGGGTAAAGCACGATGCGTCGAGACCCGCATCGTGCTTGGACTGGCCCCGGTGGCTACTGCCTAGTACTGCCGGGGCTTTCTTTTTGGACTTCTGCATTTGAGCTGCCCTCGAGCAGCCACGCGTCCAGTCGCGCCCGGGCCTCGGCCAGGCCGGCCCCGGTATGCGCCGAGAACAACTGCGCCGTGCCGCGTCCGGCCAGCCGCTCGAGCGTGGCCTGCGATTCGGCCAGCAGCCGCGGCGCCTCGGCGCGCTTGAGCTGATCGGACTTGGATAGCAGCACATGGACCGGCCGCCCGAGGCTGTGCGCCCACCCGAGCAGTTGCAGGTCCCCGGGCAGGATGCCGCGGCGGGCATCGACTACCAGCAGCAATCCGCGCAGCGAGCGCCGCGGCGCCAGCCCCTGCACCAGCGCGGCCCAGCCCGCGCGCTCGGAACGCGCCCCTGCGGCATAACCATAGCCGGGCAGATCGATCAGGCGCGCTCCGGGCGAGAGCTCGAAGAAGTTCAGCAGCCGCGTGCGGCCGGGCGTCTTGCTGGTGCGCGCGAGACTGCGCCGTGCCGTGATGGCGTTGATGGCGCTGGATTTGCCGGCATTGGAGCGTCCGACGATGGCCACTTCCGCGCCCGCATCGTGTGGAAACTGGGCTGCGGCCGCGGCACTGATCATGAAGTGCGCGAAGGGATAGACACTCACGCGGGGAGCTGCCGGGAGGCGCGGCGAAATACCGACGGGCGGCTAGTGTACAATTCTTCGATCCCTTGGGAGTTGGCGGCACATGATGTCTATGACGCGATGGGTTTGGCCGG